>NZ_JBBMXV010000004.1:307211-614423 GCF_037996645.1 Halalkalicoccus tibetensis
TTCGGCGTCATCGCGCTCGTCGTCAGCCTCCTGTTCCTGCTCGCCGATCCCGACCGCGAGTCGCCGCTGCTCGACCTCGATCCGGCGGTCGACTCGGCCGCACAGGACGTCGGCGAGCGGGTCGGCCGGCCCGGCCTGACGACCTCGACGCTCGGGCGCTTCACGACCTTCGTCGTCAAGTCGATGGACTCGGGGGCGCGTACCGCGACGACGGTCGTGATCGCCGTCGCCGCCGCGGGCGTCATCCCCGGTGTGATCGCCGTCGCCGGCCTCGGTCCGAACCTCGCGGCGCTCATCCGCGCGGTCAGCGGCGACTCCTACCTCCTGCTCCTCCTGCTAGTCGGGGTCTCCTCGGTCATCCTCGGGATGGGGATGCCGACGACGGTGATGTACATCATCATCATCTCGATGCTCGGAACGACCCTGCAGGACTTCGGGCTCGCCCTGCTCGCGGCTCACCTGTTCGTGCTGTATTTCGGTCTGATGGCCGACGTCACCCCGCCGGTCGCGATCGCCGCCTTCGCCGCCGCCGGGGTCGCGAAAGCCGAGGAGTTCAAGACCGGCGTGATCGCCTTCCTGCTCTCGCTGAACAAGATCCTCGTCCCCTTCGCGTTCGTCTTCTCGCCGGGCATCCTGCTGCTGCGTGACGGCGAGATCCTCGGGACGGGCGACCTGCTCGACCTCTCGTACTCGATCCCCGAGGTCGTGATCCCGATCCTCGGCATGTTCGTCGGCGTCTATGCCATGGGCGTCGCGATCATCGGCTACTACGGGGGCGAGGTCCCCAACGCCCACCGCCTGCTGTTCGGCCTGAGCTCGGTCATGCTCATGGCCCCGATGCTGCTGTTGCTCCTCGTCCAGGACGTCGGGCGTGCGGTGACGGGGATCTGGCTGGTCCTCGATACGCTCGCGCTCGACCTCGGGCTGCGCGGGGCGGGCGTCGTCCTGTTCGCCGCGCTGCTGTGGCTCAACCGGGGCAGCCAGGAGGAGGGCGAGGCCCAATCGACCGGCACGGGTACGGCGACCGACTGAGCGAAACCGCAAGGACTGTTTCCCGACTGCCCGAACGCCGCGTATGTCGCTTATCGACGCCGTGATGAACGCGATCCACCTCGGTTTCGCGGGGCTCTGGGTCGGCAGCGTGATCTTCCTGACCGTCGCGATCCTGCCGTTGGCCCGCCAGGGCGCGCTCGACGCGGCGCCCCTCGAGACCGTCACCGCCCGCCTCCAGTGGATCTCGCGGATCAGCGCGCTCCTGCTGTTCGTCAGCGGCGGCCACCTCGCGGGCACGCGCTACACCGTCGACTCGCTCTTCGGCAGCGCACAGGGCTATCTCGTGCTCGCGATGCTCGCGCTCTGGTTCGCCCTCGCGATGCTGGTCGAGATCGGCTCGAAGCGACTGATGACCGGCTTCGCCGACAGGAAAGTCCGCCAGCCCGCCAACGAGGCCCGCCCGTACTTCCTCGGGGCCTCGATCGTGGGCGTTCTGTTGTTCGTCGACGCCGGACTGCTCTCGGTGCCGACGGCGATTCCGTTCTAAGGCGCCTCGTCGAACTCGGGATCGCTCACCGCCCATCCGAACTCAAACTCGCCGTGTTCGCTGAACGTGCTGTACAGCTTGTAGCCCACGATCCCGGCGACCGCGAGGACCGCGAGCATCAGGACGCCGATCGCCTTGAACAGTTTCGAGAGTACCATACCGACCCTTGGACCGCCAGCCACCTAACCCTGACTCCGCCTCAGCGCTCGAACTCGCGCTGGAGGTCCTCGACCTTCGAGCCGACGTCCAGGTCGTCCATCTCGCCGCCCTCGCCGCCCGTCATCGTGTAGAGCTTGTACGCCAGGTAGGCGATCCCGCCGACGATGGCGACGCCGACGACGATGCCAAGCAGCGACAGCAGGATGCTCGCGAGCGCGCTGATCACCATCAGTGCGACGATCGCCGCGAGGGCGTACCCCGCGATCTTCAACAGCCGTAGCGTGTCCATGGAGGGGGTTCGACGGCGACTCACTTAAGAGTCGGCCCGGCAGCCGGGATCACCGCTCGAAGATCCGATCGCGGTCCCGGTCCCGATCGCGCGACCGGGGGCGCGACCGATCCGACGATCCGCCGGTCAGGTAGCCCAAGAGGAGGTAGCCCAGATAGAGCAGTACCACGATGGCGGCGAGGGTGATCGCCGTCTCGATGGCCCAGATCGCGATGCTGACGACCGTGCCGAGGACGGCGAGCGCGACGGCCGCCAACAGGAGTACACCCCCGGCCTTGAGGACAGTGTCAATATTTACCATGGTCGTATTTACCACTCCTCCATCATAACGGTTGCTGCCGAGAGAGGGATCCGCCCGTGGGTTTTTTGGCCCGACTCCGCACACGGGCATTCATGGAGTACACCACGCTCGGCTCGACCGGGATGGAGGTCAGCCGGCTCTGTCTGGGCTGTATGAGCTTCGGCGACCCCGACTGGCGCGAGTGGGTCCTCGAGGAGGAGGAAGGCCGGGAGATCATCGACCGTGCGATCGACCTGGGGATCAACTTCTTCGACACCGCGAACATGTACTCGCGGGGCGAGAGCGAGCGCGTGCTCGGCAACGCCCTCGAGGGCTACGATTCGGACTGGCCGGTCGTCGCCACGAAGGCGTACATGCGGATGGACGACGACAACCCCAACGCGCAGGGGCTCTCGCGGAAGGCGATCGAGCAGGAGCTCGAGAACAGCCTCGATCGGCTGGGCATGGAGACGATCGACCTCTATCAGACGCATCGCTGGGACTACGACGCGCCCATCGAGGAGACGATGAAGGCACTCGACGACGCGGTGCGCCGCGGGAAAGTGCGGTATCTGGGCGGCTCGTCGATGTGGGCCCACCAGTTCGCCGACGCGCTCCACACGAGCGACTCGCTGGGCCTGGAGCGGTTCGTCAGCATGCAGAACCACTACAACCTGGTCTACCGCGAGGAGGAACGCGAGATGCTCCCGCTCTGCGAGAAGGAGGGGATCGGCGTGATGCCCTGGAGCCCGCTGGCCCGCGGCTACCTCGCCCGGCCCGCCACGGAGATCGACGCCACGTCCCGGGGCGAGTCCGAAGAGCAGATGTACAAACACCCCTATCGCGAGGGCGGGGGTCCCGAGGTCAACGAGCACGTCGAGGAGCTCGCCGAGGAGAAGGGCGTCACGATGGCCCAGATCTCGCTCGCGTGGCTGCTGCACAAGGACTGGGTTGACGCGCCGATCGTCGGCACCACGAGCATCGAACACCTCGAACAGGCCGTCGAGGCCCTGGAGATCGACCTCTCGGAAAGCGACATGGAGTATCTCGAGGATCCCTACGAACCCGTCCGCGTCTCGGGTCACGACTGACCGGCGCCTCGCCCTGTCGTCCTGTTATCGTGACCGCACCCCGTCAGCGACCTCCCGAACGGTCTCGAACTCCTCGTCGCTGTAGGCGACGAACCGTACGTCCGCGAGCGAGTCGGGCTCATAGGCGTCGATTTCCTCGGCGATGATCCGCGCACCCTCCCGGAGGTCGAACCCGGCGACCCCACAGCCGAGCGCGGGGATCGCGAGCGACTCACAGCCGAGCTCGTCGGCCCGCTTGAGGGTGTTTCGGGTCGCGTCCCGGATGCTCTCGGCCGTCGCCCGTCCGTCCCCGTAGTGGGGCATCGCGGCGGCGTGGATCACGTACTCGGCGTCGAGTCCGTAGGCGTCGGTGGTCGCGACCGCGCCCAGATCGACCGGGCCCTTCGACATGGCCGCCTCGTTGATCCCCTCGCCGGCCCCGCGGCGCAGCGCGTCCGCGACGCCCGAGCCCATCCGCAGGCTCGTCCCCGCGGCGTTGACCAGTACGTCCGCCCCCTGGCGAGCGATGTCGCCCTGGATCACGTCGAACTCCATGCGTGCTCCTGGGCGGCGAGGGCCCAAAACGCTGGCCCGGCCCACCGGACGAACTATATCTGTGCCACTCTATGTCATGACGATGCCGAGCCCGATCAACGCGCGCTGTACGGCCTGCGGGGCGACGTTTCCCCGAAGCGACGCCACCACGGACACGGAGAACGAGCTGGCGTGTCCGGCCTGTGGCTGCGGCGTCGTTCGGGGGATCCCGGAGCAGCACAGTTCGTTGGAAAAGCGGGAGAACGCCCGCTGTGGGTCCTGTGGCGCGACGTTCGCGCGCTCGGAGGCGACCACCGAGACGAAGGGGGAACTCGCCTGTCCGGCCTGCGGGGCCAACGACGTACGGAGCCGTGATCCCGAGCGGTCGTAGCCGTCGCGCCGTCGACGGAGGGGAGGGAAGCTAAGTCCCTGGCGTCCGAACCGCGACCCGCATGACCCACGACCGCTCGACGACGGGCCGTCGCGGCTTTCTCGTGCTCGCCGGAACGGCAGCGGCGGGCACGGCCGCGCTCGCCGGATGTACCGACGAGGAGGACGAAGCGGGCGAACCGGCCGACGAGTCCGAGGCCACGGATGAGGACGACCAGGACCCCGCTCCCGCCTCCGACGACGAGAGCGAACCGGCCGACGAGGACGAGGACGAGGACGAGGGCGCCTGACCCTCGGGTTTCGGAGTCGGGACGGCGGAAGGCTTTCCATCGGCCCCGTCCGATCGGCACGTATGACTGTGACCCACGGCGATCTGACGATCGACTGGCTCGGCTACGCGACCTCGCGGATCACCGACGACGAGCACGTGGTATACGTCGACCCCGGCCGCTACGGCGTCCTCGAGGGCTACGACGCCCGGGACGGCGACCTGGTGCTGGTGACCCACGACGACCACTACGACCCCGACGGGATCGAGCGAGTCGCCGCGGACGATGCCGTCGTCTGCGTCTTCGAGGGCATCGATAGCGACGAGATCGACCGCGAGTCGCGTCCCGTCTCGGAGCTCGACTACCGGATCCGCCGGGTCGGGATCGCCGACAGCTTCGAGGCGAGCGGGATCGGGATCGAGGCGATCAGCGCCTACAACACCCCCGAGGGCCACACCGACGACGACGGCACGCCCTATCACCCCGAGGGCGAGGGCGTCGGCTACCGCCTCGACTTCGACGGGACGGCGGTCTTCTACCCCGGCGACAGCGACGTCGTCCCCGAGTACGAGGGGCTCTCCGCCGACGTCTTCCTCGCGCCTATCGACGACGCGTTCACGATGTCGCCCGACGCGATCCTGGATCTCGCCGAGCGGATGGGCGCGGAGCTCGTGGTACCGGTCCACTACGACACGTTCGAGGCGCTCGAGGCCGACGACGAGGCCTTCGCATCCGACGCCCGCAAGCGGGGGCTGCGCGTCGAGGTGCTCTCGCCCGAGGCCTGATCCACGCCCTTCATTTCCCCCGGGTCCGAACGGCAGGCAATGCGCTCGCTTCATCCGCGGATCCGGATCGTCTGGGTGCTTCAGGCCGCCCTCTCCGCAGCGATGCTCGCGGCGATCGTCGGCGCCGTCGGGGTCTTCTTCCTCGATCTGGGGACCTGGCTTCCCGTCGCCGTCTTCGCCGGACTGTTCGTCCTGCTCGGGGTTCACAGCCTGCTTCGCTACCGGGTCTGGCGCTACGAGGTCCGCGAGGACGCCCTGTACCTCGAACGCGGCGTCTTCACGCGCGTCAAGACGGTCGTTCCCTTCGTGCGGATCCAGCACGTCGACTCGCGGCGCAGCCCCCTCGAACGCGCCACGGGGCTCGCGAGCACCGTCGTCTACACCGCGGGCTCGCGGGGTGCGGACGTCACCGTTCCGGGTCTCACCCCGGAGGGCGCCGACGACCTCCAGCGCCGGCTGAAGGCGCTGGCGATCGACGCCGAGGGTGACGACGCGGTATGAGCCGACTGCACCCGCTCTCGATCCCGTATCGGATCGCTCAATCGATCCTCGGCTACGTCCCCCTGGTCTTCTTCGTCGCGATCGCCTCGGGGCCGGCGCTGGGCGCCGGCGGGATCGCCCTCACGCTGCTTGGCATCGTCGTCGGCCTCGCCGGGATCGTCGCCTGGCAGGTCGCCTACTACAAGCGCTTCGAGTACGAGACCACCCCCGACACGTTCGACATCCGCTCGGGAGTGGTTTCGCGGCGCAACCGCGAGATCCCCTACCGACGGGTCCAGAACGTCGACATCTCGCGCAACGTCGTCCAGCGCGCCCTGGAGATCGCCGAGCTGCGCATCGAGACCGCGGGCGGCGGGGAGACCGAGGCGATCCTCAGGTACGTCGGCTACGAGGAGGCCAAACGCCTCCAGAACGAGCTCCGGCGGCGAAAGCGCGCCGAAACGGCGGCCGGGGCCGGCGATCGGGAGGAGCCGGTCGACGAGGAGGCCGAGCAGCTCTACGAGATCACACCCGAGGACCTTGCGGTGCTGGCGGTCGCCTCCTTCGACCTCCGGCTCGCCTCCTTCCTCTCGGTGCTGCTCTCGCTTGCCGGCCCGCCGGTGCTGATCGAGCTGCTGACCGATCTGCCGATCAGCCCCTTTCTCGTCGTCGGGGCGGTGATCGTCCTCGTTGTGATCGCCTCGGCGCTGCTCAGCGGGATCAGCGCCGTCCTCAGTACCTACGGCTTCCGACTCACCCGCTCGGGCGACGAGCTTCGCTACGAGCGCGGGCTGGTCCAGCGCTTCGACGGCTCGATCCCGCTCGATAAGGTCCAGCTGCTCGTCCTCCGGGAGAACCTGCTCAAGCGCCTGCTCGGCTACGCCAGCCTCGCCGTCGAGACCGCCGGCTACGCGCCCGGCCAGGGCGGCAGCGTCGGCTCCGAGTCCGCCGTCCCGATCGCCCGCCGAAGGACGACCTGGGGGATCGCCCGCGAGATCGAGCCCTTCGAGGAGTTCGAGGTCGTCCGCCCGCCCAAACGCGCACGCAGACGCTACGCCTTCCGCTATCTGCTCGCGCTCGGTGTTCTGACGGGGCTCGTCTACGCCGGCACGCTCGCGCTGGGCTTCGAGATGTACTGGTACGTCGTTCTGGCCGGCGTGCCCCTCGCCCCGGTCGCGGCCCACTACAAGTGGAAGTCGCGGGGCTACCACGTCGGCGAGGAGTACGTCGTCACCCGGACGGGCTTCTGGCACCGGACCACCCGGGTCGTGCCGTACTACCGCGTCCAGAACGCCATCCACACCCAGACCGTCCTCCAACGGCGCTGGCGGCTGGCCTCGGTGCTGATCGACACCGCCGGCACCGGCAGCCTCGTCGGCGGCGACCCCCGGGCGATCGACCTCGACGAGGATGAGGCCGCGAAGCTGCGCGAAACCGTCGCCGACCGGCTCCAGACCACCCTCCACGAACGAAGGCGTGAGGCCGCCCGCGAGGAACGCGAGCGCCGGATCGACCGCGCGCTACCGCGCTTCGAGGACGGACGATGAACCGGCTCGTCGCGGTCGGCCGGCTCTCGGCGCTGCTCGCGCCCGCGGTCGCCCTCGGGACGATCGTCGGCGCGGTGCTGCTGGCCCCGGAGTTCTCCTGGGCCGGCGACGCCCTCTCGGATCTGGGCGCGCCGGGCGCGGAGACCGCGTGGCTCTTTAACGGCGGGCTGGTGCTCGCCGGCGCGCTCGGCCTCCCGTTCGCGGCGTCGCTCGCCGCGCGGGCCCGCACCCGCCTCGACTGGCTCGCGTCCCTCGTCCTCCTCGCCACCCTCCTGTCGTTGGCGGGCGTGGGGCTCTTCCCCGCCGGCCATCCCTACCACCTGCCGGCCGCCACCGGCTTCTACCTCGGGGCGACGCTCGTCGTCTGGATCGACGGCACGGCCGGGGTGCTGACCGGCGAGCCCCGGTTCGGGCTCGCGGCGATCTGGCTGGGGAACCTGCAGGTCCTCCAGTGGCTCGCGTGGGCCGCCGGCCTCCGGATCGGTCCGGGCCTCGCGATCCCCGAAACGGTCGGCGCGACCCTGTTCGCGCTCTGGGTCCTCTCGCGCGTCGAGTGACGCGCGTCCTGTGCGATCACAGCGGGATCGCGCCGATGAGCAGCGCGACGACGAGGATCACCGTCGACGGGATCACCATCAGCGGCAGCGTGAACTTGATGTGCTCGCCGAGCTCGATACCCGCGAGCCCGATCAGCAGGTAGGTCGCGCCGGTGAAGGGTGAGACCGGGAAGCCGACCGTCTGGCCGACCAGCGAGGCGCGCACCACCGCGACCGGGTCGTGGCCGTAGGCCGCGCTCGTCTCCGCGAGCACGGGCAGGACGCCGAAGTAGAAGGCGTCGGGGCTGAAGAGCAGCCGGGCGGGCAGCGAGAGGATCCCGACGACCACGGGGAGGTGTGCGCCGAGCGCGTCGGGGATGAGGAAGACCATGATGTTGGCCATCTCGGTGACCATCCCGCTCTCCTCGAGCACGCCGATCAGGACGCCGGCGGCGAAGAGGATGCCGACGTAGGTCATCACGTCGGGCGCGTACTGCTCGAGGACCTCCTTCTGGCGCTCGTAGTCGGGCACGTTGACGACCAGCGCGGCGACGACGCCGACCATGAACGAGACCTCCGGCGAGGTGATCCCCGCGATGAGGATCCCGAGGACGGCGACCGTCAACAGGAGGTTGAACCACCACGTCCTGTCCATATCGATCTCGCGGCCGTCGGTCGCCTCCTCGATCAGCGTCTCGTTGTCGACCCCCTCGAAGGCGGTGACGGTGTCGAAGTCCCGTCGGATCCGCCGGCCGTAGTAGGCGCTGATGGCGAACACCGAGGCCATCCCCGCGGCCTGGGCGGGGATCATCGGGTTGAACACGTTCGCGATCGTCGCGGGCTCGATCGCGGCGACCCCCCGAACGACCTGCCCGCCCCAGGGCACCATGTTCATCGTCCCCGCCGTCAGCGCCACGAGCGCCGCGAGGATCCGCCGATCGACGTCGAGCGCGTCGTACAGCGGGAGGAGCGCAGGAATCGTGATCAGCATCGTCGTCGCGCCCGCGCCGTCGAGGTGGGTCACCATCGAGAGCCCGACGGTACCGACGGTGAGCATCGCGGGCTTGCTGATGATGTTGTCGACGATCCGGGCGACGAAGGGGTCGAACAGCCCGCTGTCACGCATGATGCTGAAGTACCAGACCGCGAACGCGAACATCGCCGTGATGCCGACGATCCCCTGGAGCCCCTCCTCGGCGAAGGTCGCGATGTCGTCGAAGGAAAAGCCCGCGAGCAGCGCGGCGATCACGGGTACGATGATCAGCGTCGGAACCACGTACAGCCGCTTTCGGATGACGAGAAACAGGATCAGGAAGATTGCGGCGTATCCGATGATCCCGAGCGGCAAGCCTGAGACAGCCATACCGAACGGCGTTCAGGCATCTATAAAAATCCACGATATTCGATTCTTATATAGTACGATAGTCCTCGGTAGAAATTGCGAGCCCAAGGGTACAGCTTGCGGTCCTTGCGACGACCGGGGCGGCCGCCGCCGCAACCCCAGTCGCTTTAGGAGTGGCGGACACACTCGCCACCATGGCAGATCCGCTTCCCACCCTCGGGTTCGGGACCTATAAGCTCGAGGACCCCGAGGACTGTGTCGAGAACGTACAGCGCGCGCTCGACGTCGGCTACCGGCATATCGACACCGCGCAGGTCTACGAGAACGAGGAGTACGTCGGCGACGCAATCGCCGAGAGCGACGTTCCCCGCGAGGAGATCTTCCTCGCGACGAAGATCGGCACCGAGAACCTCGCCTACGAGGACGTCCTCGCCTCGGTCGAGGAGAGCCGCGAGAAGCTCGGCGTCGAGACGATCGACCTCCTCTACGTGCACTGGCCGACCGGCGAGTACGACGCCGAGGACACCCTCGAGGCGTTCGACGACCTCGTGCAGAACGGCACGATCGACCGGATCGGTCTGAGCAACTTCCGGCCCGACCAGCTCGAGGAGGCCGAGCGGATCCTCCAGGCGCCGGTCTTCGCCCATCAGGTCGAGTGCCACCCGATGCTCCCTCAAGACGAGCTGCTGGCGTACGCCGAGGACAACGACCACCACCTGGTCGCCTACTCGCCGATCGCCCGCGGCGAGGTGGCGGAGGTCCCCGAGATCAACGACATCGCGGGCAACTACAACGCCACCGCGGCCCAGGTCGCGCTCGCGTGGCTGCTCAAGCGCGGGATCAGCCCGATCCCGAAGGCCAGCGGCGATCACGTCGAGGAGAACTACCGCGCGCTCGAGCTGGTCGACGAGCTCACCGAGGCCGACGTGGAGAAGATCGAGGGGATCGACGACCGCGAGCGCCTGATCGATCCCGATGATGCCCCCTGGAACGACCCGCCGGCAGCCGAATGAGCGAATGAACCAATGAGCCACGACGGGATCGTCCTCGACGTCGACGGGACGCTGATCCGGGGCAGCGAGCCGATCCCGGGGGCGATCGACGCGGTCGATCGCCTCCGCGAGGCCGGCCTCCGGCCGGCGTTCGTCTCGAACAACCCGATCCAGACCCGACAGGCCTACGCCGACCGCCTCTCGAGTTACGGCTTCTCGCTGGATCGCTCGGAGCTGATCACCGCGGGCTCGGTCACCGCCGAGGTGCTCGCGCGCGAACACGGCTCCAAGCGGCTCTACGTCGTCGGCGAGGACGGGCTGCGCGAGCAGCTCCGGGCGGCCGATCTCGAGCTGGTCGAGGACCACGCGAACGCCGACGTGCTGGTCGCCTCGATCGACCGCGGGTTCTCCTACGACGAGCTGACCAACGCGCTGTGGACGCTGTCTGACCCCGATGTCCGGTTCGTCGGCACCGACCCCGACCGGACGATCCCCACCGAAACGCGGGAGGTGCCGGGCTCGGGCGCGATCATCAACGCCATCGTGGGGGTCGCGGGCCGCGAGCCCGACGCGATGATGGGAAAGCCCGCCCCGAGCGCGGTCGAGACGATCGAGCGGACCCTCGGGGCCGACGCCGAGGACTGCCTGATCGTCGGCGACCGCCTCGACACCGACATCGCGATGGGCGAGCGCGCGGGCATGACCACCGTTCTGGTGCGGACGGGCGTCACCGACGAGCACGCACTCGCGGCATCGGAGCTCGATCCCGATCACGTGCTCGACTCGGTCGCCGATCTCGATTCGGTCCTCTAAACCCCGCCCGCGACGACCAGCGAGGCGGTCGCGGCGGCGACGCCGGCCGCAAGCAGCAGGTAGTTCGCGATCGGATTCTTCGCGCGCACGACGTTCGCCGAGTAGCGCCACCGCGAGAACGGCCAGAGGGGGCGGATCCCCATCGGCGTGATCGAGTCCGCCGCCAGATGCGAGAGCACCGCGAGCGTCCCGATCCCGAAGGCGAACGCGCCCATCATCACCGGCGAGACGCCGTCGACCGCCCTGCCGAAGGCGATACCTGCGGCCCCCAGCATCGCGCCGAGCACGAGCGCGAAGACGATCGAGTGGGTCGGGCCGCGATGGGCGATAAAGGGGAGCTGATGGTCGCAGTCGGGCAGCGTCGCGAGCGCGATCATCCCGACGCCCCCGAAGACGGCCAGCTCGTCGAGGCCCGCGAGCAGGAGGGCGAGGCCGATCGGCGAGTACACCAGCAACGCGGCGCCGATGTGACCCGTCTTGTACATGAACTGGCTTTGTAACAGGGGCTATATTACTCTATCACTCCGCGCGAGGCGGGAGACCAGTAGCGTTAGGGCGGCTCCGGCCGAAGCGACGACAATGGCTCTCGAATCGGTCGTCGACCTGCTCGGGCCGTTTCTCATCCCCGTCGTCCTGTTCGTCCTCGGCGCGATCGGCTACGGCGTTCTGGTCGCCCTCGGCCGGCGCGGCTGGCTGTAGCCCGCAGTTACCCGGCGGTAATGCCCCCGGTAAAGTATCGGTTATCTTAGACTTATGTGTGGTTGCGGTCTCCGATACAGTGTGGAAGACATGCCACGACAACCATCCGCGGACGAGACGGAACTGAGCAGCAACTGGACACGACGGACGTTCGTCGCCGCCCTCGGCGCGACGGGCATTGCGGCCGCAGCGGGCAGCGCACAGGCCAACGACGACGACATCGTCGCCGAGATCGACGCCGCCAGCGACGGGAGCGTCGACCTGCGGGCGTTCGACGAGGTGCTCGGCCGCCTCGAGGACGCCGCCGACGCCCTCGAGTTCCCGGCCCGCCGGGTCGGTTCGACCCCCCGGGGCTCGCACCACACCCACACCCACTGGGGGATCCACTTCGAGACCGACCGCGCGATCCACCTAGGCGAGGCGACCGTCGACGCCGGCGAGTCGGGGACGTTCACGGCGGTCGTCGGCGAGTACGACGGCAGCTCGTTCGACCCGGTCCACGAACGCGACGTCAGCGTCGACTCGGGAGTCAACACGATCGACCTCGACATGGCGCTGGAACCCGGCGAGTACCTCCTGACCCGCGACGGCAGCTTCCCGCTGCGGCGCACCGAGTGGTCGGGCTGGGAGAGCCAGAGCCGCGACGGCCTCGAACTCCACGGCGGCGGCCACCCCGAGTTCAGCGACAACCGCTTCTGGTACTACTACTTCGACCTGAACGTCGCGGCACACGAAGACGCCCACCTCTGAACGATGACGGAGTACTTCACCAACGAACGAATCCTCGAATGCCTCGAGGGCCGCGAGATCGCCGGCGGCGAGGGCCACCGATCGGACATCGGCCTCGCTGACGCCGACGCCATCGTCGAGAGCCGCTCGGAGTTCTTCTCCGCGGTCGGCTCCTCGGCCGACGTCATCGGGATCCCCGGCAACGTCCGGATCGACCTCTCGGGCCGTGACTTCACCCTCTCGGGCCAGACGATCGTCTCGGATCGCGGCGTCGACGGCTCGGCCGGCGCCCTGCTGTACACGACCGACCACGGCAGCGACTCGCCCGCGTGGGACGGCGGCTCCTCGGGACGGGGCGTCATCACGATGCGCGGCGGCTCACGCATTTCAGGAATTCGGTACCGCGGCCCGTACCACGACCACTACGACGACCCGGAGTACCCGGGCTACATCCCGCTCGATTCGGGCAACGCGAGCGAGCGCCGCCGTAAGCGTGCGGCGCGCTACGCCCGCGGCATGCGGATCCTCTCGAGCGACGCCGAGGTCGACAACTGCGAGCTCTACGGCTGGCCCAACCAGGCCATCGCCATCGGCTCCTCCTCGACGGTCGTCTCGCCGCACGTCCACCACGTCTACGGCCACGACTGCATGATGGTCGGCGCCGGCTACGTGATCGACGTGTTCAACGGCCACCCGACCATCGAGATGAGCTACTTCAACGCGACGCGCCATTCGGTCAACGGCTTCGGCCACACCGAGTGTGGCTACACCCTCGAGGACTGCGTGTTCGGCCCCTCGACGGTCTCGCACGCGGTCGACATGCACTGTCTCGCCGAGAACGGCCACGGGAACGACCTCACCGCGGGCGACCGCGTCGAGGTCCGACGATGCACGTTCGCGTTCAGCCACAACATCGACGGGCAGAACGCTCAAGCGATCGCGTTCCGGGGCTACCCCGAGGACGAGTACGTCACCGAGGACAACCGGTTCGTCCACCCGACCGACGGCGACGGCAGCGTCGAGAACGTCGCGAACTCGGGCTATGAGCCCGTCCCCTACCGACAGGTCAACGTCGGCAGCGGCTGGCACGACTGGTCGTTCTCGGGCAACCAGTACGGCCTCGGCGCACCCCAGCGGTCGGGCATCGGCGCGCCGGCCAACCTCGACGACCCGATGGACGGCAAACCACTCGTCGACGCCGACCGCCGCCGCGGCCTCCGGACCGCGCTCGAACCGCTCGAATAGCCCGCTTTCGACGATACGTAGGCATGTGACGTGCGCTCTCCCCGCTGACCCGATCGGCCCTCCACCGACGGATATCGATTTCTCCTTCGATTCTCGATTCGCTGAGCGACGGGGTTTATTCGATCTCCCGCCGAGCACGCCGTATGGCATCCGACGACTCCACCCCCGCGATGACCCGGTTTCCGGTCCCCGAACACGACGAGCTGCCCGAGGACCTCAGAGAACGCATCGACGAGGAGACCGAGCGTGCCGGCTTCACCCCGAACGTCTTCTCGGCGTACGCCTACCGCCCCGCGCAGTTCCGGGCGTTCTTCGCCTACTACGACGCGCTGGTCGAGGACGCCGAATTGGAGAGAGAGGAGATCGAGATGATCGTCGTCGCCGTCTCGGGAGTAAACCACTGCTACTACTGTAATGTCGCTCACGGCGCGCTCGTACGCATCTACGGCGAGAACCCCGAGCTCGCCGACCAGTTGGTGGCGAACTATCGTACGGCGGAGATCGGCGAGAAACACCGCCGAATGCTGGACCTTGCGGTCAAACTCACTGAGTCGATGGAAGAAGTCGAGGAGGCGGACTTCGAGCGCCTGCGGGAGGTCGGCTACAGCGAGAAAGCGATCTGGGACATCGGCTCCGTCACCGCGTTTTTCAACCTCTCCAACCGAATGGCCCACCTCGCGGACATGCGCCCGAACGAGGAGTTCCACACGATGGGGCGCTAAGTCGCGACCTCGTAACCGGCCCCCTCGACCGCCGCTCGAAGCTCCTCGTCGTCGGCCTCGCCCTCGACGCTGACGGTGCCGGCCTCGTGGTCGGCGCTCGCGCCCTCGACGTTCGAGAGTTCGTTCAGCGAATCGACGACGGTGCTCTCACAGCCCTCGCAGCTCATCCCGTCCACCCGGATAGTCCGTGCCATATCGGACGTAGCCGTTCCGGTCGTTTCAGGGTTCTGCCTTCGAACCCGTCGTTCGTATGTCGAATTGCTACGGATTCGAAACCGGACTCGCCGGAGCGCTTTTGCGAACGCCGACCCAACCGGATGCCATGAGTACGCTCGATGGGATCGACCTGCGGATCCTCCGGCTTCTCAGTGAGAACGCCCGCCGACCCTACAGCGAGATCGGCGAGCGGGTCGACCTCTCGGCGCCCGCGGTCTCCGATCGCGTCTCGAAGCTCCAGGACCACGGGATCATCAGGCGCTTCACGCTCGACATCGATCGCTCGCAGCTGCGCGAGGGGACGCCCGTGCTCGCGACGCTCTCGATGGCGCCGGGCGCTGTTGAGGGGGTTCGAGACGCGCTCTCGGGGGTCGAGGGGGTCGAGAACGTGTTCACCACCGCCGGCAGTCGGGTCGTCCTCACCGCCCACGCGCCGACGACCGACGTCGGCGGATGGCTGTTCGAGCACGTCGATCCCGAGGCGGTACGCGACCTCGACGTCGAGCTCCTGACCGGCTCCGATCGAACGGCCCGGATCGGGGGCGAGGCGGCCTTTTCGGTGTCCTGCGTCCTGTGTGAGAACGAGGTGGGCGCCGACGGCGTCTCGCGGCGGATCGACGGCGAACTCAAGCAGTTCTGCTGTTCCTCCTGCGAACAGCTCTACGTCGAGAAGTACGAGACGCTCGCCGAAGGCGCCGATTGACTTTCGAATCGACAGTCGAGAACGGAGTTCGCTTTCGCTTTCGAGGAACAAAGGGGATGAACGACGCACCCCTCTCTAGAGACAGGTGAGTACAGTGAGAACACAACTGGAGGTCTCGGGGATGTCGTGTGCGACCTGCTCGGGCTCCATCGAGGACGCGGTCGGAGAACTCGACGGGGTCTCCGAGGTGGACGCGAACTTCGCGACCGACGAGGCGAGCGTCGAGTACGACCCTTCCACTACGTCCCTCGCCGAGATCTACGCGGCCATCGAGGAGGCGGGCTACGATCCCGTACGCGCCTCCAGGACGATCGAGATCGGCGGGATGTCGTGTGCGACCTGCGCCTCGGCCAACGAGGAGGCCATCGAATCGGTTCCCGGGGTCCTCGCGGCCGACGTCAACTTCGCCTCGGACGAGGCCCGCGTCGAGTACGCCCCCGGCGCGACCGATATCGAGTCGGTCTACGACGCGATCGAGGACGCCGGCTACGAGCCCGTTCGCGACGGGGAGTCCCAGGGAGCCGCCCGCGAGAGCGCCGCCGAACGCGAGCGCGAGAAACAGCGCCGGCTCGTGCTGTTCGGCGGGGCGCTGACCGCGCCGTTCCTGCTGGTGATGGCCGACATGCTCGGATTCGGGGTGCTGCCCGAGACCCTGTTCGGCGTTTCCGTGGGCTGGGTCGAGTTCGTCCTCGCGACGCTGCTGATGGCCACCCTCGGCCGGGAGTTCCTCGAGGGGGCCTGGCGCGCGTTCTCGAAGAACCGCCGGGCGAACATGGACACGCTGGTCGCGATGGGCACCTCCGTGGGCTACGTCTACTCGACGGCCGTTCTCGCGGGCGCGATCACCGGCGGGCTCTACTTCGAGGCCGTCGCGTTCATCCTCTGGTTCATCACGCTGGGCAACTGGCTGGAGGCCCGCTCGAAGACCCAAGCCAGCGACGCGCTCCGGAAGCTGCTGGAGATGGAGGCCGAGGAGGCCACGGTCGTCGATGGGAACGAGGAGCGGACGGTCCCGCTGACGGAGGTCGCGGTCGGCGACCTGATGAAGGTCCGCCCCGGCGAGCGCGTGCCCACCGACGGCGTCGTCCGGGAGGGGTCGAGCGCGGTCGACGAGTCGATGGTCACCGGCGAGTCGGTGCCCGTCGAGAAAAGCGAGGGCGACGAGGTGATCGGCTCGACGATCAACGAGAACGGCGTTCTGTTCGTGGAGGCGACGAAAGTGGGTTCGGACACCGCGATCCAGGGGATCGTCGAGCGGGTCAAGGAGGCCCAGTCGCGCCAGCCCGACATCCAGCGGCTGGTCGACGAGGTGAGCGCGTACTTCGTCCCCGCGGTGATCGCGAACGCCGTCGTCTGGGCGGTCCTGTGGACGATCTTCCCGAGCCAGCTGTTCGCGTTCGTCGAGTGGCTGCCGCTGTGGGAGCCCGTCGGCGGCGGGCCGGTGGCCGGGGGCGTCCCCCTCGTGGAGTTCTCGATGATCGTGCTCGCGAGCGCGTTGCTGATCGCCTGTCCCTGCGCGCTGGGGCTCGCGACGCCCGCGGCGACAATGGTCGGCTCGACGATCTCGGCCACGAACGGCGTGCTGTTCAAGGGCGGCGACGTCCTCGAGAAGGCCCGCGGGATCGACGCGGTCGTCTTCGACAAGACCGGTACGCTGACCCACGGCGAGATGGAGCTCACCGACGTCGTTCCCGTCGAGGAGGCCCGGAGCGACGGGGGCGAGGCGATCGGCGATGGGGGGGTCCTCGCGGAGCGGATCGGCGAGGAGGCGGTCCTCGCTGCCGCCGCGGGCGCCGAGTCGGGCTCCGAACACCCGCTCGCCCGGGCGATCGTCGAGGGAGCCCGCGAGCGCGGGCTGGAGCCCGACGACGCCGAGGAGTTCGAGAATGTCCCCGGCCACGGGGTCCGCGCGACGGTCGGGGGACGCGAGGTGCTCGTCGGCAACCGCAAGCTGATGGGCGACGAGGGGATCGACCCCGCGCCCGCCGAGGAAACGATGGAACGGCTCGAACGCGACGGCAAGACCGCGATGCTGGTCGCGCGCGAGGGCGAGCTGCTGGGCGTGATCGCGACCGCCGACACGGTGCGCGAGAGCGCGAAACGCACCGTCGCCGAGCTACGGGAGCGGGGCCTCGACGTCGTGATGCTCACCGGCGACAACGAGCGCACCGCCCGCGCGGTCGCCCGCGAGGTCGGGATCGAGGAGGTGCGTTCGGAGGTGTTGCCCGGCGACAAGGCCGACGCGGTCGACGCGCTGCAGTCCGGAGGTGAGGGAACCCTCGGTTCGCGATCCACGTCGGAGCCCCGGTCCGACGGTGGTCGGCGCGCGATGATGGTCGGCGACGGCGTCAACGACGCGCCCGCGCTCACGGCGGCCCACATCGGGGTCGCGGTCGGCTCGGGCACCGACGTCGCCATCGAGTCCGCGGACGTCACGCTGATGCGCGACGACCCCGCGGACGTGCTGAAGGCGATCCGGATCTCCGAGGCGACGATCAGCAAGGTCCACCAGAACCTCTTCTGGGCGTTCGTCTACAACGCGACGCTGATCCCGATCGCCTCGCTGGGCCTGCTCAACCCGGCGCTCGCGGGCCTGGCGATGGCGGGCTCCTCGGTCTCGGTGATGGCCAACAGCCTCGCCTTCCGGAACTACGACCCCCACGAGGACTACCGGCTCCTCGGGCGATTCCGGTAGCGGTTCCTGTTCGATACGTATCAGTAAACACAAGACTTACTTCGGCGGCTCGACGAAGCCCGAACGCTGGGAGATCGCAGATTGAGGCCATAGACAACCTGCATTGGCGTGACACACCACGACCATCCCAGCATTGCCGCGGACGGACGGGACGGTGCGAACCGTCCTTCTCTACTCCCGACGATACGTTCATGCTACTGCCTAGCGTATTCCAACCGATAGCCCATGATGCCACAATCGACCCGGTCGGACGGATGGAAGCTTCGCGAGTTGGAGCGGCAACTCGCCGCCCAACGGTGCCGTCTCGACCGGTTCGAGCGGGTCGGGCGCCAGCTCATGGCCGCCCCCGCCCTCGAATACGAGTGGCGGTGCGACCACTGTCGGTCGGGCTGGATCGTCCACGACGGCGACGAGCTGCGCTGTACGGGCTGTGGCTACCTCCAGTATCTCTGAATCCTCACTCGCCGAGCTCGGCGACCTCGCTCTCGCCGGAGTCGGCGTCGATGTGAACGTTGAGCTGCGTTCCCTCGTGGTCGGCCTGGACGATCCAGGTCGAGGTCTCCTGGTGGGCATCCCCGACCGAGGCGCCCTCGTAGCCCGCTTCGTTCAGTGCCTCTTCGGCCACCGCGGTCGCCTCGTCGGCGTTGTCTACGGACATGGATCGAGGTAGGGCGCCCGTGTTCATAAACGGTCGTGGCGGGGCTATTTGACGCTGGATCACGAACCGGGTGCCGATGGCCTATACGAAGGTCGATTACACGGACGTCGAACCGGTCGCCGACGGCTTGTACTTCCTGCGCGATGCGCTCGACTGCGAGAACCTCGGGGTGTCGGTCCTCGAGTGCGAGCCGGGCTGGACCGGTAAGGAACACGACCACGCCGACGACGGCGAGGAGGAGGTCTACCTGCTCGTCGAGGGCGAGGCAACGGTCGTGATCGAGGGCGAGGAGGTCCCGATGGAGGGTGGCGACGCCGTCAGGGTCCCTGCGGAGGCCACCCGCCGCATCGAGAACGGCGACGCCGAGAGCCGGTTCGTCCTCGCCGGCGCGCCCTGAGTGATTCGGTAGCATACACCGCTTTCGGGGCGGTTTCAGGCCCCTTTTGGCCGCTCGGCACGTACTTCGAAGCTGAGATGCAATCCGATCCGTCCCTCGATCGCCGCACCGTCCTCCGAGCAGCCGGCGCGCTCGTCGCGGTCGGCGGGCTCGCGGGCTGTACTGACGACGCCGGCGGTGGGGGAAGCGACGAGCCCGACTACGAGACGGTCCCTGACGACGAGGAGCCCGACTACGAGGGGTGGCTCGATTCGGCAGAGACGTACGACGGCACCGCCGACTACCGCGGGGAGGAGGAGGTCACCGTCCTGGTCGGCACCGGGAGCCAGGGCTACTCGTTCTCGCCGGCGGCGATCATGGTCGATCCCGGGACCGAGGTGGTCTGGGAGTGGACCGGCCAGGGCGGCGGCCACAACGTCGAGGAGGAGGACGGCGAGTACGAGAGCCCGATCGAGTCCGAGGAGGGCCACACCTTCGAGCACACCTTCGAGGAGCCGGAGGTCTCGCTCTACACCTGCATCCCCCACGACCAGCAGGGGATGCGCGGCGCGGTCGCGGTCGAGGAATGAGCGGAAACCGCGAGCGTTTTACTGGATAGCCGAGTAGGCCGGGCGTGGAGAACGTAACCGACCGGACCAGCAACCCCTTCGGGATGCGCCCCTCCTGTGAATCCCGGTGTTCCGAGGGGACCGAGGCGGTCTTCGGCTACGGCGACGCCAACGCCGATTTCCACGTCATCGGCGACCATCCCGGGGTCCACGGGGGAGGCGAGACTGGCGTTCCGTTCACCGGTTCGCGGGCCGGCGAGGCGGTCCAGCGGGCGCTGTTCGAGACGGGCTTTCTCGACGAGCGGTACGCCGACGAGCCCGCGATCGAGGACTGCTTTCTGAGCTACCTCCACATGTGCTGTCCGCCCGCGGGCCGCGAGCCGACCCCCGGAGAGTACGCCGACATGGAGCGGTTTTTCGACGCCGAGCTGCGCGCGATCGCCGCCCACGTCCTGCTGCCGGTCGGCGAGCGCGCGCTGGAGCAGGTCCTCGCGAACTACACCGCGCAGGTCAGGCGTATCGAGGTCGACATGGAGGCGCTCCACGCGACGGAGATCCGCGGCAGCGGCTTTCTGGTCGTCCCGATCCGCGAGCCCGTCGACTGGGAGGAGGGCGACGGCCAGCGCCTGATCGACTCGCTGGCGGCGATCCGGGGCAGCGACTACCGCCGGACCGCGGACCTGAGCCGGTTTCTGGGTAGCGATGAGCTGTATTTCGTGCGCTAGGGATGACCATCGGTAGTTCCTTTTCCCTCCGCGGCGAGGCCCGCGTATGGTCACTGCCACCGTCTGGAACGAGTTCCGTCACGAGCGCGAGGACGACGCCGTCCGCGAACAGTACCCCGACGGGATCCACGAAGCGATCGCCGAATTCCTCTCCGACCACGGGTTCGACACCCGCACCGCGACGCTCGACGAGCCCGAACACGGGCTCACCGAGGAGGTCCTCGCCGAGACGGACGTGCTCCTGTGGTGGGGCCACGCCGCCCACGACGAGGTGAGTGAGGAGATCGTCGACCGGGTTCAGGAGCGCGTCCTCGACGGGATGGGGCTGATCGTCCTGCATTCGGCGCACTACTCGAAGGTGTTCAAACGGCTCATGGGCACCTCCTGTTCGCTCAAGTGGCGCGAGGCGGGCGAACGCGAACGGCTGTGGGCCGTCGAGCCGAGCCACCCCATCACGGACGGCATCGACGAGTACATCGAGCTCCCCGAGGCCGAGATGTACGGCGAGCGCTTCGACGTCCCCGCTCCCGAGACGCTCGTGTTCTCCTCGTGGTTCGAGGGGGGCAACGTCTTCCGCTCGGGCTGTTGTTATCGTCGGGGCTCCGGGAAGGTGTTCTACTTCCGGCCGGGCCACGAGACCTACCCGATCTACCGCCAGCCCGAGATCCAGCGGGTGATCGGGAACGCCGTCGAGTGGGCCGCGCCGAGCGAGGGGCCCGATCCCGCGTACGGCGAGCGCGACCCGCTCGAACCCCTCGACTAGTCGCCCGCGGCGGGATTGCCCCCTAACCGCCCGATCGTCGCCAGCCGAATCGCGTGGGGCCAACCGAGCGGCGTCGCGCTGTCGGGTGTGCCGTCGTCGAAGAACTGCTCGGGGAGGTACGCACCCCGACAGAGCGCGCCCTCGGGCGCGATCAGCGAGAACAGCTCCCGGGCGCGTTCGTCCGCCCGCGCCGCACCCTCCTCCCGGCCGTACTCCGCGAGCAGGTCCGCGAGGGACGCGTTGGCGTGGGCCCCCCACGCCGTCGAGACCGTCCAGACCTTCTCCGCGCCCTGCTCGCGGGTCCGCCAGTCGTCGCCCTCGTAGCGGATCAGCCCGGCGATCGAGTCGGGATCGCGATACAGCCCCTCACAGAGCGTCTCGGCGTGGGTCGCGAGGCGGTCCAGCCGTTCGTCGTCGACCGTAGCGACCTCCGCGTAGGCCTCGTGAGCGCCCACCAGCGCCAGCGCGCTCGAATCGAGCCGGTCGTCCAGCTCGCCCCCGCGCAGGCGGAGGGCGTAGGCGCCGCGCTCGGCCGACCAGAGCTCGTCGATCGCCCCGTAGACCCGTGCCGCCTGCTCCGCGGCGCGGTCGGTAACGGAGCCGTCGAGCGGGGCGCGCGCCAGCGCCGCGTAGGCCTCGAGGAAGGTCGCCGCCGTGTTCGAAAAGCGCCCCTCCATGTCCTCCCAGGCGTTCTGACAGGGCTCGGGCAGGCCGTCCTCGGCGAGCGAGTCGTCGAGGCCCTCAAGTGCAGCCCCGAGGGTGTCCCGGATCTCGTCCGCGAGCTCCGGCGAGACCTCGCCCTCGCGGAGATACGCCGCGAGGAAGGCGACGACGCTGCCGGTCTGGTCGGCCTGATAGGCCGTGCCGTCGCCCGCTTCGAGCCGGCCGTTCGCCCAGCCGGGTGCGAGCGAACCGTCGAACGACCAGACGCGGTGGGGCCAGGTGCCGTCCTCGCGCTGGGTCCGGCAGAAGAACCGCGCGCTCGCGGCGTGGCGCTCCGAGAGGTCGATCCCCAGACCCTCGTCGGCCTCGAGCAGGAACGAGGAGACCTCGCCGTCGTCGCGGAACCAGGTGTAGCCGTAGCCACCCGAATAGGCCGAATAGGGGTCGAACTCCGGGCCGGCGATCCGCGCGCCCGTCGGCGCCGAGAGCAAGTCGAGCACCCGCAGGTCGTCGGCGACCGAACCGGGCAGCCCCTCGATACCGGGGCGCGAGCCGGCGACCTGCTTTTCGGCCGATTCACGGAGCTCCTCGGGCGAACCGTGGCTCTCGAGGAACGCCGAGAGGGTCTCGAGCGCCGCCTTCCGATCGGTCTCCTCCCGGTCCGTCAGTAGGGTCCCGACCGTCGTGCCGTTCCCGAGGGGCGCGCGGGCGAGCGCCGTCCCGCCCAGTCGGTCGTTCTCGTAGCGGTCGTCCCCGTCGAGTTCGCGGGGCGCCTCGCCCCGCAGCACCGCGTCGAACGCGATCGGCGGGCGGGTCCCGTACTCCCCCGCCGCGGCGCCGAGGTAGTCGTGTTCGCGACGGTGGTAGACCTCGACAGCGTCCTCGTGGACGAGCTTGCCGAGCCGCGAGTCGCGGCCCTCGGGCGCGAACGTCGCGAGCGCGTGGAGCGAGAGCCCCTCGCCGTCCTCGCACTCGACGTGGGTGAGGTGGGCGCGTCCGACCGTGAGGTCGTACTTGGTCACCTCGAAGCCCGCCCCCGAGAGGCGCGTCTCGACGAGCGCCGTGTCGCCGACGTACCCCTGCGAGAGCGTCTCGAGTTCGTCGAACCACGTGATCCCGTCGTCGTGACCGATCCCGAAGGTCGCCCGATCGAGCCCCGAGAGCGGCGCGAGCGAGTCGGTGTGGTCCCGGAGCGCCCCGTCGGGGGCGACGTGGACGAGCCGGTCGTCGAGGCCCGAGAACAACCCTTCAGTGGTACGACGTTCCCCCGGGAATCGCGTCGGGTGGCCCTCGTTGGCGAGGTAGTCCGCGAGCGCGGCGCGAAGCGTCATTAGGCGGCTACAGCCGGCCGGGCAGGATAAAGGCCGCGTGTCTCTTCAGAGCAACAGCGGGACGCCGAAGGCGACCAGCAGGCCGACGACGAGGACGGCGAAGCCGATGCCGACCTGCCGCATCGAGTAGGGGCTCTGGGGAGCGGTCGTGCGTTCCGCGAGCGGCGTCTTCGTCTCGGTCTCCTTCTCGGGGGCGCTGACGGCGGCCTCCTGGGCGCCGGGGTCCTCGTCGGTCATGCCGGACGCGTCCTCGCCGGTGGCGTCGACTCGCCCCTCGGCCTCTGCCTCCTCGCTGGGAACGTGGTCGTCGTCGCTCATACGCCACGTTCGTTCCGCGTGGCTCTTAAACGCACCCATCGCCGGTCGAAACGCTCAACCCGGTATCGCGCGAAGCCTCGGCAACGAATGCTTACGATGTGTTACTAATATGTTTCAGGAACCATCGTAAAAGAAAGCAAGATAGATTACTATGAACGTCCCAGAAGCATAAATTGATAGAAAAGCATTAGATAAAATTTGTCTAACAGGAAATTCTAATGACGAGTAAATAGTTGCCTGCAAGTATAATTCGATTCCTAGGGTTATCATCGCAATAGTGAATCCAGTAAGGATTACAATAGTTATATACGATAGACTACAATATCGTTCAATAGTTGACGATATGTGGAAAATGGATATAAATGAGATATAGAAAATAACGAGAAACACCGCACCAGAGATGAACTGTATCCATGCATCTAAAAACCTCGCAATAACTATAGAAAGAATGGAAATAACTATTCCATTAAAAAATACTAATAAAACACAAGGAAAAATATTACTCTTTTGAGGAAACAATACTGGCACACCTCGAAATTCCTGATATCTCCGCCTATAAATTCTGTTTATCAGATACCCAATTGAAAGAAATATTGAAAGGCTTGAAAGAACTCCGACATCAATGGCGAGATCTAAGTAGTCAGCAGGTAGTTCTACGGGGAGAGTACCGAGATAGACCGATATAGCCCCAAAAATGCCAAAAATAGCGAATAGATGCGAATATTCTTCTAAAAAGTTATTCGCAAATTCCAAAAAATCATCTGTATTTGATGCTGCTTCAGACATACATTTTGTAATGTAGATTCTGACACTTGTGTCTCTCGCTTCTGAATATCTTATTGTTTACTCGGGAGGCCAGTCATCTTTAAGGTCAAAATCATCATTCAAAACTAGGACCAGCGTTGAAAGGATCGTTAATGGAATTGCAGCTATTGGCCAGATATAAAACGTAAATTCATAATACGATTCTAGATCAGATATGAGATAAAACGTAATAATTCCTATATAGCAGTCAGCGATTAGAGTGTACCAGCGAGGTATTTCGATATCAGCAGCAAGATGTGGCATCCTCTGTACAAAAAGAAGAGTAGCGACACCTTCTAATCCAATTGCAATGGCTACTGCAACCTCAGAATCGCGCGGTAGAATTAGCACTAACACGATACAAACCACCATTACATGAAGTGCGTATGAACTATAGTAGATCTCCCACATCCGTTTCAAACGACTTCTAACCATCAACAAGTATAGCAGCAGTCTCAGTGTATTTATTTTAGGATTGTTTCTCGGTACTTTCATCCAGTATGCTTATCCGAAACCCTCTCTACCCTGCTACCGATAATGAGAACTAGAATGAGAAATTTTGTGAGAGTATGACACTAACCAAACGCATCATCCCCTGCATCGACGTCGACGTCGACGAGGACGGCAACGCGGCGGTCTATACCGGCGTCAACTTCGAGGACCTCGAGTACACCGGCGACCCAGTCGAGATGGCGAAGGCCTACAACGAGTCGGGCGCCGACGAGTTCGTCTTCCTCGACATCACCGCGAGCGCCGACGGCCGCGAGACCATGCTCGACACCGTCTCGCGGGTCGCCGACGAGGTGTTCATCCCGCTGACCGTCGGCGGCGGGATCAGGGAGAAGGCAGACATCAAGGAGACGCTCAGGGCCGGCGCGGACAAGGTCTCGATCAACACCGGCGCGCTCGAACGCCCCGAGCTAATCACCGAAGGGGCCCGGGCCTTCGGCAGCCAGTGCATCGTCATCAGCGTCGACTCGAAGCGCCGCTTCGACGAGCAGGGCGAACACTACGCCCAGGTCGACGGCGAGTCCTGCTGGTTCGAGTGCACCGTCAAGGGCGGGCGCGAGGGCACCGGCATCGACGTCGTCGAGTGGGCCGCGGAGGCCGAATCCCGCGGCGCCGGCGAGCTGTTCGTCAACTCCATCGACACCGACGGCACGAAGTCGGGCTACGACCTGCCCGTCACCCGCGCGGTCTGTGAGGCCGTCTCGACGCCGGTGATCGCCTCCTCGGGCGCCGGCGGGCCCGAACACATGCACGAGGTCTTCGAGGAGGCGGGCGCCGACGCCGCGCTCGCGGCCTCGATCTTCCACTTTGGCGAGTACTCCATCGAGGAGGTCAAGGAGTACCTCGCGGAGCGCGACGTCCCGATCCGGTTCTGAACCGCCCCTCGAATCCCGTTTTTCCTTCTTCCGCTCCCCGTAGCCACCCCTCCCCGAGCCTGATTAGCAATCTAGAAATCAATAGTAACAAGAACTATTAAACCTCGAATCCATAGTAATAACCATGGTAACGATCACGGCGGACGACCCGCTCGACGTGGCGGTCGTCGGCGCCGGTCCGGCGGGGATCGGCGTCGGCGTGGCTCTGGAGAAGCTCGAGCTCGACGTCCGGATCCTCGATCGGGAGTCGATCGGCGCGTCGTTTCGAGACTGGCCCGACGAGATGCGACTGCTCACGCCGTCGTTTCCGGGCGGGTTCGGTCGGACCGACCTGAACGCCGTCACCCCCCACACGTCGCCGGCATTTGCGCTCGACCGCGAACACCCCACCGGCGAGGAGTACGCGCAGTACCTGGAGGGGGTCGCGGAGTTCCACGACCTCCCCGTCGAGACGGGGGTCGAGGTCGAGTCCGTCGAGCCGATGGCCGAGCGCCGCAAGCGCCCCGAGGCCGTCGCGGTCGACGGCGGGACCGGGGGGTTCGCCCTCGAGACGAGCGAGGGGCCGATCCACAGCCGGTTCGTCGTCTGGGCGGCCGGCGAGTTCGGCTCGCCCCGCCGGGAGCCGTTTCCCGGCGCCGAAGGCTGTGTCCACACCGCCGACGTGGGGTCGTGGGAGGAGTATGCCGACCGCGGCGAGGAGTTCCTCGTGGTCGGCGGCTACGAGAGCGGGATCGACGCCGCGGCCGGCCTCGTCGACGAGGGCGCCCGGGTGACGGTACTCGATGGCGGCGCGCCGTGGGGGCTTCGCCACCCCGACCCGAGCGAGGCGCTCTCGCCGTACACCAACGAACGCCTCGAAGGGGCGCTCGAGACGGGGCGGCTCACCCTGGTCCATGGGGCGCGGGTCGAGCGCGCCACGGAGAAGGGCTCGGGGTACCGGGTCGACGTCGCTCCCCAGGAACTCGATTTCGACGCCGAGCCGGCGACCGACGCGATCCGGGACCCCGATCGGGAGTACCGGGTGGAAACGCCCCCGCTGCTCGCGACCGGGTTCGAGCCGACGCTCGGGCCCGTGAGGGATCGGTTCCCCAGCGAGGAGGGGTCGGTCGAACTCACCGACCGCGACGAATCGCCGGAGGTGCCGGGGCTGTTCCTCGCGGGCCCGGCGGTCGCCCACAACGGGGTCGAGTTCTGCTTCATCTACAAGTATCGGACGCGCTTCGCGGTGGTCGCCGAGACGATCGGCGAGCGTCTGGATATCGACACCGACCCGCTCGAGGTCTACCGGGAGGAGGGGATGTTCATGGAGGACCTCGAGTGCTGCGAGCCGGAGCTCTGTGACTGCTGACCGTGGGCGGCGAGACCGTGGTCGCCGTCGGGGCCGAGAGCGTCGGCAAGTCGACGCTGGTCGGCGCGCTGACCGGCGGGGCGCCGAAGAGCGGCAACGTCGGGGGCACGACGACCGCCGCCGAACGCTACGAGGGCAACGGCCTGACGGTCGTCGACACCCCGGGGGTCGTCCTCTCGGGGGACCTCGACAGCGCTGGCGAGACCCTCGACGCGCTCGATGAGGCCGACGCCGTCCTGCTGGTGGTCAGCGCGCCTGACCTCGACGACCAGCTCGCCCGGCTGCTCCCCCTAGTCGCGGGCCGCCGTGGCGCGGTCGCGGTGACCTTCTGGGACAAGGTGGGCGACGAGGCGGCCGGGCGGGAAGCCCTCGCGGAGCTCGAAGAGGAGACCGGCGTGCCGTTCGTCCCCGTCGACGCCAGGGAGCTCGACGACCCGGCGCTCGCGACCGACGGGGGTGCGCCCTGCGGGGAGCTCCGTACGGCCCTTTCGAACCCGACCGAGCTCCCCGGCGGCGTCCGGACCCGGATCGGCTGGGGGATCGAGCCGCCCGAACGGGTCTTCGAACGGCCGATAGCCGGCCCGCTCGTCGCGCTCGCCCTCCTCCTCCTGCCCGCGGCCCTCGCGGTCGCGTTCGCGAACACGGCCGCCGGCTGGCTCGACCCCGTCGTCGAGGCGGCGTTCGCGCCCGCGGTCGCGGCGGCCGAGGGACTCCCGTCGCCGCTTGCTGCCGTTCTCGCCGGCCGGTTCGGGCTGCTCTCGATGGGACCCTTCCTGCTGGTCTGGGCCGGACCGACCGTCGTGCTGTTCGCGTTCGTCCTCGGGGCCTACACCGCGAGCGGGCTGGCCAACAGGGTCACGCTGGCGCTGCACCCGCTGACGCGCCGGGTCGGGCTCACCGGCCGGGACCTCGTCCGGGTGGTGATGGGCTTCGGCTGTAACGTCCCCGCGGTGACGAACACCCGCGGCTGTAGCGCCTGCACCCGCTGTACGACGATCTCGGCGATCTCCTTCGGCGCGGCCTGCTCGTATCAGCTGCCCGCGACCCTCGCCGTCTTCGCCGCCGCGGGGATGCCGTGGCTCGTCGGGCCCTACCTGCTGGTGCTCGCCGTCTCCACACTGGCGTACGTCCGGCTGATCGCGCCCGCGGCGGCCCGCCACGCCGAGCCCCTCTCGGACAGGGCGTTCCTCCAGTGGCCGACCCGCCGCGGGCTCTGGCGCGAGGCCCGGGGGACGCTCTCGTCGTTC
Organism: Halalkalicoccus tibetensis; assembly: GCF_037996645.1. NCBI lineage: Archaea > Methanobacteriati > Methanobacteriota > Halobacteria > Halobacteriales > Halalkalicoccaceae > Halalkalicoccus > Halalkalicoccus tibetensis. The sequence continues at coordinate 335,434 of NZ_JBBMXV010000004.1, forward strand.
GCCCGCACCGCGATGCCGGTGTTCGTCGCGATCACGCTCGTCGCGTCGGCCCTCGACCACGGCGGCGTCCTCGAACGCGTCGGGAGCGCACTCGAGCCCGCGATGGCCCTCTTCGGGCTCCCTGGGGAGGCCGCGGTGCTGGTGGTGTTCTCCTCGGTCCGCAAGGACGGGATCGCGCTGTTTGCCGCCGAGGGCGTGGCGGCGTCGCTCACCCCCGTCGAGGTGCTGACGGCGGTCTACCTCGCGGGTGTGCTGTTACCGTGTCTCGTGACGGCGCTGACGGTCGCCAGGGAGGTCTCGGCCCGGTTCGTCGCGGGGATGCTCGCCCGGCAGGCCGCAGCCGCCTGTGCCTTCGCCGCCGCAATCGCCCACGGCGGTGCGTTGCTGCTCGATCTGCTCTAACTCAGGCTGCCGCCGAGGCGTCGCGGAACGCGTCGCGGAAGGAGTCGGTGGTCTCTTGGATCTCCGCCGCGGCCTCGCCGATCGCGTCGAGCGGGTCGACGCCCTCCTCGGTCGTGACGGTGAGCACGGGGTTCGTCTGGCCGCCCGACTGCTCGGGGTTGACGTCGTAGGTCGCTGCCGTGACGCCGTCGGCCTCGAGCAGCGCGCCCTTGAGGACGTTCATGAACGTGTGGTCCTCGCCGGCGATCTCAAGCTCCAGCTCCCGGTCCTCGCGGGTGAGCACGCGTAGTTCCATGCGGTACGGTTGGCCTGTGGCGTGTTTCAAGGCTTCGAAAGCCCTCGGAACGGACTGGCGTCCGTTCCTCGCCCTTTTCATTTCCACCAGGCCGCATTGCGAGCAGTTCGGGTCCGAACTGCTCGCTCAGGGTACCAGCCTTTCCCCGCCTTCCTCGCGCGGGCGGCGTGAGTGCCGCCCGCGCTCACGGAACACTTCGTGTTCCGTTCGTGAGCGAGGTTGCAGAGCAACCTCGCCACACTCGGACCGGCCACCGCCCCATTCCGCACCGAACCGCTACCGAGTGGATGAACGATCACAACCCTCAATTCGGCTCGCTCCCTGGAAGGGGTATGGCGGTCGCGGACCTCCTCGTGGTTCTCGGGTGGCAGCTGCTCGTCGTCGGCGCGCTGCTCGGCTCCGCCTGGGTCGCCCTCCGACTCGCGGCTCCCGAACGCGGGCCCCGCGCCGTGCTCCGCGAGCGGTTCTATCTCGGGGTGCCGTGGGGCTCCCTGATCGTTTTCGGTTGGGTCCTCGCGGTCTACCTGTTCGTCCAGGGCGGGCTCTGGCACCCCGACGAGCCCCTCGCGGTCCCGTTCTCCGCGTGGTCGTACTTCTACCCGCTTGGAATGGCGTTCGCGGGCTTCGCCCACGTCGGCCCCGGCCACTTGATCGGCAACCTCACCACCGCACTCGTCTTCGCGCCGCTCGCGGAGTACGTCTGGGGGCACTTCCCCGAGAGCGAGGACGCGCGGATCGCCGACCCCCAGGTTCGGGCGTTCGTCGCCTTCCCCCTCGCCGTCCTCGCGGTCGGCATCGGGACCAGCCTCTTCTCATGGGGACCCGTGATCGGCTTCTCGGGCGTGGTCTTCGCGATGATCGGCTTCGTCCTCGTGCGCTACCCGATCCTCGCCGTGGTCGCGCTCGCGGCCAGGAGCGCCGTCAGAACCCTCTCGGACGCGCTGGCCGAACCCGTCGCCGTCGTCGAGGTGACCGCGAGCGTCTCCCCGCCGTGGTGGTACGGGATCGCCGTCCAGGGCCACGCGATCGGCTTCCTGACCGGCGTACTCCTGGGGGCGGCGTTGCTTCGCCACCGTCGGATCCGACCGGACCCCCGACGGCTCTGGTTCGGCACCCTGCTCGTGTCCCTCTCGCTGTCGCTGTGGGCCGTCTGGTGGGTTCGCGGCGAGGCGACCTACGTGCTCTTCCAGGCGCTCGGGCTCGTGCTGGTGTTCGCGCTGGCGGCCCTGGTCACCGCCGCGGTGACCGCGGACGACCGGCCTCTCTCCCAGTCCCAGTTCGGAAACGTGGCCCGGAGACGGGCCGCGCTCGCCGCGCTCGCGCTCCCGCTGGTGGTCATGTGTCTGATCGGCGTCCCGCTGAACCTGGTGGCCGTCGACGAGGAGCCCCGCGAGGCGGCGCTCGACGCCGGCGATTACACCGTCTTCTACGACGAGGAGGTCGAGGACAGGATGTTCTCGGTCGTCGAGGTCGAGGCGTTCGGTGAGACGACCGACGTCACTACCAGCGGCGTGATCGTCACTAGCCCCGAACGCAACGTCTGGGGCCAGGAGGTCCCCGCCGCGGAGCTCGAGACCCACGGCGATGCAACCGTTCGAATCGGCGGGCTGACCTGGAGCGAGACCGTCGAGGTCGAACGATCGGGCTGGGAGGTCGGCGACGAGGCGGTCTACGCCGTCTGGCTCGAAAACGACGGCGAGCGGGTCCACAGCTACGACTCCGAACCCGTCAGCCCCGACGTCCTCCTCGACGGCCGGACGATCACCCTCCATACCGAGTCGGGAACCTTCTACGTCGAGGTCGAGGGCGAGGGGGCGACCGAGTACGCCGAAGTACCCGATGAAGGCGAGGTCCGCGGGGTGAACGGCCTCGCGATCGGGAACGACGACGATCGACTCGTCGCGAGCGACGGCGCCAGCGCCGTCCCGATCGCCGAGGCGGAGCGCTACACCCCGCGCCAGGAGGACCTGTAACACTCCGCGCGGATCGTCCGCGATTCCTCGTCGTGGAAGTCGAACTGGCGATCGATCTCGAGGGCGAGCTCGTAGGCGTGGGTCACCCGTCCTCCGTTGTCGGCGACGAACGACTCGACGAACTCGCGGCTGCCGGCGTTGTGGATCGAGTAGACCACGTCCGCGATCTCCAGTGCTCCTTCGAGAAAGCGTTTGTCGGCACCCCGGTTGCCGTGCTGGGCGCCGAACGGCGGGTTCATGAGCACGGTCGCGCCCGAGAGCCGAAGCGGGAGGCGGCCGCCGTCGCCGAGCAGCCAGTCGGGCCCTTGAGAAGGATCGACCCGGCGTTCGTTTTCCTGGGCCGTCGCGAGCGCCCCGCGGTCGGCATCGAGCCCGACCACCCGTTCGGGCGTCCGCAGCGCGGCCCCCAGCGCGAGCATTCCAGTTCCCGTTCCCAGGTCGACCACCGTCCCCTCGAGATCGCCCTGGAGATCGGCGAGGTGGACGAGCTGGGCGGCGACGTCGGCGGGCGTGGGGTACTGCTCCAGTTCGACGCGCGGCTCGTCGAACCCCCGAACGCGGGAGAGGCGCCGTTCGAGCGCCCGCTTGCTGTCCATGCGGGGGCGAGGGGAGGAACGAAGAGAAAGCTTAGGGTTCGACCGAGAGCGGGCCGTCGATCTCGAGGACCACGCCGTCGCGCCGAGCACGCTCGGCGCAGGCGGCGAGTGCGGGGCGGACCTTCCGCTCGTCGGCGACGTCATCGAACGAGACCGTGAGCGTGCCGGCCCCGAGGAAGGCCGCGGCGCGGATGTGCTCGCGGATCCGTTCGGCCTCCTCCTGGGTCGACAGCGAGCAGTCCTCGTCGAAACAGGCCTCGACGGCCAGGTTGGCGGGGACGAGCCGGTCGGCGGCCAGCTCCTCCTTGAACTCGCGCAGGTAGTCGGGCGCGGTCGAGTCGAGCCCGTCCGCGTTCAGACGGACGGGGGTGGTCTCCTCGGATCGACACGGCTCGACCGCGGGACGCTGTAGCGTACTCATCTTGTACGCTCATACATAGTGGATATACAAAAACCTTTGTGCATGCACAGCGGTAATTCCGAGGGCTCACCGAGGGCCGAACACTAAGCGGACGGGTCCCGAGCAACCGGTATGGCCGAACTCGATCCACAGGCCGCGGCGTTGCTCGAGACGATGGACGCGATGGGACAGCCGCCGGCGTACGCCCTCTCGGTCGAGAGCGCGCGCGACCGGCTCCGCGAGCTCATGGCGAACCAGGGCGAGGGCGAGCCCGTCGACCGCCTCGAGGAGTTCTCGATCGGCGGGCCCGAACGAGCGATCCCCGTCCGCCTCTACGCGCCCGCCGGCGACGACCACCCTCTCCTGATCTTCTATCACGGCGGGGGCTGGGCGGTCGGCGACCTCGAGACCCACGACCCGGTCTGTCGTCGTCTCGCGAACGCCGCCGACTGTGCGGTGCTGTCGGTCGACTACCGCCTCGCGCCCGAACACCCGTTCCCGGCGGCCGTCGAGGACGCCTACGCGGCCCTCGAGTGGGCCGCCGAGTACGCGGGTCGGATCAACTGCGATCCCTCCCGACTGGCCGTCGGCGGCGACAGCGCCGGGGGCAACCTCGCGGCGGCCGTCTCGCTGATGAGCCGGGACCGCGACGGCCCCGAGATCGCCCACCAGTCGCTGATCTACCCCGCCGTCGCCTCGCCAGCCGTCCACGACTTTCCGAGCTACGAGGAGAACGCGGAGGGCTACATGCTCGAGGCCGCGAGCGTCGAGTGGTATCTCGAGCGCTACCTCCCCGATCCCGTGGACCACAGGAACGCCTACGCCGCGCCGCTGCTCGCGCGCGACTACTCGGAGCTGCCCTCGACGAGCGTCCTCACGGCGGGGTTCGACCCGATCCGCGACGAGGGCCGCGAGTACGCCGACCGGCTCGAATCGGCGGGCGTCGAGGTCGAACGCCACGAGTACGAGGGGATGATCCACGGGTTCGTGAACCTGCTCGACCACCTCGACGCCGCGGGCGAGGCGCTCGACGCGCTTGGGGCGGACCTCGACGACGCGTTCGAAAAGTAGGTGCTGCTCGTAGATCGAATGGAAAACGCTGCAGGGCGGACCGGCGCGGCTTCGCCGCGCCGGCTTTTTAGTCCAGGTTTTTGTGGTGAGTGGTACGCGAAGCGTACCCGAGCCAGAAAAACGTGGGTTTCTACCAAGTACCGTGGAACGTGTCGAACTCCAGGGCGTCGAGCGGCTTGTTCCCGACCGCGATCTCGTACTCGCCGGGCGTGAGCATCGGCTTGTGGAACTGCGGGCCGTCGTCGGTGGTGATCCGGGGACAGCCGGTGTTGACGAACGCGTCCATGTCGAAGTTCCGCAGCCTGTCGGGGGTGACCTCGTCCATCGTGATCAGGTAGGCGTTCTCGTTCTCCTCGACGATCTCCTCGGCCTGATCCCAGCGACCCTGGCCGATCTTCGTACAGAAGATGACGCCCCACTTCTCGGCGTCCATCGCGCGGTGGACCGCGCCGTAGCGCTGTTTCATGAACTTCTCGGTATCAGCCACCGTCACGACGTTGTTGACGGGGTCGGCGATCACGACGTTCTTCTCGGGGTGTTCCATCGCCAAGCCGAGCGGGTGGAACTTCCCGCCGCCGACGTAGAGCACGTTGTCGGCGTCGATGTCCGCCGAGGCGTAGTTGCAGCCCAAGACCTGGCCCTCGTGGGTCAGCCGGTCGTCACCCTTGCGGGTGTGGACCTCGTAGCCCCGCGACTCGAGGAACTCGCGCATCTCCTCGAAGCGGTTCATGTGCTGGGCGGTCGTGACGAGCCCGACCTGGTCGCCCTCGATCTCCTCTAAGGACTCCTCGATGATCGGCAGTACCTCGACGTTCGAGAAGAGGGGAACGTAGATGATCTTCTCGGACTCCTTCATCGGGGAGTGGCCGAAGTGGACGAAGACGTCCGTGCGGCGCATCAGATAGGTGTCGAGGTCGCAGGCGCCGTAGCAGGGCTGGCCCGACATCATCACGGTGACGTCCTCGGGCAGGAGCTCCCGGAGGTCGTCGGTGACCTTCGGGCCGCGGCGTTTGAGCCCCTCGGGGAACTGCAGGCCGACCTTCTTCGCGTCGCGCTCGTCGACGGCCTCGACGATCCGCTCGAGCTCGTAGTCCCACTCCCGGTCGTGTTTCAGGGACATGCCCGTGTTCCGCAGATCGCCCTCGGAGAACTCGTTTCGGCTCATTACCCCGTATATCGGTCGTGGGCGTTTAACGTCGGCGCTTCGGGGGCGGGTTCCGGCAGGTTGAAACGGCCGGCGTCCCAAATATGGACGATGAGCGTCGAAACCCAACCCAGCGCCGAGGAGACCGGCATCGAGGAGCTCGGCCGCGAGCTCGGCGAGGCGATCGCCCGGACCGAGGAGTACGCCGCCTACGAGGAGGCCCAGCGGGCGGTCAAGGAGAGCGAACACGCCCAGGGCAAGATCGACGAGTTCGAGTCGCTGCGCCAGGAGTTCATGCTCGCGCGCCAGACCGGCGACGCCACCCAGGAGGACCTCCAGCGCCTCCAGTCGGCCCAACAGGAGCTCCACGAGATCCCCGTGATGGCCGACTACCTCGAGGCCCAGGCGGAGCTCGACGCGAAGCTCGAGGCCGTCAACGAGGCGATCTCCGCGCCCCTCGACGTCGACTTCGGCGAGCAGGCCGGCGGCTGCTGTCAGGACTAGCTCACTCGCCGACGTAGCGCCAGCGCCGCTCTTCCTCCGTGGGCGCGGACACGCCCGGAAGCTCCTCGAGCGAGCCTGACCCCCGGACACAGTCCTCCCAGAACCCCTCCGCGGAGTCGTAGCCGACCTCGTCGGGATCGACCGTCGATCGGAGCTCCTCCTCGCTCGCGGTCCCGTTCTCGCGGAGGTACTCGTAGAGCGCGCTGATCTCGGCCTCTCGGCGTTCGAGGACTTCCCCCTCACCCGGCAGCTCCATCGCGTCGATGAGGCTCGGGATCGTGGGGTCCTCCGGGATCTCCTCGGGCGTGGCGTCGGCCCCCTCGTGTGGCGTATCCGACGTCCGATCCCCTTCGTCCGTGTTTTCCGGACTCATGTCTACCCGAATGGGGATCTCGAGGCAACATAAATCACGGGGCGGGCCTGTCGTGATCGGACGTCCGCTTCGACGTCCCGCCGCGCGACAGCACAACACTTACCCTCGTAGTGGTAGCACTCGGTCGTATGTCACGGAGCGACTGGGGCGACTGGCTCGTCCGCGAGGTAGAGGAGAGTTCTCCCGACGGCGTCGCGGTCTGGTATCTCGGCTGCAACGGGTTCGTCCTGAAGGCGAGCGACGGGACCACCCTGTTCATCGACCCCTATCTGGGGACCGGCGACCCGCCGCGCACCGTGAGAATGATCCCGATCCCGTTCGATCCCGAGGACGTCTCGGAGGCCGACGCGCTGCTCGCGACCCACGAACACGTCGACCACGTCCACGGCGAGAGCCAGGCCCCGATCCTCGAGAACACCGGCGCGACCATGTACGGCCCCGAGGACAGCCTCGCGGTCGCCCGCGAGGAGGAGGCCTGGGGAGAGGCGTGGGACCTCGACGACGACCAGTTCGTCGACGTCTACGAGGGCGAGACCCACGAGATCGGCTCCTTCACCGTGAACGTCGAACCCGCGAACGACCCCGACGCGACCCAGCCCGTGAGCTACGTCATCGAACACGAGGCCGGCACCTTCTTCCACGGCGGCGACGCCCGCCCGGGCGAGTTCGAGTCCACCGGCGAGGACTACGACATCGACCTCGGGGTGCTGGCGTTCGGCACCGTCGGGACGATCCCCGACAAGGAGACCGGCGAGCCCCAGCGAACCAAGTGGTACAGCGACGAGACCCAGATCATCGAGGCCGCGAACGACCTGGGGCTCGACCGGCTGCTGCCGAGCCACTGGGACATGTGGAAGGGCCTGACGGCCGACCCCAAGAACCTCCAGCACCACGCGAAGGGCTTCGAGTACCCCCGACGGATCGAACCCGTCGAGATCGGCGACCGGGTCGACCTCTGATCAGAGTTACCTACTATTTTATATAATTTGAATTATATGTAGTTGTATGGAATCGAAAGAAACTCCCCGGATCGAGGCCGAGGGCGTGTCGGTCACGAAACGGTACGAGCCCGAGGAGTTCGCGGTCCCGACGATCGCGTTCGAGATCCGCTCGACGCGATCGACTGCGGCCGAGGTCAGGATCGAGGAGCCGCTCCCCGAGGGATACCCCGTTGAGGGGGTCGGGTTTCACCCGAAGTACGACAGCGAGCGCTGGACGGCCCACCCCGACGGCCGGCTCGTCTTCGAGAGCCGGATCGAACCCGAGACGACGGTGGTGACCATCTATGGGCTCCGGATCGAGGACGACGAGGCAGCCGCCGCGTTCATGGCCGAACCCGACCTGACGGTTCGGGCCCGGTCGCCCGAACCGGACCCGGCGATCGAGGTCGTCGCCGACGGGACCGGCGAGACGCTGCCGGTCCCGGTCAGGCTCGTCGAGGACCGGGTGACCGAATCGCCGGCGACCCCTGGTGGGAGCGTCGCGGCGGCGCTGGCGGCCGAGCTCCGGGCCGGGGTCGTTTCGAGGGAGGACCGTGAGGCGCTTCGGGAAGCGCTCGATGCGGGGGGATCCGAGAGCGAGCGCGTCCGGGTCAGTCACCTGCAGGCGCGCGTGAGCGACCTCGAGGCCTACACCGCCGCCTTCGAGGGGTTCCTCGACGAGAACGGGATCGCCGAGGCGCTCGTCGAGGAGCTCCGGAACGGACTGGAGGAGCTCCGGGCGGACGTCGAGGAGTTCGGTACCGAGGTCCGCGCGCTCGCCGGCGAGCAGCGCTCGGCGCTCGACTCGGTGGCAGTCGAGATCGACGCCCTCGCCGCGGAGGTCGACGACCGCGGGGACGTCGCGGCCGACGTCGACGCCGTGAGCGACGACCTCGACGCCCTCTACAACCAGGTCGACGAGCTCCGGGCATGGCGCGAACAGATGGGTGCGGCCTTCGGCGGCAGATAGCCCGGTGTCGTAACCCGTTTACCGGAGAACCCCGTTATAGGGACAATGACAGCGACGATCCCGGTAGCCGTCCCCCGCAAAGGTCGGCCGCTGGAGGCGGTGCTCGAACGGCTCGCCGCCCGGATGGACGCGACCGAGGTGGCCGACGAGATCTGTTCGACGCTCCGGTACGAGAAGGCGATCACGAAGGGCACACAGACGCCCGAACACGGCGTCTACGACCGACTCGCCGAGTACAGCGACCTCTCGGACCCGACCCGCCCGGAGTACACCCTGCTTCGCGACGACCGCGAGGGCAACCCCCGGCGGGTGGTCTTCGACAGCCTCACCCTCGAGGACGGCGACCTCCGGCTCCAGCTGATCGGCCGCGAGGAGCCCTTCCGCGCGCTTCGAACCCACGAGTTCGCGCTGGGCTTCGACAGCGCCGACCTCGTCCTCGAGGAGGTCGTCGAGCTCCGGCCCGAGCCGGTTTCGACGATCAACGACATCAACGCCCGGATCGACCCCCGCGACACGGACGTGCGCGTCGTCACCGGCCTCGGCGACACGGTCCACCACACCCTGCTCGGGCGGCCCGACGTCGGCGAGGAGTTCACCCGCGAGTTCCTCGGCGGCTACGAGGGCCCGCTGTGTATCTCGCCGCGCTACGAGCGGCTCGTCCGGGCGGTCCTCGGCACCGACGTCCTCGAAGGGATCGAGTTCAAGTACCCGACCTCCGGGCGCGAGGAGGAGGCCGACATCGCCGACGTCGGCCTCGGCGTCTACCTCACCGTCACCGGCTCGACCGCCCGCGAGCACGGCCTCCGGGTGGGCGAGCGCCTCTTCCCCAGCGAGACCGTCCTCATGGAGAACACCCCCGAGGCCGACCGCGACGCGGTCCGGGACGTGAAGGCGCTGTTCGCCGAGGCGGAGTTCGAGACCGAACTCCGCGTCTGAACGGCCGATAGGAACACGACGATCGTCGAATTTGACGGTGCTACTCGCCCTCGTCGGGCGTCCACTCGCCGCCGACGCGGTCGACCCCCATCATCCCCTCGCCGGCGTGTTCGGTGAAGACGACCTTCATGTTCGGGTCGGGGATCGCCCAGGCGTCGTTCGCGAGCTCCATCACCGCGAGCGCGAACTCGCGCTTCGCCTCGAACTCGCGCCCCCCGCGTATCTCGGCGTCCAGCACCAGCGCGGGCTGGTCGGGGTCGGCCCGGCCGATGGAGAGCTCGGCCTCGGTGCGCTCGCGGATCACCACCGCGACGTGGTCGGTGCCGGTCTCCATCTGCTCGGCGTAGAGCTCGCGGACGCGGCGGGCGAAGGCGCGCTTCTCGCCGGCGGTCATCGCCGCGCTGGAGTCGAACTGAAGCAGCGGCATCGGGATCAGAGCCCCTCCGCGAGCACGCTGATCGGATGGGGTGGTTCCTCGTCGGCGAGGTCCTCGAGCTGGCTCCGACAGGAGGCGCCGGGGGCGATGACGCGGTCGCCGTCGCTCTCCTCGACCTGCTCGACGAGGATCGAGCCGATCGCCTCGCTCATCGCGTAGTGGTCGTCTTCGTAGCCGAAGGAGCCCGCCATCCCACAGCAGCCCGAGTCCAGCGCGTCGACGTCGTAGCCCGCCCGCACGAGTACCGCCGCGGCGTGGACGTCCTTCTTCATCGCCTTCTGGTGGCAGTGGCCGTGGTAGATCAACGACCCCTCGCCCTCGGGCACGTCCAGGTCGAGGGCGTTGACGTACTCCATGACGCCGAAGGTGTTGACCGCGACGCTCTCGACGGCGTCCCGCGGGGTGGAACGACCGCCTTCGCCCGCCCCGCTCGCCCGCCCGAGCAGCTCCCCCACCCGCTCGCGCCAGGACTCCGAGAGGGGCTCGTCCTCGTGGCTCGAGTGGTCGCCGACGACCTCCGACTTGCGCTCGTCGCGCCCCGCGTCCTCGCCCGGGATCAGGTCGAGGTAGTCGTGCTGGAGCATCACCGCGTCGGAGGGCTCGGGGACGACGACGTCCCAGCCCTCCTCGATCCGGGGCGCGAGCGCCGCGACGTTGGTCTCCGCGCGCTCGCGGGCGAGGTCGAGAAAGCCCTTCGAGTAGGCGGGTCGGCCGCTGTCGACGACGCCCTCGGGGACCCGCACGTGGACCCCCGCGTTCTCGAGGACGCGCACGGCGTCCCGGCCGACTTCGGGATGGTTGTGGTTCGTGTAGGTATCGGGAAAGAGCAGGACCTTCCGGTCGGCCTCGCTTTCGCTCACCTCCGGGCCCCGGTCCTCGAACCAGTCGACGAACGTCTCGCCGTGGAACTCCGGCAGCGTGCGCTCGCGGGCGATCCCGATCGTCTTCTCCATCGCGAGGCGGGCGCCCGGGATCGCGGGCAGCCAGTTCGAGACGGGCGCGGTCGCGCTGCCCAGCTTCGAGAGGGTGTCGATGTTCGCGAACAGCCGTTCGCGGGGGCCGGCGCCGGTCCGCTGGTGGTGCTCGTGGGTCAGCTCGACCTTCAGCTTCGCCATGTCCACCTCGCTCGGGCAGTCCTTCGCACAGCCCTTACAGCCGATACAGAGGTCCATCACCTCGGTGACGAACTCCTCGCTGAAGGCCTCGCCCTCGGGCATGTCGCCGCTCATCGCCTGGCGCAGCGCGTTCGCGCGGCCCCGCGTCGAGGTGATCTCCTCCTCGCTCGCCCGGAACGTCGGGCACATCACGCCGCCGGTGGTCTCCTGGGGGCCACGACAGCCGCCACAGCCGTGACAGAGCTCGGCCATCCCCTGGAAGCCGTTCTCGTTCTCCCAGTTGAGCTCGGGCTCGAAGCCCATCTCGAACTCGTAATCGGGGTCGAACCGCAGGTTCTCGCTCATGTCGAAGTCGCCACAGACCGAGCCGGGATTGAGCAGCCAGTCGGGATCGAAGGCCGTCTTGAGGTCGCGGAAGACCTCCCACAGGTGCTCGCCGTAGAGCTTCCTGTTCCACTGGGTTCTGGCCCTGCCGTCGCCGTGCTCGCCCGAAACCGACCCGCCGAGTCGAGCGACGGCGTCGGTCACCCGATCGGCGATGTCGACCATTCCGTCGACGCCGTCGACGTCCTTGGTGTTGATCAGCGGGCGGACGTGCAGCACGCCGGGGCCGGCGTGGGCGTAGATGCTCGCGAACGTGCCGTTGTCCTCGAGGATCTCCTGGAACTCGCGGGCGTACTCCGGGAGGTGTTCCGGTGGTACGGCACAGTCCTCGATGAAGGAGATGTGTTTCTCGTCGGAGGTCCGCGAGAGCAGGATCGGCAGCCCGCTCTTTCGCATCTTCCAGAACAGCGCGCGCTCCTCGTGGTCGTGGGCCTCCATCGCCGCCGTCGCGTTGATCGGGGCGTCCGTTCCGACGGGGTCGTCGCCCGGCTCGCCCTCGCTGTCGGCCTCGGGCATCCGATCCGCCAGCAGGCCCGCGACCTTCTCCATCCCCTCGGGGTCGTCCTCGGCGTAGAACTCGACGAGCAACACGGAGGAAGCCTCGGGCGGCAGCATCGAGACGACGTCGGCGAACTCCTCGGTCTCGCGGGCCAGATCCAGAAGGACGTCGTCCATCACCTCGACGGCCGAGGGGTCGTGTTCGAGGATCGGCGCGACGTCCTCCATCGCCTCGATCAGCGTGTCGTAGGTCAACAACGCCATCGCCTTCGTCTCGGGCACGGGCTCGAGCGAGACCTCCGCCCGTGTGACGATCGCGAGCGTCCCCTCGCTTCCGGCGAGCAGGCGCGCGAGGTTGATCGATCCCTCGCTGACGGCACCCTCCTCGTCGGTCGCGCGCTGGACCTCGCGGGCCTCGTCGATCAGCATGTCGAGGTTGTAGCCCGAGACGTTGCGCTTCAGGTCGGGGTAGGCCTCCTCGACGTTCTCGGCCTCCTCCTCGATGATCCGCTGGACCGCGGCGTGGATCCGCGCCCCGAGGTCTCCTTCCGGGTCGGCCCGCTCGTCGAGCTCCTCGGGGGTGATCTCGCCGAAGGTGGTGCGGGTGCCGTCCGCGAGCACCGCCTCCACCTCCTCGATGTAGGCGTCGGTCTTGCCGTACTTCAGCGAGTGCGAGCCCGTCGAGTTGTTGCCGATCGCACCCCCGAGCGCGCTCTTGTCGCCCCACGCGGGGTCGGGCGCGAACTTCAGGTCGTGGGGTGCGAGCGCCTCGTTGAGGTCGCCCAGGTAGACGCCGGCCTCGGCCGTGGCGCGCTTCGCGTCGGGATCGATCCCCACCACCTCGTCCATGTGGCGGGTGAAGTCGAGCACGACCGCCTCGTTGACCGCCTGGCCCGCGAGGCTCGTGCCGCCGCCGCGGGGCAGCACGGGGATCCCGTGCTGCGCACAGTGGCGCATCACCGTCTGGACGTCGCGGGTCGAGGTGGGAAAGACCACGCCGATCGGCGTCATCTCGTAGGCGCTGGCGTCGGTCGCGTAGAGCTCCTTCGAGTACTCGTCGAAACGGACGTCGCCGCCGACGAGCCGCGGGAGCGCCGAGAGCGCCTCCGGAACCGCCTCGTCGTCGCGGGTGTAGTCGTACGTCGCGCGGCCGTCGCGCGCCGGGGGGGTGTCCGCCATCGGATCCGGGTTCGTCGCCATGTCGGGCGTTCACCCGCGACGGTCATTACTCTGTGGATCGTTCCCGGCGACCGCGTCGGTCGGCTCCAGCTGGTGGACCGGGTAGCGCCCGTCGGCGGGCCAGCCCACCGCGACGACCTTGCAGGGCTCCCCGAACGGGTTGTGGATCACGTGGGCGCCCGCCTTCCCCTTCTCGAAGGCCACCGCCTCGTCGACGCCCATCTCGAAGCCCTCCTCGGCCGTCTCGACGCGGCACCGCCCCTCGACGACGAGAAAGAGCTCTCGCTGGTTCTCGTGGTAGTGGAAGTGGTTCTGCGAGAGCCGGTCGTCGGGCTCGAGGACCGCGACGTTGAAGTTGAACGTCCCGATCCCGAGTTCCGGGGAGAGCTCCCAGCGCTCGCCGGGCTTCTCGGGGTTGGTCGCCGCTTTGGACAGTGTGACGTGGTGCCATCCATCAGCCACACCGGGTCCACGGGACCCGTCGGCTAATGGGTTTCCTCGTAGGAGGCGAGCTCGACGAGGTTCCCGTCCGGGTCGCGGACGTAGACCGACCGCATCGGCCCGCGCGCGCCGTACTTCTCGACGGGGCCGTGAACGACCTCGACGCCGTGGTCTTCGAGTCGGGCCGTGATCTCCTCCACATCGAGTTCGGAGATCAGACAGAAGTCGCCCGAGCCCGGCGCCGGCGCGCGGGCGTGGGGATCGAACTCCCCGCCGGCCTCGTGGAGGTTGATCTTCTGGTCCCCGATCTCGAGTGCGGTCCGGTCCTCGGGGCCGAACGTGACGACGGTCGCGCCGAGGACGTCGCCGTAGAATTCGCAGGTCGCGTCGACGTCCTCAACGGTGAGGACGAGGTGGTCGATGCCGGTGAGCTGCATACGTGGACCGCGACCCGAGGAGGGATAGCGCTGTGGGTCAGACCCGGTCGATCTTGCGCTCGAGATAGGGCTTGAGGAACGGCCCCACGAGGATGAGGAGGATCAGCACCGAGAGCAGGAACGACAGCGGGCGGTTGAGCGGGTCGACGAAGATCGCGTAGTCGCCGCCGGAGATCTGCAGCGACCGGAAGAAGTTCTCCTCGGCAATCGGCCCCAGCACGATCCCGAGGACGAACGCGATCACCGAGTAGTTGTACTGGACCATGTAGAAGCCGAGCACGCCGAGGACGACCACCGCCATCACGTCGAACCAGTTCTGGTTCAGCGTGTACGCGCCGGCAAAGGAGAGCACGACGACCGCCGGGATGATGACGTTGGTGTCGAGCTCGGTGAGCCGGCTCGCGTACGGGATGACCGTCAGCCCGACCGCGAGGATCAGGACGTTGCCGAGGAACAGCGAGATGAACAGCGCGTAGGTGATCTGGAGCTGCTCGTCGAACAGCACCGGCCCCGGCTGGAGGCCGTGCATGAGGATGCCCCCGAGCAACACCGCGGTCGAGCCGCTGCCCGGAATGCCGAACGAAAGGGTCGGGATGAGCGACCCACTCACAGTAGGGTTGTTCGCCGCCTCGGGGGCGATCACCCCGCGGGGGTCGCCCTCGCCGAACCGGCCGTCCTTCGCGGAGGAGCGGGCTTCCTCCGCGTAGGCGACGAACGTCGAGGTCGTCGCGCCCGAGCCGGGGATCATCCCGATCCCCATGCCGATCAGCCCGGACTTGACCGTCGTCTTGGGGTACTTGAACACCGTCCGTACCCCCTCCTTAATGCTCCCGCCGAGGGAGACGTCGGCCTCGGCGATCTGGGACTTGGCGGCAAGCTTCATCATCTCCGCGAACGCGAACATCCCGATCAGGGCCGCGACGAAGTCGATCCCGTCATAGAGGCCGAACTGTCCGAACGTGTATCGGGGGCGCGGGCTCAGGATGCCGGTCCCGATCGTCGAGATCATGAAGCCGAGCGCGCCGGCGACCAGCCCTTTGACGATCGAGCCCTGGGTGACGATCGTGATCAGCGAGATGCCGAGGATCGCGAGCAGGAAGTACTCGGGCGATCCGAATGCGAGGACGACCTGGATCAGGACCGGCGAGATCAGGAGGAGGATGATCGCCGCGAGGAAGCCGTTCAGCGCCGAGGCGGTCGTCGCGATCGCCAGCGCGTTCTTCGCGAGCCCGTTTTTCGACATCGGGTAGCCGTCGAGCGTGGTCGCGGCCGCCGACTCGGTGCCGGGGGCGTTGATCAGAATCGCGGCGATCGATCCGCCGAACATCGCGCCGCTGTAGATGGCGATCAGCAGGATCAGCGCCATCGTCGACTCCAGGGGCAGCGTCAGCGGCAGGACGATCGCCATCCCGACGGGCGAGCCGATGCCCGGAAGCGCCCCGAGGACGATCCCGAGCAACAGCCCGACGGTGAGCCAGAGCAGCGCCTCCGGCCCGATCGCGATCGACAGCCCGTCGAAGAAGGCGTCGACCGCCACGTCAGATCACCCTCGCGCGTACCGCCGCGACGGACCCGGCCAGTTCGGGCGAGACGAACCACAGCGCCTCGAGGACGAACGGGAGGAACGGGCTGAAGTCGAAGATCTCACCCTGATCGAACGGGAGGATGAGGAACTCCATGAAGAACCAGACGATGGCAGTCGCGAACACCGCCAGCCCCAGCCCGACGTACCACCTGATGCGGAACCAGGTCGTGTACGCCCAGACGAACGGCAGGGTCACGAACAGGAAGCCGGCCGCCCAGCCGGCGGCGAGATACAACACCGACATCACGACCATGAACACGGTGTCGTTGACCCCGTAGCCGTACTCCTCGCCCAGTCTCGGCGGGCGCTCCTCGGTCGTCGTCTCCTCTTCCTCGACCGTCTCCTCCTGATCGTCGAGTATCGAGTCGTCCGCGGTCGTGACCGACATGTCCTCTGCGACGAACGTCCGGAGCGGGCCGGGGAGGTAGTCCTGGATCAGCAGCAACACGCAGCCGACGAACACGACCCCGGCCATCATCTGCGGGAAGACGCGCGCGTCGGCCGGGTAGTCCTGCACGATCGGTTCGATCAGGAAGACCGCGCTGAGCCCGATCAGAGCCAACAGCATCACCTGCTCCGCCGTTACCCCATCGAACCGCTCCTTTGTCGACATTGTTGATGTAAGTGAGATGGACCGGTCGATGCCGGCGCTGCTCAGTTGTGCTCCTCGATGAGCTCGATCACGTCGAACTCCTCGTAGGAGTCGAACGCCTCCTCGACGATCTCCTCAGCCCGCTCGGGCCCCTCGTGGTAGACCGGATTGCCCGTCTCGTCGGACCACTCCTGGGTCCGGTCGTCCTCGACGGCCTCCTCGAAGGCGTCGGAGAGCCACTCGTTTCGGCCCTCGGGGGTGCCCGGGGGCGTGTAGACGCCGCGGAACAGCCCGCCGACGAAGTCCATCTCGTCGCCCTCGACCTCGTCGACCGCCTCGTCGATGCCCGGGATGTCGGGATACACTTCGGTCCCCCCGCTGAGGAACGAGACGACCGGGAACGCGTTGCCGGCCTCGACCGTCGAGCGCGTCCCCGCGTCGGTCCCGATCCCACAGGGGACCTCGCCGCTCGCGACCGCCTCGGCGACCGGCCCCGTCCCCGTGTACTGGGGACGTTCCTCCCAGTCCCAGAACTCGTACTCGTATCTCGCGAGCAGCGTGATGATGTCCTGCGGGCTGCCGGGCTCCTGGATGCCGACCGAGGACATCTCGCCGGCCTCGAACAGGTCGAGGACGTCCTGGAACGAGTCGACCTGGTCCTCCCACTCCTCGTTGACGATCAGACACCACGCCGACTCGCCGAACACACAGACGCCCTCGGGATCCCGGATGTCGAACCCGGGGTCGTCGAGCAGCTGCGGGGCGACCTCCAGCGGCGTCGCGCTCCCGAGGATCGTATGGCCGTCGGTGTCGGCACCCATCAGGTCGCCGTAGCCGTTGAGCCCGCCGGCGCCCGGCACGTTGTCGATCTGGATGTTCTCGCCGACGGAGTCCGTCAGCGCCTCGACGATCCCGCGCGCGTAGACATCGGTACCGCCCCCCTGGTCGTAGGGGACGATATAGCGGATGTTCTGTGAGGCTTCCCAGTCCTCGTCCTCGTCCTCGCCACCCCCATCGTCGTCGGCCAGACAGCCGGCGAGGGTCGCTACCGATCCCGCGCCGGCCAACTGGAGAAACCGGCGTCGTCCCGGCCGTACCGTGCTCCTTGTCTGTTCGCCCGCCGTCGGTTCGTGCTGTCGTTCGCTCATGGTTCTGTAGCACCCGACCCTGTCTTGCCATCTACCCTCCCCGGCCGCGCGCCGATCGTCCGGCGCCACGTCCTTGTGTTCCGGTAACGCACGTCAGGGTCTCACTATCACGATTATAGACGGACAATATAAAACTTTCTACAAGGATTCGGCGCTGGGATCGGTGGTGCGTCTCGTCGGCGGTTCAGTCGCCCGAGCTCCCCGATCCGAGCGGGTTCGGACGCAGCTTTATATGCAACGCACGTCAACACGGACCATGGTGATCGTCGCAGCGATCGACAGAAGCGATAGATCGAACGCCATCGTTCGGGAGGCAGCCAGGCTGGGCGAGGCGTTCGACGAGCCCGTCGAGGTCGTTCACGTCCTCACGCGCGAGGAGTTCGTCTCCCTCGAACGGACGAACGTCAGCGAGACCGGCGAGGCGGTGCCCGTCGAGGGGGTCGTCGAGACCGCCGAGGGGATCGCCGAGGAGGCGATCGGCCGGGCCGGCGTTACGGCGACCGCCGTGGGCCTCCTCGGCGATCCGGCCGATGAGATCGTCGAGCACGCCCACGATCGCGACGCCCGGTACGTCGTCGTCGCCGGGCGGAAACGCTCCCCGGTCGGGAAGGCGCTGTTCGGCAGCGTCGTCCAGTCCGTGCTGCTGGGTGCGGAGTGTCCGGTCGTCTCGCTGCGCACCGAGGCGGACGAGGACTAGAGCCGTTCTGAGAGCGCGTCGACCATTTCTTCGGTTCCTGCCGACCCACCGAGGTCCGGCGGCGTCGGTGCCGAATCGTCGGCCAGCACCTCCCGAACTACTTCCCAGAGGTCCTCCGAGACCCCCTCCTCGCCGACGTTCTCGAACAGCATCGCCCCCGAGAGCACCGTCGCGATCGGATTGGCGACCCCCTCGCCGGTGATGTCGGGAGCGCTTCCGTGGACCGGCTCGAACATCGAGGGGTACTCGCCCGAGCGGTTGACGTTTCCGGAGGGTGCGAGGCCCATGCTGCCCGTGACGATCGCGCCGATGTCGGTCAGGATGTCCCCGAAGAGGTTCGAGGCGACGACCACGTCGAACTCCTCGGGCCGGCGGATGAAGTCCATCGACGCGGCGTCGACCAGCAGGCTCTCGACCTCGACGTCGGGGTAGTCCTCGCGGACCTCTTCTACTAACTCGTCCCAGAACACCATGCTGTAGGCCTGGGCGTTCGACTTGGTGATGCTCGTGAGGTGGCCCTCGCGTTCCTGAGCGGCCTCGAATGCCGCCCGGAGGATCGCCTCGGTTCCCTGGCGGGTGAACACCGAGGTCTGGATCGCGATCTCGTGGTCGAAGCCGACGTGTTCGCGCCCGCCGACGTCGGAGTACTCGCCCTCGGTGTTCTCGCGGAAGACGACGAAGTCGACGTCGCCGCCCTCGTAGCCCGCAAGCGGGCTCTCGACGCCCTCGAAGAGGATCGACGGGCGCTCGCAGACCTGCTGGTTGAACTCCTTGCGGATGGGCAGGAGCAGGCCGTGGAGGGTGACGTGGTCGGGGACCTCCGGATGGCCGACGGCACCCAGGAGGATTGCGTCGCTTTTCTCCAGTCGATCGAGCGCGTCGTCGGGCATCATCGCGCCCTCATCGAGGTAGCGGTCGCTGCCCCAGTCGTATTCGGTGAACTCTACCTCGACGCCGTGGCTCTCCGCGACCTCCTCGAACAGCGGCAGGGTCGCCTCGACGACTTCCGGCCCGATCCCGTCGCCGGGGATCGTGGCGATCTCGTAAGACATGTACTCGCATACTCCCGGGGAGAGGATTAAGCCGTTACGGAGTCGGAGCGCGAGGAATCAACCGTTGCGGCGGCCGGCGCGAGGGCGGTCGCCATTCCCGGCGACCGCCCGAGCGGGGCGGGGAAAGGCTGGCGTCCCGAGCGAGCGGTTCTGACCTGAACCGCTCGCAATGCGGCCTGGTGGAAATGAAAAGGGCGAGCGAGGAACGCCAGTTCCGAGCGAGGGCTTTCTTGAGGAAGGTTTTTCAACGGGCCATGCGGTGTACTGCCATGGCAAGCCACACGGCCTACGAGAGCATCAGCGTCGACGTCGAGGACCGGGTCGCCATGATCGAGTTCCACCGCCCTGAGGTGTACAACGCGCTGAACGACGCGGTGATGCTCGACCTCTCCAGGGCCTTCGACGAGATCCAACTCGACAGGGAGATCGACGCGGTCGTCGTCACCGGCGAGGGCGAGGACGCCTTCTCTGCTGGCGCCGACATCACCGAGTACGCCGGCCCTGCGGAGGAACACGCCCACCAGGAGGACCGCCAGGAGCTGTTCTACGAGATGTACCGGAAACCCCTCGAGTGCCACGCGCCCGTGATCGCGAAGGTCAACGGGTACTGTGTGGGTGGCGGGCTGATCTTCGCGATGTTCTGTGACATGCGCGTCGCCGTCGAAGGGGCGAAGTTCGGCGTGCCGACCGCGAACATCGGCCAGATCCCCACCGGAGGATCGAACAAGCGCGCGATCGAGCTCGTCGGGGAGGCGAAGGCGAAGGAGATCGTCTTCACCGCGGGGTTCATCGACGCCGCGGAGGCCGAACGGATCGGCCTGGTCAACCACGCTGTCCCGCGCGAGGAGCTCGATTCGACGGTCGAGGGGATCGTCGAGGGCATCCAGAGTACGGGTCGAAAGGCCGTGAAGAACTCCAAGCGCGCGCTCAACTACGCCGCGGAGGCGCCCGACGCCGAGACCGCCCGCGAGTTCGAGGCCGAGCTCTGGTGGGAGCAGTTCGCCAGCGACGAACGGCGCGAGCTGGTCGACGAGTTCAACGAGGGTGAGTGACCATGGCCGGGAACCGGGGTCCGCTCTCGGGAGTTTCGGTCGTCGAGATGACCGCCCACCGCGCGGGTCCGTTCTGTGGCGCGCTGCTCGCGGACATGGGCGCGGAGGTCGTGAAGATCGAACGCCCCGGCGTCGGCGACCCCGCGCGCTCCCAGGGCGTCGGCCCCGAGGGCAAATCGGGCTACTTCATGGCCAATAATAGAAACAAGAAGTCGGTGACGCTCGATCTCAAGAGCGAGGCGGGCGTCGAGGCCGCCCGGCCCCTGCTGGAGGCGACCGACGTCTTCGTCGAAAATTTTGGATATGGTGTCACCGACAAGCTCGGCATCGGCTACGAGGATCTCCGCGAACGCAATCCCGAGCTCGTCTACGCGAGCATCAAGGGCTATGGCGAGAGCGGGCCGTATAAGGAAAAGCCGGGCCTCGACCTGATCCTCCAGGCCGAGGGCGGGATCATGAGCGTCACCGGGCCCGAGGGCGGCCAGCCCGTGAAGGTCGGGCAGGCGATCGGCGACCTGACGACGGGGATGTTCGCGGCGATGGGCGTGCTCGCCAGGCTCTACGAACGCGAACGCGTCGACGAGAGGAGCGACGAGTTCGTCGGGAAGTTCGACGTCGGGCTGTTCGACTCCATCGTGACGCTCATGAACGAGTACCTGACCGAGTACTCGATGGACGGATCGGTTCCGGGCCCGCAGGGAACGAGCCACCAGACGCTCGTGCCCTACCAGCGCTTCGAGACCTCGAATGGGGCGCTCGTCACGGGCGTCCCGAGCGACGACCGCTGGGACGACTTTGCCGAGCTGCTGGGCCGCGAGGAGCTCCTCGAATACCCGACCAACGACGACCGCCAGGAGCACGCCGAGGAGGTACTGGAGATCATCGAGGCGGAGTTCGAGATGGAGAGCACGGAGCACTGGCTCGACGCGCTCACGGAGTACGGCTTTCCCTGCGGGCCGATCAACGACGTCGAGGGCGTCGTCGAGCACGAACAGACCGCGGCGCGCGACCTGACGATCCCCCACGAGGACCCCGACTGGGGCGAGTGTCTGCTGCCGGGCCACCCGATCGACTTCGCGGGCTACGAGCCCGAGATCCGCGAGCCGGCGCCGCGGCTCGGCGAGCACACCGAGGAGGTCTTCGAGGACGTTGCGGGCGACCAGACGACGCTGGAGGAGTGGACCGCGGGCGGGGCGTTCGGCGACTGATCAGACCAACGCCGCTTCGAGCTTCCTGACCGGATGGGGCGGCTTTTCTCCATACTCGTCGCCGATCTGGCTGCGACACGACGAGCCGGGAGCGACGACGCTTTCTCCAGTGCTCTCCTCGATCTGTCCGAAGAGGATCGAGCCGACCGCCTGGCTCATCGAGTAGTGTTCGGCCTCGTAGCCGAACGAGCCGGCCATCCCACAGCAGCCCGAATCGAGCGGATCGACCCGGTAGCCGGCTCGTCTGAGCACGCCGACGGTGTGGTGGTCCTTCTTGACCGCCTTCTGGTGGCAGTGGCCGTGATACGTGAGCGACTCGTCGAGCGCGCCGAAGCGCATCGCCTCGTCGAGGCGGAACCGATCGACGTACTCCATGACGCCGTAGGTGTTCTCGGCGATCCGCTCGACTGCGTCACCTGAAAGGAGGTCCAGGTAGTCGAGCTGGAACATCACCGCATCCGAGGGCTCGACGACGACCACGTCCCAGCCCGCGTTGACGTCGGGTGCGAGCGCGGTGACGTTGCGGTCGGCCTTCTCCTTCGCGAGGTCGATCAGCCCCTTCGAGTGGGCGGGCCGGCCGCTGCCGGTCACACCTTCGGGAATCCTCACGTGGACGTTCGCGGCTTCGAGCACGCGGATCGCGGCCTTCCCCGCCTTCGTGTTGTTGTGGTCGGTGAACGTATCGGGAAAGAGGAGGACCCTCCGGTCGGCCTCCGTTTCGCTCACCTGCGGGCCGCGTTTCTCGTACCACTCGGTGAGCGTCTCGGGCTCGAAGGCCGGCAGGGTGCGCTCGCGGGCGATCCCCAGCACCTTCTCGGTGACGAGCCCAGAGCCGGGAAGCGAGCTCGCGAGGTTCGAGACCGGCGCGGTCGCGCTCCCGAGGTCCGAGAGCCAGTCGATCCGCGCGAAGACGCGCGATCGGAGGTCGACCCCGTGGCGCTTCAGGTACTCGTGTTCGACCTCGACCTTCATCTTCGCCATGTCGACCTCGGAGGGACAGTCCCGTGCACAGCCCTTACAGCCCACACAGAGGTCCATCACCTCGTGCATGAACTCGACGTCGAACTGCTCTTCCTCAGGGAGGTCGCCGCTCATCGCCTGGCGCAGCATGTTCCCCCGGCCCCGCGTGCTCGTGATCTCCTCCTGGGAGGCCCGATACGTGGGACACATCACGCCGCCCGCGCCGTCCTGGCTGGTGCGACAGCCGCCACAGCCGTGACAGAGCTCGGCCATCCCCTGAAAGCCGTTCTCGTTCTCCCAGTTGAGCTCGGGATCGAAGCCCGCCTCGAACTCGTAGTCGGGCCCGAAGCGGAGGTTCTCGCTCATGTCGAAGTCCCCACAGACGGAGCCCGGATTCAAGAGCCAGTCGGGGTCGAACGCCGTCTTGAGGTCGCGAAAGACCTCCCAGAGGTGCTCGCCGTAGAGCTTCCTGTTCCATTGGGTTCTGGCCCTGCCGTCGCCGTGCTCGCCCGAGACCGACCCGCCGTATTTCACCGCGAGGTCGGTCGCCGCGTCCGAGATCGAGACCATCGTCTCGACACCCTCGGCGGTCTTGGTGTCGATCAGCGGGCGGACGTGCATACAGCCCGGACCGGCGTGAGCGTAGAAGCTCCCGAACGTGTCGTGCTCCTCGAAGACCTCTTGGAAGTCGGCGGTGTACTCCGGGAGGTGTTCGGGCGGGATCGCGACGTCCTCGATGAAGGCGATGTGTTTCTCGTCGCCGGTTCGCGAGAGGAGGATCGGCGTCGAGGCTTTCCGCATCTTCCAGAACTCCTTTCGGGTCTCCTCGTCGTAGGCCTCGTAGCCGTCGAAGGCGATCTCGCCGACCCGATCCTCTAGCAGCCCCTCGACCTTCTCGCGGCGCTCCTCGTCGGAGTCGGCGTAGAACTCGACCAGCAGGAACGTGTCCGTCTCGTCGGGCAGGATCCCGATCACGTCCTTGAACTCGTCGAGCCCGCGCGCGAGGTCGACGAGCACGCCGTCGAGCACCTCGAGGGCGGCGGGCTCGTGTTCGAGGATCGGGCCGACGTCCTCCATCGCCTCGAGTAGGCTGTGGTAGGTGAGCAGTCCGATCGATTTGGTCTCGGGGATCGGCTCCAGGCTCACCTCGGCCTCGGTGACGATGGCGAGGGTGCCCTCGCTGCCGACGAGCAGGCGTGCGAGGTTGACGACGCCCGCTTCGGTACTTCCCTCCCCACTACTCGCGGTTACACCGCTCGTGTCCTCCGAGGCGCGTTGCGCCTCGCTTGCCTCCTCGACCAGCACGTCGAGGTTGTAGCCCGAGACGTTGCGCTTCATGCTCGGGTAGCGCTCGGCGACGGCGTCGCTCTCCTCGTCGATGATCCGCACCACTTCGGCGTAGATTCGCTCGATCAGCTCGCCGTCGGGATCGGACCGCTCGCGGAGCTCGTCAATCCCGATCTCGCCGAAGGTGTGGACCGACCCGTCCGAGAGAACGGCCTCGCACTCCTCGACGTAGGCGTCGGTCTTCCCGTACAGAAGCGAGTGTGCGCCGGTCGTGTTGTTGCCGATCGCACCCCCCAAGGCGCTGCGGTCGGCCGTGGAGGGGTCGGGCGCGAACTTGATCCCCTCGGGTTCGAGCGTGCGGTTGAGCTCGCCCAGCGTGACCCCCGTCTGGGCGCGTGCGCGAATCGCGTCGGGGTCCACGTCGGTGATCCCGTTCATGTACCGCGAGAGGTCGAGCACGACCGCCTCGTTGACCGCCTGGCCCGCGAGGCTCGTGCCGCCGCCCCGCGGGAGCACGGGGATCTCGCGTCCGGCACAGTAGGTCATCACCGCGGCGATGTCCTCCGTCGAGGTCGGGAACACCACGCCGATGGGCGTGACCTCGTAGGCGCTGGCGTCGGTCGCGTACAGCTCCCTGGAGTACTCGTCGAAGCGGACGTCGCCCTCGACGCGCGCCTCGAGATCCGAGACGAGGTCGGGTCGCTCGACGTCGCCGTTCGTGTAGTCGTAGTTCGCTCGGTCGTCGGTCGCGGGGTCGTTTCGGTCGCTCGTAGCCATTGTGAACTGTGTCTCGTTGTGGTCCTCGCCGCGTTCCGTCCGGCGTCCGCTCCGGTGGCGCCGGTCCGATCTCGAACGTGAAGTGGTAACACGCAGGTAAATGTGTTGCGCCCCGCTTCTTCGCCTACGCGTCGGGGATCGCGCCCGCCTCGCGCAGCTCCTCGATCCGCTCCTCGTCGTAGCCCAGCCGATCGAGGATCGCCTCGGTGTCCTCGCCCAGCAGCGGCGGCGCGTCGTCGAACCCGCTGTCGGCACCCTCGAAGTTCAGCGGGTGGTCGAGGCTCGGGATCTCGCCCGCCGCGGAATGCTCGAGCGATCCCACCATCTCGCGGGCCTCGATCTGCTCGCTTTCGAGCGCCTCGCTCACCTCGTAGACCGGGCCGACGGGCAGGCCCGCCCCCTCGGCGAGTTCCTCGACCCACTCGTCGGTGGGTCGCTCGGTCAACGTCTCCGACAGTTCGACCTCTAGCTCGTCCATGTGTTCGACCCGGTCGGCGTTGGAGTCGAACCGCGGATCGTCGAGGAGGTCCTCGCGGCCGATCTCGGTGCAGAACGCCTCCCAGAGCTTCTGGTTGCCGCAGGCGACGTTCAGATATCCGTCACTGGTGGGGTAGCTCTGATACGGCGCGAGCACGGGGTCCTTGGTGCCCATCCTGCTCGTCTCCTCGCCGACGAACGCCTTCGCGGCCTGTTTCGTGAGCCACGGCAGTGCCGCATCCAGCATCCCGAGCTCGACGCGCTCGCCCTCACCTGTTCGCTCGCGCCGGAAGAGAGCGCCCACGATCCCGAAGGCCGCCCACATCGCCGTGATGAGGTCGGTCTGGGGCAGGCCGACCTTCGCCGGGTCGCCCCCCTCCTCGCCGGTGACACTCATGATCCCGCTCATGCCCTGGACGAGCAGGTCGTAGCCCGGCCGGTCGCTCCAGGGGCCGGTCTCGCCGAAGGCGGAGATCGAACAGTAGACGAGCCCGGGGTTCAGCTCCCGGAGGTCGTCGTAGCCGAGCCCGAGCCGTTCGGCGGTGCCGGGACGGAAGTTCTCGACGACGACGTCCGCCTCCTCGATCAGCTCCTTGCAGATCGCGAGCCCCTCCTCGCTCTTGAGGTTGAGCTCGACGCTCCGCTTGTCGTAGTTGACCGTCCAGAAGTAGGGCGATTCGCCCTGTTCTGCGGCCGACCTCCCTGGGCCCTCGTATCCCTCCGTCGAGACGAACGGCGGGCCCGAGTGGCGGCTGTCGTCGCCCAGCTCGGGCCGTTCGACCTTGATCACCTCCGCGCCCTGGTTCGCGAGCATCAGCGTCGCGAAGCCGCCGGTGACGAAGGTCGTGAGATCGACGACGGTGATCCCCTCCAGTATCTGCTCCTGGCTCGTGTTATCGGGTTCCATGATGTAGTGGTTTCCGCTCGCGGTGTTAAACGTTCCCGTCGCTTCTAGGGACTTATTCGAGGTCCGGCCGCGAGAGCTCGGTCTCCTTCGAGGTGATGACCTCGATCAGTGCGGGCGTTCCCTCCTCGGTCTTCTCGATGCCGCGTTCGATGGCCGCACCCAGCTCGTCGGGGTCCTCGACGCGCTCGCCGTAGCAACCCAAGCCGTCCGCGACGTCCGCCCAGTGCCCGCCGAAGGGCGTGTCGTAGGAGGCCATCTCGAAGTTGCTCAGGTGGATCGAGAGGATCGGGATCTCCTCTCGGGCCGCGGTTTCCAGATCGAGGGCGGTCATCCCGATCGCGCCGTCGCCCCAGACGTTGATACAGAGCTTTTCGGAGTGAACGAGCTTCGCGCCCATCGTCAGGCCGAGCCCGTAGCCCAGCTGGGTGGTCTTGCCCCAGCCAATGTACGAGAGGGGCTCGGTCACCTCGAAGAAAGGCGCGAGGAAATCTCGGGGATTGCCCGCGTCGTGGGTGATGACGACCTCCTCCTTGTCGACGATCTCGTCGAGCTCGCGGATCACGCGGTAGGGGTTGATCGGGGTGTCCTCCGAGGTGAGTTTGGGCTCCCAGTCGGCGAGCCATTCTTCCCGAACGTCCTCGATCTCGCTGGCGACGTCGTCGGCCTGCCCGCGGTCCTCGTCGACCCGCTCGCCGAGCGCCTCGACCAGCGCCTCGAGGGTGAGCTTGGCGTCGCCGACCAGCGAGTGCGACGAGACCTCGTCCTTGTCGATGTCCGTGGGGTCGAGCGTCGAGTGGACGATCTCGGGGCCGTCGGGCACCGTCAGCCCGTAGGCGGTGTCGGTGAACGAGCAGCCGATACCGAAGAGCACGTCGGCCTCGCGCATGAAGTGCGAGAGCTGGCCGGGCTCGCTCTTGCTCGCGGCGCCCAGCGAGAGCGGGTGGTCCTCGGGGAACGCGCTCTTTCCATTGAGACTCGTCGCCACGGGGGCTTCGAGGGTCTCGGCGAACTCCACGAGCGAGTCCCACCCCTTCGCGTAGTGGACGCCCTGGCCGGCGAAGATCACCGGGCGCTCGGCCTCGGCGAGGATCTCCGCGGCCGTCTCGACGTCCTCGGGGTCCGGCCCCGAGCGGCGCGCCTTCGAGGGGGTGTACTCGAACTCCCCCTCGAGATCCGTGTAGAAGACGTCCTTGGGGACCTCGACCACGGAGGGCCGGGGTCGACCGTTGCGAGCGTTGCTGAACGCCCGGCGCATCGTCTCGCCGACGGCCTCGGGGTCGGCGAGCTGCTCGCAGGACTTGCTCACCGACTGGTAGCTCACCAGCGAGTTGAACTTCGGGTCCACGTCGGTCTTCGCGAGGTCGTAACCCGCGGGGATCGCGACGATCGGCGCGGACTCGCCGTAGGCCTGGGCGACGGCGCCGATCGAGTTCTCGGTGCCCGGCCCGTGCTGGCAGGCGAACGCGCCGACCTGCTCGCCGGCGGTCAGCCGGCCGACGGCGTCGGCCATGTGGACCGCCGTTCGTTCCTGTCTGGTGATGATCGACCGGATCCCGGCCTCCTCCGCCGAATCCGTGTCGAACAGCGGGTTGCTCGGGAACCCGAACAGGTACTCTACACCCTCCTCTCGTAGCGTCTCCGCGATCGCTTCGTTGACGTCCATGGTTCTTCACCGGTACGGTGACTACCCCATATGCCGTCCGACGATGTGATAAGAGTTACCAATTCTGTCAGTCCGGTGGGGATCCGGCCCGCGGCGCGTTCCGAAACGTTCAACCTGGGTTGTGACACAGTGACGCACATGGCCGAGCCCGACCTCGAACAGCTGTACGTCCACGAATCCGTCGAGAACGTGATCCCCGCGAAGGCGTTCGTCGACGCGTTCTCCGACCTCCCGGTCCCCGCCGAGCTCGTCGGCGACGACGAGGAGTACGACGCGAGCGACGGGGTCGTCACCTACGCCCCCCGCGAGGAGTTCCTCGACGCCGGCTGGGTCCACTGCGCCCGGGCGGGCTACGACGCCTTCGACACCGAGGCCTACGCCGAGGCCGACGTCCCGCTAACCAACAGCTCGGGCATCCACGGCGCGACCGTCGGGGAGGTCGCGATCGGCTGTATGCTCTCGCTGGCGCGCCTGCTGCACGTCTATCGGGACCACCAGAACGAGACCGAGTGGTACACCCCCGAGTACGAGCGCCCCTTCACCGTCGAGAACGAGCGCCTCTGCGTTCTGGGGCTCGGCACCATCGGCGAGGGGATCGCCACGCGCGCCAACGGGCTGGGCATGGACGTCGACGGCGTGCGCCGATCGGACGAGCCCGTCCCCGGCGTCTCCGAGATCTACGACCCCGACGAGCTCCACGAGGCGATCTCGGAGGCCCGGTTCGTCGCGATCACCCTGCCCCACACCGAGGAGACCGACGGCCTGCTCTCGACGGCGGAGTTCGAGGCGATGCGCGAGGACTCGTATCTCGTGAACGTCGCCCGGGGCCCGATCGTCGACGAGGAGGCGCTCGTCGCGGCGATCGAGGACGGCGAGATCGCGGGCGCGGCGCTCGACGTCTTCGAGACTGAGCCGCTGCTCGAGGAGTCGCCGCTATGGGAGATGGAGGAGGTCATCGTCATGCCGCATAAGGGCT
This sequence comes from Halalkalicoccus tibetensis, assembly GCF_037996645.1. Taxonomy (NCBI): domain Archaea; kingdom Methanobacteriati; phylum Methanobacteriota; class Halobacteria; order Halobacteriales; family Halalkalicoccaceae; genus Halalkalicoccus; species Halalkalicoccus tibetensis. The sequence goes on from NZ_JBBMXV010000004.1 coordinate 363,949, forward strand.
CGGCGACCAACCGCTACCACCTTGACATCGCGGAGCTGGTGAGCGAGAACGTCGAACGCTACCGAGCGGGCGAGGAGCTGCGAAACCGCGTCGCCTGAGCCCCTTTTCAGACGAACTTAACGATGACCACCACGAGCCCCGCGGCGACGAGCGCGATCGCCCCGAGGGTTCCGAGCAGGACGGAGGCGCTGAAGTACGTCAACAGCGCGCCCGCGAGCGCCGCACCGCCCGCGCCGATCCCGAACATCCCGAGGTAGGTGTAGCCGTAGGAGAGCCCGTGGACGTCCTCGGCGGCGTACTCGGCGATGACGACCTGATAGATGGGTGCGGTCGCGTAGAGACAGAAGCCGAGCACCGCACAGACCAGCAGGAAGGGGACGACGCCGACGCTCGCGGCCGGCAGGAAGAGCACCGCGAGGACGGCGAGCGCCGTCAGCGTCGACAGCAGCGCGTACTCGGTCTTGACGTGATCGGTGACCCGCCCGCCGGCGTACTGGCCGAGGATGCCGACCATCAACAGACCGGTGTAGATGTACTGGGCGGGCTCGGCCGACTGACCCATGATCATGTAGGTGCCGAACTGCGGGAGGTCCGCGATCATGTCGGGCATGAACGTCAGCAGCCCGCGGTAGTAGGTACCGTACAGCAGGACGACGACGAACGTGAGGGCGAAGCCCGTGGTGAACAGCAGCCGGGAGTCGTCGACGAGCCCTCGGAGGTCGAAGCCGTCGTCCGCGTCATCAGCCGAACCTTCCGGTTCGGATTCGCCGACCTCCTCCCCCCCGTCGGTCGCGGTCGCGGCGGTCTCGTCGAACTCCATCGAGGAGCCGAGGAGCACGACGGCCACGGCGGGAAGCGCGAGGGCGACGATCACGAGCCGCCAGTCGAGGAAGATCAGGAGCAGGGCGGCCAGCAGCGGCCCGAAGGCGGTGCCGACGTTGCCGCCGACGCCGTGGTAGGCGAAGACGGTCCCGCGCTCCTCGGCGCCGCGACTGATCAGCGAGAGCCCGGCGGGGTGGTAGACGCTCGCCGCGGCCCCCCAGACGACGATCGCCGCACAGAGCGTGTAGATGTTGGGCGCCAGCGCGAGCAGGAAGAACCCCCCGCCCATCCCGACCACGGAGCCGACGATCAGCCGGCGCGAGCCGTAGCTGTCCGCGAGCACGCCGCTGGGAAGCGCGCCGACCCCGATCAGCCCGTAGCCGAGGCTCACGACGACGCCGAGGACGAACGCCGAGACGTCGAAGACGTCGAGCCAGATCACGACGAACAGCGGGATCGACAGCTCGTAGGTGTGGAAGGTCCCGTGAGCGAGCATCGTGAACCCCGTTATCGATCGGTCGTTATCGTTCATCCCTGTCACCTCGGCCCGTCTCGGGCGTCTGCTCGATCCATGATACCGAACGGACTGTCGTGAACCCTCTTAATTGATCGTGTTCATGCAGGAATTCGCCGTTCCGAGCGGGGAGCGGGAGCTACTGCTGTTGGGCGTCCACCACGGCGACGCTCGCCAGGTTGACGATGTCCTTGACCTCGTCGCCGCGCTGGAGGACGTGGACCGGCTCGTCCATCCCGACCAGCATCGGCCCGATGGCATCGGCGCCACCCAGCCGTTGGAGGAGCTTGTAGCCGATGTTGCCCGCTTCCAGGTTGGGGAAGACCAGCACGTTCGCGGGCTCCTCGAGCTCCGCGAAGTCGTAGGTTCCGGTCAGCATTCCCTCGACGAGGGCCGTATCCGCCTGCATCTCTCCATCCACGGGGAAGTCGACGTCGGGATCCCGTCGGAGGGTTCGGGCGGCCTCACGGGGCTTTCGGGTGCCCTGGTTGTCGACCGATCCGAAGTCCGAATAGGAGAGGAGGGCGACCCGCGGCTCGACGTTGAACCGCCGGGCGAGCTCGGCGGTGTGGCGGGCGACCTCGGCGAGCACCTCCTCGTCAGGGTCCTGATTGACGGTGGCGTCGGCACAGAAGACGACGCGGTCGCGGAAGGTGAGCATGTAGACGCCGGCGGCGTAGTCGGCGTCCTCGGCGGTGCCGATCACCTCCAGGGGCGGGCGGAGCGCCGAGGGGTAGTGATGGGTCAGCCCCGTCAGCATCGCGTCGGCGTCGCCGGCCTCGACCATCGCGCTCGCGAGGTAGTTGGGGTCGCCCTCGAGGCGGGCCATCGCCTCGTTTCGCGTCAGCCCCTTTCGACGCCGGCGCTCGTAGAGCCGGTCGGCGTAGGCCCCGTAGGTCGCCTCCGACCGCCCGGCCACCTCGGGGTCGAACGCGAGGCCGAGATCGTCGATCGTTCCCTCGATCGACTCGCGGTCGCCGACCAGCACGGGTTCCGCAACCCCCTCCTCCTCCATCTGGAACGCCGCGCGGATCATCCGCTCGTTCTCGCCCTCCGCGAGCGCAACCCGTTTGGGGTCCCGTTTCGCCTTATCGAGGACGATCCGCATCATCTCGAGGGACTTGCCCAGCCGGGCCTCGAGGCGTTCTCGATACTCGTCGAGGGCGATCTCCTCGCGGGCGACGCCGCTCGAGATCGCCGCCTGCGCGACCGCCGAGGCCACCGAGAACAGCACCCGCGAGTCGAGCGGCTTCGGGAGGATGTACTCCGGGCCGAACCGCAGGGTCTCGTCGGAGTAGGCCTTCCGCACCGCGTCGGGGGCGTCCTGTTTGGCGAGGTCGGCGAGCGCTTCGGCACACGCGACCTTCATCTCCTCGTTGATCTCCGTCGCCCGCACGTCGAGCGCCCCACGGAAGATGAAGGGGAAACACAGCACGTTGTTGACCTGGTTGGGGTAGTCCGAGCGCCCCGTCGCCATGATAACCGTGTCCTCGCGGGCGGTCTTGGCGGCCTCGTAGTCGATCTCGGGATCGGGGTTGGCCATCGCGAAGATGACGGGATCGCTTGCCATCGAGCGGACCATCTCCGGGGAGACGATCCCGCCGACCGACAGTCCCACGAAGACGTCCGCCCCCTCCATCGCGTCCGCCAGCTCGCCGCCCTCCTCGCTGGCGAACTCCGCGACGTAGGGGTGGGGGTCGCCCTCGGCCGCCCGCTCCTCGGTGATGATCCCGTCGATATCGGACATGGTGACGTTGTCGGGATCGACGCCCAGCGAGGCGAAGAAACGCGCGGTCGCAGTCGCGGCCGCGCCCGCGCCGGAGAAGACGACCTCGAGGTCGGCGACGTCCTTTCCGGCGATCTCGGCGGCGTTCAGCAGCGCCGCCCCGGTGATGATCGCGGTGCCGTGCTGGTCGTCGTGGAAGACGGGGATCGACATCTCCTCCCTGAGGGTCTCCTCGATCCGGAAACACTCGGGCGCCGCGATGTCCTCGATGTTGATCCCGCCGAAGGTGGGCTCCATTGCCGAGACCGCCGCGGCGAACGCATCCGGGTCGTCGAGGTCGAGCTCGACGTCGAAGACGTCGATGTCGGCGAACCGTTTGAACAGGACTCCTTTCCCCTCCATGACGGGCTTCGAGGCCTGCGCGCCGATGTCGCCCAATCCGAGGACCGCCGAACCGTCGGAGATCACGCCGACGAGGTTGCCCTTGGCGGTGTATCGGTAGGCATCGTCGGGGTTCTCGTTGATACCCCGGCAGGGGCCGGCGACGCCGGGCGAGTAGGCGAGCGAGAGGTCCCGTTGGGTGTTGGTCGGTTTGGTGGTCGCGATCTCGATCTTCCCCGGCGGGTCGGCCGCGTGATACGAACGCGATTCGTCTTCGAATCCCATACCGGGGACTCGGTACGCGAAGTGAAAAACCACCCGACACACCGATCACGTATCGGACAGAACCACCCCGCATTAGCGACCGTTTGGGAACGGCACCGTGGAAAATCGGAACGAAGCTACTGTTCTTGAGCGTCGACGACCGCCACGGCCGCGAGGTTGACGATGTCCTTGACCTCGTCGCCGCGCTGGAGGACGTGGACTGGCTTGTCCATGCCCACGAGCATCGGCCCGATCGCCTCCGCACCGCCGAGGCGCTGGAGGAGCTTGTAGCCGATGTTGCCCGCCTCCAGGTTGGGGAAGACCAGCACGTTCGCGGGCTCCTCGAGCTCCGCGAAGTCGTAGGTACCCCCGAGGATCTCCTCGACGACGGCGGTGTCGGCCTGCATCTCCCCGTCGACCGGGAAGTCGACGTCGGGGTCGCGTCGGAGCATGCGCGCCGCGTCGCGCGGCTTTCGCGTCCCCTCGTTGTCGACCGACCCGAAGTTCGAGTACGAGAGCATCGCCGCGCGCGGCTCGACGTTGAACCGCCGGGCGAGCTCCGCGGTGTGGCGGGTGACCTCCGCGAGCACCTCCTCGTCGGGGTTCTGGTTGACGGTGGCGTCGACGCAGAAGACGATGCGGTCCTTGAACGCGAGCAGATAGACGCCGGCCGCGTAGTTGGCGTTCTCCGCCGTGCCGATGGTCTGGAGCGGCGGGCGCAGCGCCGAGGGGTAGTGGTGGGTCAGCCCCGTCAGCATCGCGTCGGCGTCACCCATCTCGACCATCACGCTGCCGATGTAGTTCGAGTCCCGGCGCACCAGGTCGGCGGCCTCGCTCCGGGTGAACCCTTTGCGCTGGCGGAGCTCGTAGAGGCGCTCTGCGTACTCGTCGAGCTCGGCCTCCGAGAGGTCGACCACGTGCGGCTCGAACTCCAGGCCGAGGTCCTCGACCGTTTCCTCGATCGACTCGCGGTTCCCGATCAGCAGGGGCTCCGCGATCCCCTCCTCGCGCATCTGTACCGCCGCGCGGATCATCTTCTCGTCCTCGCCCTCCGCGAGCGCCACCCGCTTGGGGTCGCTCTTCGCCTTGTTGAGGATGACCCGCATCATCTCGCGGGACTTGCCCAGCCGAGCCTCGAGGCGCTCGCGGTATTCGTCGAGTTCGACCTCGTCGCGGGCTGCACCACTAGATATCGCCGCCTGCGCGACCGCCGGCGCGACCTCGAACAGCACCCGCGGGTCGACCGGCTTCGGGAGGATGTACTCCGAGCCGAACTGGAGCGGCTGGTCGCCGTAGGCCTTGACGACGGCGTCGGGGACGTCCTGTTTTGCGAGGTCGGCGAGTGCCTCGGCGCAGGCGACTTTCATCTCCTCGTTGATCTCCGTGGCACGGACGTCAAGCGCCCCCCGGAAGATGAACGGGAATCCCAGTACGTTGTTGACCTGGTTGGGGTAGTCGGAGCGCCCGGTCGCCATGATAACCGTGTCCTCCCTCGCGCTCTTGGCGGCCTCGTAGTCGATCTCGGGGTCGGGGTTCGCCATCGCGAAGACGATGGGGTCGGCGGCCATCGAGCGGATCATCTCCGGGGAGACGATCCCGCCGATCGAGAGCCCGACGAGCACGTCCGCACCCTCCATCGCGTCCGCCAGGTCGCCCTCGGGGACGTCGCTCGCGAACTCGCGTTTGAACTCGTTGACCTCGTCGGCGCGCGATTCGGTGATGATTCCCGAGGAGTCACACATCGTGATGTTCTCCTTTCTGACCCCCAGCGAGACGTAGAAGCGCGCGCTCGCGATCGCGCTCGCTCCCGCCCCCGAGAAGACGACGTCGAGGTCGGCGACGTCCTTTCCGGCGACCTCCGCGGCGTTCAACAGCGCGGCACCGCTGATGATGGCGGTACCGTGCTGGTCGTCGTGGAAGACGGGGATCGACATCTCCTCGCGGAGCGTCTCCTCGATCTGGAAACACTCGGGGGCCTTGATGTCCTCGAGGTTGATCCCGCCGAATGTGGGCTCCATGGCCTTCGTCGCGGCGATCATCGACTCGGGGTCGTCGAGGTCGAGCTCGATGTCGAAGACGTCGATGTCGGCGAACCGTTTGAACAGGACTCCTTTCCCCTCCATGACGGGTTTCGAGGCCTGAGCGCCGATGTCGCCCAGCCCCAGCACGGCCGAGCCGTTGGAGATCACGCCGACGAGGTTGCCCTTGGCGGTGTACTGGTACGCTTCCCCGGGGTCCTCGTCGATCGCGCGACAGGGGCCGGCGACGCCGGGCGAGTAGGCGAGCGAGAGGTCCCGTTGGGTGTTGGTCGGTTTGGTGGTCGCGATCTCGATCTTCCCCGGCGGGTCGGCCTCGTGGTACTCCAGGGAGTCGTCCTCCAGTGACATACCTGACCGTCCACGGATACGAGTAAAAAGGTATCGACGGAGGCGGGTTACGCGGTTCGACGATCGACGAACCGAATGCATGAAAACACCCATGTCGTTGGGGACGAACCACACGGTATGTCCGCCACCGACACGTTCGAAGACTCCCTCGACGGACTTGCCGTCGGGACGACGCGCCTCTCGCCGGAGGCGTTCGAGGAGACCGTCGCGGAGGCCATCGACGAGCCGGCGATCGGCACGCCGCTCGGGATCGAGGGGCTCTCCCTCGATGGCACCTCGGTCGTTACCGACCCGACGCCCAACCAGCTCACCGAGGCGACCACCGGCGTCACGGGCGCCTCGCTGGGGATCGCCGACTACGGCTCGGTCGTCCTGCCCTCGACGCCCGAAGGAGCGGAGCCGGTGAGCCTCTTCTGTGACCTGCACGTCGTCGTGCTCGACGCCGACGACATCGTCCCCGACATGCCGACGGCGATCGGGGAGATGGCGACGACCGTCGGCGACGACCGCGGGAGCGCGATCATCGCGACCGGCCCGAGCGCCACGGCCGACATGGGCGCGCTGGTGCGGGGCGCCCACGGCCCGAAACGAGTCCACGCCCTCATCGTCGAACAATGAGCGCCGACGACGAGGCGGCCCATATCCGCCGCCTGCTCGACACCGAGGGCGACAGCGTCCAGGGGAACACCCGCGTGTTCAACCAGGGCCGCTACGCCGCCGTCGAGGACCTCGACGACTACAAGGGGCTGAAGGATCGGGCCCGCGAGCTCAAGGAGGACGCCATCGAGCGCCTGCCCGAGCTGATCGACGAGCTGACCGAGACCGTCGAGGAGAACGGCGGGCACGTCTACCTCGCGAGCGACGCCGAGGACGCGAACCGCTACATCACCGACGTGGCCGAGGACGGCGGCGCCGAGACGCTCGTCAAGAGCAAGTCGATGACCAGCGAGGAGATCGACGTCAACGACGCGCTCGAAGCAGCAGGAGTGGACGTCTACGAGACCGACCTCGGGGAGTTCGTCATCCAGATCGCAGACGAGGCGCCCTCCCACATCGTCGGGCCGGCGATCCACAAATCGCGCGAGGAGATCGCCGAGCTGTTCAACCACGAGTTCGATCCCGACGAGCCCCTCGAGACCGCGGAGGAGCTCACCCACTTCGCCCGCGAGTACCTCGGCGAGCGCGTCGAGGAGGCCGACGTCGGGATGACCGGCGCGAACTTCCTGGTCGCCGAAAGCGGGACCCTGCTGCTGGTCACCAGCGAGGGCAACGCGAGGAAATGTGCGGTCGCGCCCGACACCCACGTCGCGGTGGCGGGCGTCGAGAAGATCCTCCCGCGCTTCGAGGACCTCCAACCATTTATCGAGCTCATCGCGCGCTCGAGCACGGGCCAGGACCTCACCTCGTACATGTCGCTGCTCACGCCGCCGGTCGACTCGCCGACCATCGAGTTCGGCAGCGACGAACCGCTCGCCGGGGGCGCGGACGACCGGGAGTTCCACCTCGTGTTGATCGACAACGGCCGGATGGCGATGCGCGAGGACCCCGAGCTCAAGGAGACGCTCTACTGCATCCGCTGTGGGGCGTGTGCGAACGTCTGTGCGAACTTCCAGCACGTCGGGGGCCACGCCTTCGGCGGCGAGACCTACTCGGGCGGGATCGGGACCGGCTGGGAGGCCGGCGTCCACGGCCAGGAGAGCGCCGAGGAGTTCAACGACCTCTGTACGGGCTGTTCGCGCTGTGTCAACCAGTGTCCCGTGAAGATCGACATCCCGTGGATCAACGAGGTCGTCAGGGACCGGATCAACCGCGGCGAGGAGCCCAGCGAGTTCGAGTTCCTCGTCGAGGGGCTGACCCCGGACGCCGAGTCCGGCGGGGTCCCCCTCCAGAAACGCTTCTTCGGCAACTTCGGGACGGTCGCGAAGCTCGGCAGCGCGACCGCGCCGGTCTCGAACTGGCTCGCCGAACTGCCGCCGAGCCGGTGGGCGATGGAGCGCGTGCTGGGAATCGACAGACGTCGTGACCTCCCGACGTTCGCCGGCGAGACGCTCTCCGAGTGGTTCCTCGCACACGAGGGGCTCGCGCCCGCGGAGGCCGAGCGCGAAGTCGTCCTCTATCCCGACACCTACACGAACTACGTCAGCCCCGAGCGCGGGAAGGCGGCCGTCCGCACGCTGGAGGCACTGGGCGTGCGGGTCCTGCTGCCCGACCTGCCCGAGAGCGGACGCGCGCCGCTCAGCCAGGGGATGCTCTCGACGGCGGGCGAGCAGGCCCACGACCTGTACGGCGGGGTCGCCGAACACCTCGACGCCGGCCGGGACGTGGTCGCCATCGAGCCCAGCGACCTCGCGATGTTCCGCGGCGAGTACGAGAAGTTCCTGCCCGAGGCGTCCTACGACCGGCTCTCGGGGGCGAGCTACGAGGTCGTCGAGTACGTCTACGGGCTGGTCGCGAACGACCCCGAGAAGATCGAGATCCTCTCGGACGGCCCCGGCCGCGTGGCGTATCACAGCCACTGTCAGCAGCGGACGATGGGCCTCGAGGAGTACACCGAGGCGCTGCTCGAGGAGCTCGAATACGACGTGCTCACCTCGACCGTCGAGTGCTGTGGGATGGCGGGGTCGTTCGGCTACAAGGAGCAGTACTACGAGCTCGCGATGGACGTCGGCTACGAGCTGGAGGACGAGTTCGAGCAGCCGGGCGAGCGCGACCGGACCGTGCTCGCGAGCGGCACCTCCTGTACCGATCAGCTTGACGCGTTACTGGAACGGAAACCGCGACACCCGATCGAGTTCATCGCGCCCGACCCCCTGTAAGGGGGGGGACCACCCTCAGAAGACGTCGAAGACGTCGGGCCAGACGCCGGGCATCACGTAGACGAACAGCATCGCCCAGAGCCCGACCATCAGCGCGTAGTACAGCAGCGGGATGAGGTTGAGCCGAATGACCCGGCCCTCCTGGCCGACCAGGCCGACGGTCGCGAGCGCCGCGACGATGTTGTGAATGGCCACGAGGTTGCCGATCGCGCCGCCGACGGCCTGCGTGCCGACGATGATCTGGCGGGGCAGGTCGAGCTGGGTCGCGGCCTCGAACTGGAACGCCCCGAACGTGATGTTCGAGACGGTGTTCGAGCCGGCCATCGCCGCCGCGAGCGCGCCGATCAGCGCGGCCACGGCGGGGTAGGCGGGCCCGAAGAGGTCCGCGGTCGCCTGTGCGAGCACGACGATCATGCTGTCGATCTCGGCGTGGGCGCCCGACTGGAGCATCACCTGCACCATCGCGATGACGAACACGAGCGCGATCAGCGGCGCGACGAGCTTCTCGCCGGCCTCGCGCCACGCGGCGGTGACCTGGCTACCGGCCATGCCGAACAGCGGGATCGCGAGCAGCGCGCTGACGATCAGCCACATCCCGGGGACGAACGCCCACTCGATCTCGCTTGCGAGCGTCGTTCCGAGGATCTCGGTCCACTCGATGATGAACAGCGGCCCCTGAAGGAACTCCGCGATCGGGTCGATCACGCGCGTGACGACCAGCAGCACGACGAGGATCACGTACGGCGACCACGCCTTCAGAAGCGACATCGACTGGCCGCCGTCGGCGACGGTCGCCTCCTCGGGGCCGCCGCCGCTACCGCCATTGCCGCCGTTGCCGCCCTCGCCGGGCTCGATCGTGCCGACCCAGTGGTCGGGCCACTCCTCGCGGGGCGGGAACTCCCACTCGTCCTCGGGGACGAAGTAGCCCGCCTTGAGCGCGCCGACGACGATCGCGCCGCCGACCATCGATCCGATCAGTGCCGGGAACTCGGGGGTGATGAACCACGCGGAGACCCAGTACGGGATCGCGAAGGCGATCCCCGCGAACAGACACAGCGGCGCGACCTCCCAGGCGGGCGCGAGCGAGCGCTCCTCCTCCGGCGAGAAGAAGTAGACGATCATCCCGACCGCAAAGAGCGGCATGACGAAACCCACGAGCGCGTGGTAGGTCGCCGCCCACGCGGCGACCTCGGTCGCGAACTCGTAGACGGTCATGCCCTCGTCCTGGATCGCCTGTTGGGTGAACGCCACGTCCTCGAGCGGCGTCTGGATCCCGACGATGATCGGCGTGCCGACCGCGCCGTAGGTGACGGCGATGATATGGCCGATCAGCGCGGCGATGACGGCGGCGAGCGCCGGAAAGCCGAGTCCCAGAAGCAGCGGCGCGACGACCGCCGCGGGGGTCCCGAAGCCCGCCGCGCCCTCGATGAACGTCGCGAGCAGGAATCCCAAGAGAACGATCTGCACCCGCCGGTCGTCGGAAAGGGCGGCAAAGCCCTGGTTGATCCGGTCGAACGCGCCCGCCTGCATCAGCGTATACAGCAGGACGAGCGCGCCGAAGACGATCCAGAGGATCTCCAGGGCGGTCATCACCCCGACGATCGAGGCTGCCGCGAGCCACTCGGGCGGCATGTTCCAGGCGAAGAAACCGACCCCGAGCGCGGCGATCCACGCGATCGGCATCGCCCGCGTCGCCGGCCACAGCAGCCCGACCAGCAACACGGCCACGACCAACAGCGGCAACGCGGCCAGAACGATCTCCATCACCATGCCCGATCACCGATCTCCCTAATCCTCATGATCATTGTGAACGCTCACGCCTACGTGTTCAACGTTACGTAATAAATATGATGGTTTATGTCATTGGCATGCGATAGCAAATATCGTCAGCGGGAGCCGCGCCGTCAGGGCGCGAGGGCGGCCTCGACCTTCTCGATGGGGTGGGGCGGGTTCTCCGCGCGCTCGTCGCGGTCGCCGATCTGGCTCCGACAGGACGCGCCCGGTGCGACGACCTCCTCGCCGTCGCTGCGGTCGATCTTCTCGAACAGCAGCGACGCGATCGACTTCGAGAGGTCGTAGTGCTCGGCCTCGTAGCCGAACGAACCGGCCATCCCACAGCAGCCCGAGTCCAGCGGGTCGACGTCGTAACCCGCCCGGCGCAGGACGCCGACCGCGTGGTGGTCCTTCGCGGTCGCCTTCTGGTGGCAGTGGCCGTGGTAGGTGAGCGCCCCGCCGGCGCCGTCCAGCCGCCCGGCCTCGGTGAGCCCGTCGATCAGCCGGTGGGTGTCGAGGTACTCCATGACGCCGTAGGCGTGCTCGGCGACGCGGTCGGCACCCTCGCCGGGCACGAGGTCGCGGTACTCGTCCTGGAAGACGACGGCGTCGGAGGGCTCGATCGCGACGACCTCCCAGCCGTCGTCGAGGTACTCCGAGAAGACCCCGATGTTCGTCCGCGCGCGCTCCTCGGCGGCGTCGAGCATGCCCGTCGAGTAGGCCGCCCGCCCGCTTGCCGCGCAGTCGTCGGGGATCCGCACGTGGACGCCCGCGGCCTCGAGCACCCGGATCGCGGCCTTGCCCGGCTCGGGGTAGCTGTAGTTCGTGAACGTATCCGGGAACAGCAGCACCTTTCGGTCGGCCTCGGCCTCGCTGATTCGCGGGCCGCGCGCCTCGTACCACTCCTCGAGCGACTCGCTCTCGAAGTAGGGCAGTTTCCGGTCGCTCGCGATGCCGACGGCCTTCTCCATCACCAGCCGCGATCCCGGTATCTTCGGGCCGACGTTCGAGAGCGGCGCGAGCTTGCTCCCGAGCCACGAGAGCCGATCGATGTTCCCGAACACCCGCGTGCGGAGGCTCGGGTCCTCGCGCTGGTGGTACTGGTGTTTGACCTCCGTCTTGAGCTTCGCCATGTCGACGCCGGTGGGACAGTCGTTCTTACAGCCCTTACAGCCCACACAGAGGTCGAGCACCTCCTCCTGGAACTGCTTCGAGTACATCTCCTCCTCGTCGATCTCGCCGGAAATAGCGGCCCGGAGCATGTTCGCCCGGCCGCGCGTGGTCTCGATCTCGTCCTTCGAGCCCCGGTAGGTCGGACACATCACGTCATCGGTCTGCCGGCAGGTCCCACAGCCGTTACAGAGCTCGACGAGCTGGGAGAACCCGCCCTCCTCCGAGAAGTCGAGCTTCGTCTGGGGCTCGACCGAGCTGTACTCGGCGCCGTAGCGGAGGTTCTCGCGCATGTCCGTCGGGTCGTCCTCCCGATGGACGACCTTCCCGGGGTTCATCCGCCAGTCGGGGTCGAACGTCTCCTTGATCTCGAGGAAGGCCCCCCAGAGGTCCTCGCCGTACATCTTGCGGTTGAACTGGGTGCGCGCGAGCCCGTCGCCGTGCTCGCCCGAGAAGGAGCCGTGGCGCTCCTTCACGAGGTCGGTGACGTCCTCGGCGATCGAGAGCATCTTCTGGATGTCCCCGTTCTCCTTGAGGTTGAGGATCGGCCGGATGTGGAGCGTCCCGCTGCCCGCGTGCGCGAAGTACGCGGCGGAGGTGTCGTGGTCCTCGAGGATCTCCATGAACTCCTGGACGTATTCGGCGAGCTCCTCCGGCGGGACCGTCGCGTCCTCGATGAACGGGTAGGGCTTCGGGTCGCCCTCGAGGCTCATCAGCAGCGGGATCGCCGCCTTGCGGAGCTTCCAGATCATCGCCTGGTCCTCCTCGGTGTACGCCTCCAGCACGTCGAAGGCGTCGCCCTCCCCGACGAAGTGTTCGTTGGTCGCCTGGATGGGCGCCTCGAGGTCGTCGTGGAGCTCCGAGTCGAACTCCAGCATGATCGCCGCCTCGGTCCCCTCGGGGATCGGCTCCTCGTACTGGGCGAACTCCTCGTTGTTGCGCGCGAGGCGGAACACCTCGCTGTCCATCAGCTCGACCGCGCTGGTCTCGAACTCCAGGGCCTCGGGGACGGCCCGCAGCGCGTCGATCAGGTCGTCGAAACAGTAGAGCGCGAGCGAGGTCTTCTCGGGCAGGGTCACCAGGCTGATCTCGGCCTCGACGATCACGCCAAGCGAGGACTCCGAGCCCACGAGCAGCTTCGAGAGGTTGATCACGCGCTCGCCGTCGTCGTTTTCATAGATCACGCGATCGAGGTTGTAGCCCGAGACGTTTCGCTTGAGGTCGGGATAGCGCTCCTCGATCTCCTCCTCGTGCTCCTCGACCAGTCCCCGAACGGTCTCGTAGATCTCCGCCTCGCGGTCGTCCTTCGAGACGATCTCCTCGTACTCCGGCGAGTCGAGGACGACCTCGCGGGTGTGGATCAGCGAGCCATCGGGGAGGACGACCCGAAGCTCCTCAGTGTAGGCGTCGGTGATGCCGTAGCGCACCGAGTGGGCGCCCGTCGAGTTGTTGCCCATGCCCCCGCCGATGGTCGCGCGGTTCGAGGAGGCGGGGTCCGGCGCGAACTTCAGCCCCCACTGACCGGCGTACTCGTCGAAGTGGTCCTGGACGACGCCGGGCTGAACGCGCGCGCGTTTCTCGTCGGGTCGGAGGTCCAGGATGTCGTCCATGTAGACGCTCATGTCGAGCACCACACAGCCCGGCCCGACCGTCTGGCCGCCCAGCGACGACCCCGCGCCGCGGGCGATGATCGGGACCTCGTGTGCGTCGGCGACCTGCACCGCCGCCCGGACGTCCTCGACGTCACGCGGGAAGACCGCGCCCGCGGGCCGGGCCTGGTAGATACTGCCGTCGGTCGCGTACAGCACCTGGCTGTACTCGTCGAAGCGCACCTCGCCGGCGACGGCCCCGCGGAGGTCCTCGGCGAGCGCGACGTACTCCTCGGCGTCGGGGTGGTCGTGGCCCTGGGCCTCGCGGTAGGTCTCGAAATCGCTCATGTCTCCCTGGGGCTTGTGCAACGTCGAGGGCTCGGTGATCTCCTCGACGGTCGCGGCCTCCATCATCTCCTGGGAGTGGTCCGCATCGCCCGCGGGCTCGATCGGGGTCTCGTCCACTGGAGTCTCGGCCATCACATCCTCGTCGGGGGTTGATCGTGATAAATACTGTGTTCGATGAACCCACACATGGCCCGCCGACCCACGGTTTTAAGGGGGCGCTGGTCGGGAGTGAACCCATGGAACTCATCCATGTGAACGTCAACGTCGCGGACGCCGAGGAGACGATCGCCTTCTACGAGCAGCTGGGCTTCGAGGAGTCCTGGGAGTTCGAGACGCCCGATGGCGAGACCCAGAACCGATACATCGCCGACGAGAACGGGATCGAGCTCCAGCTCTCGGACACCAACGGCGAGGAGGAGTTCGAGCCGGGCAGCGCGTGGGACCACCTCGCGATCGGGGTCGACGACGTCGACGCGGTCTTCGAGGAGATCGACCACCACGGCGTCGACAAGGAACCCGGCGACCAGCCTGAAGCGGGGGCCCGCACCGCGTTCGTGCGCGACCCCGACGGCCGACGCGTCGAGCTCGTCGAGTCGCTCGACTAGCGGGACGGCAAAAAGACGAACGGGAACTGCCTTTTCAGAGGATGTCGGCGGCTTCCGCTTTGTCGACGATGTCCTGGGCCATCTTGTTGGTCGCCTCGTCGACCATCTGGCCGTCGACCTTCACCGCGCCCTTGCCCTCCTCCATCGCCTGGGCGTACTCCTCGACGATGCGCTGGGCGCGTTCGGCGGTCTCCGGGTCGGGCGCGAAGATCTCGTTGGCGATCTCGATCTGGCTGGGGTGGATCGCCCACTTGCCGTCGCAGCCGATCATATTCGCGTTGTTACACGAGTCGCGGAAGCCCTGCTCGTCCTCGATGTCGGCGTACGGACCATCGAGACAGGGGATTCCGGCGCTCTTCGCGGCAGCGTTGCACTCCGAGAGCGCGTGGTGCCAGTAGTGGCCGGGGTAGTCGGGGAACTGCCCGATGTCCAGTCCCGGAGTTCCCATCGCCGCCGAGTAGTCGCCGGGCCCGAAGATGATGCTCGAGAGGCGATCGCTCGCGTGGGCGATCTCATGGACGTTGTGCATCCCCTCGCCGTCCTCGATCTGCGGTTCGAGGCCGATCGCGCCGACCTCGAGGCCGGCGTTCTCCTCGACTTGGGTCAGGAGGTTCTCGACGGTGTGGACGTCGCTTGCGCCCTTGACCTTCGGGATGATGATGTCGTCGATGTGTTCGCCGGCGGCACTCACGACGTCGATGACGTCGTCGTACCACCACTCGGTGTCGATGCCGTTCATCCGGAAGGAAAGCACCTTGCCGCTCCAGTCGTGGCTCTGGGCGGCGTCGATCAGCGGCTCGCGGGCGTCGGGCTTCGAGTTCGGCGCGACGCTGTCCTCCAGATCGAGGAACACCTCGTCGGCGGCGCTGTTCGAGGCGCTCTCCATGAAGTTCTCGTCGCTCGCCGGCGTCGCCAGTTGTGTCCGTCGTAGTGTCACGTCGCTCATAGCTGGTTCACTCCGTTCGCTACTGAACGAGGACACCCTATAAAGATATCCCTAGAAACCACACGAAGGGCGAAACACCTCCCGTACCGATCCCCTATTCACAGGAGTAGAACGCCTTTCATACGGACGAATGGTCGTTTCATCGCGAAATAGTGTTAACAACGATGTGGATACGGCCGGGATACGACACGACATATCACTCACCGGGCGTCGACGACGCGATACGTCGGGTGTCCTGCGTTCGACTCTGCTGAACAAAAAATCCTCTAGACCGGAAATAAATCCTCTCGGGGCGAACGACTCGCCACGAGAACCGCCGACCGGGTGTTTCGGGACCGGGACCAGTGTGTCGTCCCTTCGGATTGCTCCACTGTTCAGTATAGGTGAACACCCATCCGACCTGTAGAACTATTACGCTCGGCGCGGTAGGCGGGGTATGGCCACGGACGAGCCGGTGACGGTGCGGGCGACCGAGACGAGCTTCCGGATCCTGGACGCGCTTCGCGCGCTCGAGGGTGCCGGGGTGACGGAGCTCGCGAGCCACCTCGACCTCCCGAAGAGCACCGTCCACAACCACCTCCAGACCCTCCGGCGCAACGAGTACGTCACCAAACACGGCTCGGCGTACGACGTCGGGCTGCGGTTCCTCCAGCTGGGCGAGTACGCGCGCGACCGGCGGGGGATCGCGACCATCGGCCCCCCGGAGATCGACAAGCTCGCCGAGGAGACCCGCGAGATGGCGAACCTGCTGGTCGAGGAGCACGGCCGCGGCGTCTTCCTCTACCGGGCGAAGGGCGCCGACGCCGTCCACATGGATACCCATGCCGGAAAGCGCGTCCATCTCCACACCACCGGCTTCGGCAAGTCGATCCTCGCCCACCTCCCGGCGGCGCGCGTCGAGGCGATCCTCGACCGCCACGGCCTCCCGAGCGCCACTCCGAACACCATCACCGACCGGGACCGACTCATGGACGAGCTCGAGACGATCCGCGAGCGGGGCTATGCCTACGACGACGAGGAGCGCCTCGAGGGGCTGCGGTGTGTCGCCGCGCCCATCGTCGTCGACGGCACAGTGCTCGGCGCGGTGAGCGTCTCGGGACCGAAAAGCCGGATGTCCAGCGAGTGGTACACCGAGGAGCTCCCCGGACTGACGATGAGCACGGCCAACGTCATCGAGATCAACAGCACGTACGCCTGATTACATGAGTACAGATGTAACGAACAGCCGGCCGGTACGGCCGTCGCGGCAACCGAACCGGTCCCGCAACGCCTCGAGCGATCGGCGTCCCCCTCGTCGCTCGTCCGCTCGATCGGTTCCCGGCCGTCCGGCTACGGCGTGGGGTTCCGCGAGCCGATACCCTCGGCGGCTGCGGAGTTCGCCGTTTTCGGGTCCGTCTCGATGTGCCAGCGGTCGATCTCGTCGTCGTACTCGGCGAGCAGCTCGCTGATCTCCTCCTTCAGCTCGTCGTCGTTGATGTCCACCTCGAGGACGAACTCGTCGCTCCCCCCGAATCGGCTCACCTCGGCGACGTTCGCGCTGACGAGCTCGCCGTCGAAGTAGTACGGCGCGACCTCCGTCATCGCCCCTTGGTAGACCGTGTCCTCGACCGCCCGAAGGACCTTCCGGCCGGCGGTGTCCGCGGCCCGCGTCGCGTGGTCGACCGAGTCGTGGACCGCCTCCTGGGCGTCCCCCTCTTCGCCCATCCGTTCGTACGACTCACTCAGCTTCTCGCCTGCCGCCCGGAGGTCCTCCTCGGCGGTCCGCCCGACCCGCTCGCCGCGTCCCTCGTCGACGCTCGCCTGCTCGGACGTCCGTCGGCTTATCTCGTCGTCGAGCCGATCGTCCGCCTTGGGACGCCATTCGTCCCACGCCTCGAACTCCTCGCTGTCCGCATCGGTCGCTTCGAGCGCCGCGGTGATTCGTTCGCCGTGCTCGACGATGTCGCCCCAGGTTCCCGTGACTTCGAATCCTGACACGCTTTCCTCCATTCCGATCACCTCCGTCGTGTTCCGTGTAATCCTTATCGTGCAAACCGCTTGAGCTTTTTGGCACCCGCTATCCCCTCACGGAGCTACCGTGGCCCGGAGAACCGGTGGAATGAGACTCTGGGATCGGGTGCGATTCCCCCTCCTCCTCCAATTTCGTATATCAGTATGAGATTTATGTCCTACAGGAGGCGATAGATGTTCGCCTCGTAGGTCTCGCGCACGCGGTCGCCCCAGTTGTGAGTGTAGGTGTCGATGACGTCGTCGGCGACGTCGCCGCGGAGGTACTTGACGATCCCGCGCTCCCCGGTCTGTCCTCGGAGGTAGGTCGTGAAGAAGTGTCGGAAGTAGTGTGGCGTGACGTTCTCGCTTGCGCCCCCGCCGGTCCGGTACCAGCCCCGATCACGGGCGTGACGCTCGACGGTGTGGTGGACCGTCTGGGGCGTGACCCGTTCGCCCCACTGACCCGCCGTGCTACAGAAGAACGGCTCGGCGGACGAGCGAGGATCGGGGCGGACCGCGAGCCATCGGACCAGGGTCTCGCGGAGCTCGTCGTCGACGGGGATCACCGTCGGACGACGGCGCTTGTTCGAAGCGGTGCGTTCCTCGCCGTTGACGACCGTTCCGCGGGCGGGCTCGGGCGAGACGTAGATCGAATCGGGCTTGCCGTGGAGCTGTGGCCGGGGGTCGACCCCGATCTCGATCGCGTCGGTCGTGAGATGGACGTCACGGAGGTCGAGGTTGCACAGCTCGCCGGCGCGCATTCCGGTCTTCAGAAGGGCGACGATCATCGCCCGCGAGAGCGGGTGGCCGATCCCGGCGACGAACGCCTGCATCTCCTCGATGCCGATCTCTCGACGCGTCGGATCGACGTCGATGGACTCGTCCATCTGCTCGACGACGAGCGCCATCGGGTTCTCCTCGAACTCGCCGACCTGGGTCATGTAGGCGTAAAAGCGGTGGAGGTACGACGCGTAGGTCGCGAGGGTGCTCTCTGCGACCTCGCCGCGCTGGCCGTGGATCCAGGCCATACACCCCCGGTGTGAGACCGCCGAAAGGGTGTCCGCATGCGGATACTCGGTCTCGATGAACGACTCGAAGTCCCGCAACACGCGCTCGTAGGCCGATCGCGTACGTTCGGTCTTGCCCTGATACTCGATGTCCTGGAGGAAGTACGCGACCGGGTCCTCGGCCCCCGAACCGTCGGCGTTCATGACTGTTCGGCCAGCGTGTAGCCTCCGTCCCGGCCGCTGTAACGGACGCGGTTCTCCTCCTGAAGGGACTGGAGCGCCTCGTCCAGACGGTCCTCGAGGTTGTCGGTCAGTGTCTCCACGAGCTGATCCCACGAGAGCGGACCCGAGCCAGCTAGGGCCGATTCCACCCGGGACTCGAGATCGGCGCCGTCCTCTCCCGCACCGGGTTTCGAGGTTCCGGTCTCGGTGTCCGGACCCTCCGCCGGTTCGAAGCCCTTGCGACCCGCTTGGACCATCGTCCGGAGGAACTCGCTCTGGCTCATCTCGAGCTCCTCGGCGTGGTCGACCCAGATGCGTTTCTGGTACGCGGGGACGTGTGTCTTCACGAGCGTCCGTTCGGTGTCGTCTCCGTCCGCCATACCGACCCTTCGCGGCCCACCCTCTTCAATGTACCAGATAAGAAAATAACTCCTCTTATCTTCCTCCATGGACCTTAGTTGACGGCCGGAATTCCGACTTATATTCTCATTTGGTACTACCAGACGCACTATCTAGTACCAGAAAAGAAGATAATGATTTCACTACAGACGTCGACTCGGAGCGGCCGGGAGAAGCGAGTGATTTCCGCAGCCCCTTCTTCGGGCTACTACCCCTTGGGGTAAAGGGGCGCGAACACCTCTCGCCGTAGCGGCACGATAGGTTGGCCATGTATCACTTACTCCTCTTCCGAGCGCTCGTTGACGAGAGTCGATCAATGGAGTTCGACTCAACGTCGATCGGCGATTTCGTTCCATGGCGACCCGTGCGCTTTGGGCTCCGAACGGTTCATCGGCGATGGTGCCTCCGCGAGACGCATCGATCACACCTCCGATGGACGAACCTATCGGATGGGGACTGCCGATCACTCCTCGGAGGCGATCGCTCGCCCGGTCGGTTCCTCTACTGATGAGACGCCGTTCTCTGCCGATCACGTGTGAGATCATTCCTCTCCTGACCAACTGTACGTCTGATTGAAACATCGACGCCCCGAACCGATCGGTATTGTCCCGTTCAGGGGAACATAAATCTCATGTTGATATACCCAGATAGGGCGGATCGGCCCGGCTCACGTCACCCGGAGGTGATCGTCCCGGGGTTCGTACAGCTTCCCCTCCATGCGCAGCTCACGCACCGCGTCGAGCGTCTCGCCGATCGTCATGCCCCGCTCGCCCATCGCCACGGTCACGAGGCCGAGCGGGACGCCACCCTCGACTCGAGCCTCCAGTTCGGCGATGACCGATCGGAGGTCCTCGCCCGGGATCGAGGCCCCCTCGAGTTCCGCGCGTTCCCACTCGACGTCGTGGCCGGTGATCGCGCGATGTCGCCGGTGGAAGGCGACCGCCTCGTTGACGTCGTCGATCGCCTTGCGGACCGCACAGTCCGGGCAGGTGACGACGAGCCGAGCACGTTCGCGCTGGTTCATGGAATCGGCCGCTCACGCATCGTAGGCCTCCTGTGCGAGCAGGTGCAGCCGGTGGACCGTGTGTTCGTTCGGGCCGAGCTGGGCCTGGGCGAGCGCGTCCGATTTCAGCCCCTCGTACTGGCGCTCGACGAGCTCGAAGTCCTCCTCCTGAAGCTTGCGGCTCAGCTGGACGAACTCTTTCTCTTCGTCGCTCAGTTCGGCGTCCTTGAAGTAGTAGTCGGCGATCAGCTGAAAACGTCCCTCGTCGATCGGATCGATGATGTAGGTGCCGTAGCCGTCGGCGTTGCCGTACATGTTGAGCGTGAAGTTCGGCCAGAAGTAGTAGAACCGTGCCTCGCCCTCGATGAGCGATTCGGCGGCCTCGACGCCCTCGTCGTGGGTGTAATGCAGCACCCAGTAGTGGTCGTCGACGACGAGCTCGGACTCGGAAAGCGAGATCCCCTCGATCCAGTCCTGGTGGTTGGCCTGGCAGTGGTCGCACTCGGAGTAGTTGCCGCTGAAGGTCTTCCAGTTGCACTCGACCTCCGAGACGTACCGCCGGGCGAGCTCGTAGTCCTCCAGGGGGAACGACTCGAGCTCTTCTTTGAGGGTCCCGGCCTGCTCGGCCAGCGACATCGGGTCGTCGTCGAGGTTGACGAACAGCAGGGGGCCGATCGAGTCGAGATGGACCTCCCGCAG
This sequence comes from Halalkalicoccus tibetensis, assembly GCF_037996645.1. Lineage (NCBI taxonomy): Archaea > Methanobacteriati > Methanobacteriota > Halobacteria > Halobacteriales > Halalkalicoccaceae > Halalkalicoccus > Halalkalicoccus tibetensis. The sequence goes on from NZ_JBBMXV010000004.1 coordinate 384,609, forward strand.
TCCGTTCTCCTCCGGGTCGAGCCGGGGGACGTCCTCGTCCTCGAGATCGGGGTTCATCCCCGCCTCCTCGAAGCTCCGGGGCGTGCTCCGGAGGTCCCCGTCGAGCTCGTAGGTCCAGAGGTGATACGGACACCGGATCCCGTTTGCGTTGCCCGGATCGGTCATCGGGGTGTCGTCGACCATCTTCGAGCCCCGATGGGCACAGACGTTGTAGAACGCCCGCATCCCTCGGTCCTTGTCGCGGACGACGATGACCTGCCTGTCGCCGACGGTCCGCGTGAAGTAATCCCCCGGCTCCCGGATGGCGTTCTCGTGGCCGGCGTAGACCCAGTACCGCGAGAACACCGTCTCCTGTTCCATCTCGTGGACCGCCGGGTCCGTGAAGTACTTCGCCGGCAGCGCGTTCGTCTCGTCGGTTATGTCGGGACTGACCGACGCAGTCGCGTCTGTCCCGTCGTTCCACCGCGTCATGTACCCGTTCGTAATCCGCCGAGCCCCATAAATGTTGGCGGCACGCTACCGTCCCTCACCACCCGCCGTACACGGGCCCGTGGACGCTGCAAAGGATCGATCACGATCTAGTTCGGAATGTTCGAACCGGCGTTTTCCCCGCAGCGAGCCGGTATTCCGTATCGGCCGATCGGGCGAGGCCATCGGATTACATGAGTATGATTGTAATATTTCGGCTCCGTTCGCCAGGTGACCATGTCGCTGGGGCTCCGAGCCCCGGTGCCGTTCATGCATTTCGAACCGAGCTCGCCGATCCGGGATGGACGCCCGTCTGGGCGGACGGTGGGTCTTACCGTTGACTCGCCGAGCGGGGCTGTCGGTTCGGCGTACCCGAACCCTTTTGTAGCTGTTCCTTGCAGACAGTACCATGACAACGGATCACGTTCAGGACGGGGTGAAGACGACCGAGCGCTCGCTCGCGCTGGTCGGCTTCATCCAGCGTCGGGACGGGGCGACCCTCTCGGAACTCGTCACGGAGCTCGGGCTCGCGAAGAGCACCGTCCACAAGCACCTCTCGACCCTCGAGAGCCACGGCTACCTCGTCAAGGAGGGCGAGCAGTACCACATCGGGCTGAAGTTCCACCACCACGGCGAGTACGCCCGCCTCCGAAAACGTGGCTATCGCCTCGCCGGGCGGACGGTTCGCGACCTCGCCGAACGGACGGACGAGGAGGCGGACTTCGTCGTCGAGAACGACGGGCGGACGATCACGATCTACGAGTCCTACCACCCCCAGAACAGCTACCGGGACGACCTATTCGACACTACCAGCGACCTCTCGCACTCGGGGACCTACTACCACATGCACTGTACGGCCGGCGGGAAGGCCCTGCTCGCGGCGCTGCCCGACGAGCGCGTCGAGGCGATCCTCGACCGATGGGGGCTTCCCGAGCGGACGGAGAACACGATCACCGACCGCGAGACCCTCTTCGAGGAACTCTCGCGCACGCGTGAGCGCGGGTACGCCGTCGCCGACGAGGAGTACGTCGACGGGCTGTGTGCGGTCGGCGTCGCCGTCAGGAACCCGGACGGCTCGATCCTCGGCGGGCTGGCGATGTCGGTCCCGACCTACCGCCGTGGGAGCGAGGGGTTCGAGTCCGAGGCGCCGCGGATCGTCCTCGAAGCCGGCCGAGAGCTCGAGGAGGCCCTCGCGGAACCGGCGGACTCCGAGCCGATCGTGTGACGCATGTGACCGTGACACTTAATGCGGTGGTCCGACGATGGCAGTACGAACGACATGAGCGCCGAGACACTCCCGCGAAAGGCGGGGACCGTCATCGTCGGAGCCGGCTGTGTCGGCTGTAGCGCGGCCTACCACCTCGCCGAACGGGGCCGCGAGGATATCGTCGTCGTCGATCAGGGGCCGCTGTTCGAGACCGGCGGATCGACCTCCCACGCCCCGGGGCTGGTCTTCCAGACGACCGAGAACGAGCTGATGAGCCGGCTCGCACAGTACACCGTCGACCTCTACGGCGACCTCGACGCCTTCGCGGACTGTGGCGGTATCGAGGTCGCCTACACCGAGGAGCGCTGGGAATACCTCGAGCGAAAGCGCGAGTACGGCCGCTCGTGGGGGGTTGAGGGCGGCGAGCTGCTCTCGCCCGACGAGGTCGCCGACCGGATCCCCCAGATCGACCCCTCGACCATCCACGGCGGCTACCACGTCCCCGGCGACGGGAAGGCCCATGCGGTCGACGCCTCCGCGGCAATGGCCCGCGCGGCCGAGGACCGAGGGGCCGCGGAGTTCTACGGCCACACCACCGTCACCGACGTCGAGACCGACGGCGGGGAGGTCCGTGCGGTCGTCACCGACGACGGGCGCATCGAGTGCGAGGAGGTGCTCGTGGCGACGAACATCTGGGGGCCCCTGTTCGGCGAGATGGTCGACGTCGACATTCCCCTCGTTCCCTGCGCCCACCAGTACCTCGTGAGCGAACCCATGGAGGAACTGGCCGGCGCGAGCGAGGAACTCGAACAGCCGATCCTGCGCCACCAGGACTACTCGCTCTACTTCCGCCAGCACGGCGAGTCCTACGGCATCGGTTCGTACGACCACGAATCCTTACTCGTGGATCCCGAGGACATCCGCGCGCCCGAGGAAGCCGAGGAGATGCCCTCGATCCGGGAGTTCACCGAGGAGCATTTTTATGAACCGACCCATCCCGACATCGACAAATCCGCCTACGACGCCGCCCGCGAGCTCGTGCCCGCCTTCGAGGACGGCGGGTTCGAGCGCGCGTTCAACGGGATGTTCTCCTTTACCCCCGACGGCATGCCAATCCTCGGGGAAACCGAGGGTATCGACGGGCTGTGGTGGGCGCTCGCGGTCTGGGTCACCCAGTCTGGCGGGGTCGGCAGCGTGGTCGCCTCGTGGATGGAGGAGGGCGTTCCCCGGCTCGGAAACGAAAAAGTCGACGTCAGCGGCGCGCACCTCGAACGGTTCCAGCCCCACTCGGGCAGTCGAGCCTTCTCCTATGCTCGTGGCGGCCAGCAGTACCGGGAAGTGTATCAGCTGACCCACCCGAACGAGCAGCCCGTCGAGCAACGCGGGCTGCGCCGGAGCCCCTTCTACGAGCGCCAGAAGGAGTTGGGTGCCCAGTTCCACGAATCGGGCGGCTGGGAGGTGCCCCAGTGGTACGAGGCCAATGAACCCCTTCTCGAAACCTACGACGTGCCCGAGCGCTCGGGCTGGCTCGCGGAGGGCTGGTCGCCGATCCAGGGTGCCGAGCACCAGGCAGTTCGAGAAGGCGTCGGGATCTACGACCTCTCGCGCTATACGGGGATCGAGATCACGGGCGAAAACGCGCTCGAGTTCGTCCAGCGGCTGTTCGCGAACGACCTCGACAGCGAGGTCGGCCAGGTGCGCTACAGCCCGATGCTCGATCACGACGGCGGGGTGCTGGCGGACATGGCCGTCACCCGGCTGGGCGAGAACCGATTCATCGCGACCACCGGCGGGGGCGCCTCGGCGACCGAGCACGCCCGCTGGATCCGCGAGCACGCGCCCGAGGAGGGGGTCGACATCGACGCCCACGTCTCGGATCAGTGCGGGCTCGGCGTCTGGGGGCCGAAGGCGAGGGAGGTGCTCCAACCACTCACGGAGGAGGACCTCTCGAACGACGCCTTCGGCTACTTCCGCGCGAAGGAGTTCTACCTCGACTCCATCCCGGTGCTCGCGCTGCGGGTCTCGTACGTCGGTGAACTCGGCTGGGAGCTCTACGCACCCACGGAGTACGGCGGACGGCTCTGGGACCTGATCTGGGAGCAAGGGCAGGACCACGACATGGTCGCGCTGGGCAACGGCGCGTTCCTCGGCTCCCTTCGATTGGAGAAGGGCTACCGGCTCTGGGGGACCGACCTCACGCCCGAGCACGACCCATACGAGGCGGGGATCGGCTTCGCGGTCGATACCGACACCGAGTTCATCGGTCGGGATGCACTGCTGGAGGCAAGGGAGTCGGGCCCCGACCGGGAGATCGTCCCGCTGACGCTCGACGACTCGGGCGAAACCGTCGACGGCGGGAAACCGATCCTCGACGGCGAGGAGGTCGTCGGCCACGTGAAGGCCGCAGATTACGGCTACAGCATCGACGCCGGCATCGCCTACGGCTACCTTCCGACGGAGCGCGCCGAACCCGGCGTCTCGCTCGAGATCGAGTTCGGGGGCGAGCGCTACCCCGCCACGGTCGCCGAGGAGCCGCTGTTCGACCCCGATCGGGAGAAGATCATCCGCTGATGGTGGGTGTCAGCTTCGCGGACATCGAGGCCGCCGGGGACCGACTCGACGACGAGAGCGTCGTCAAGCGCACGCCCGTCGAGCGAAGCACGTCGTTGGGCGGGATGGTCGACGCCGACGTCCGCCTGAAGATGGAGCACCTCCAGTGGACGGGCTCGTTCAAGACCCGCGGCGCGTACAACAAGCTCGCCCGCGAGGCCGGCGAGGGACGGATCGAACACGCGGTCGCCGCGAGCGCGGGCAACCACGCCCAGGGGGTCGCGCTGGCGGCCACAACGTTGGGAATCGACTCGACGATCGTCATGCCGAAGACCGCCCCCCAGACGAAGATCGACGCCACTCGAGGGTATGGCGCGACCGTCGAGCTCCGCGGGACGGACTTCCGGGAAGCGATGGCTCACGCGAAGGAGCTCGCCAACGACGGCGATTCGACGTTCGTCCACGCCTACGACGACCCCGACATCGTCGCCGGGCAAGGTACTCTAGGAGTCGAGATGGTCGAGGACTGTCCCGACGTCGACACCGTCGTCGTCCCCATCGGCGGCGGCGGGCTGATCAGTGGGATCTCGCTGGCGTTCGCGGAGCTCGCGCCCGACGTCCGGGTCGTCGGCGTTCAGGCCGAGGAAGCCGCGACCGTCCCCGAGAGCCTCGATAAGGGTGTCCCACAGACGCTCGATTCGGTCGACACCATCGCCGACGGGATCGCCACGGGCGGCGTCTCCGAACTCACCCTCGGGATCATCGAGGAGCACGTCGACCGGGTGATCACCGTCTCCGACGGCCAGATCGCGCGTGCAGTCCTGCTGTTGCTCGAGCGCGCGAAACAGCTCGTCGAGGGCGCGGGCGCCGCGGGGGTCGCGGCAATGCTCTCGGACGAACTCGACGTGCGCGGCGAGACCGTGATGCCGCTTCTGTGTGGCGGGAACCTCGATATGACGATGCTCCAGACGGTGCTCGTCCACGCGCTGACCGATCGCCAGCAGCTGCTGCACCTCCGGGTACGGATCGACGACGTGCCCGGGCGCATGGCCGAGCTCTCGACGCTGATCTCCGAGCACGACGCCAACATCCGGACGGTGCGTCACGAGCGCTCCGTCGCGGACCTCGACGTCGGCGAGGCCTACCTCGTCTTTCGGATCGAGACCAGCGGCGCCGAGCACTCCCGGTCCATCACCGAATCGATCACCGACCGCGGCTACGACGTCGCGATCGTGAACCGCACGTAGCGATCGTCACCGTTTCGTTGTCCTCAATTCCGGATCGGGTCGACACTACCGAAAGGTATTAGGAAGACTGTTATAGACATGAGTCAACATGAGTCAATCAGACGGGCGGGGAGCGATCGGCCGGTTCGTCGACGAGCTCGACGTCACCGTTTTCGGGGTGGGGTTCGCCATCGCGGCCGTCGCGGTCGTGGGGTTCCTGCTCAGTCCCGATCGAACCGCCGAGGTCATGCAGGGTACCAACGAGTACCTCTGGAGCACCTTCGGCTGGGCCTATCTGCTGGTGATGTTCACCCTGGTCGCGTTCGTCTTCTTCCTGATCTTCAGCCCCTGGGGCAACATCAAGCTCGGCGGGCCCGACGAGGAGCCCGAGTTCACCTTCCTCGCGTACTTCTCGATGATCTATTCGGCGGGGATCGCGGCGGGGATCGTCTTCTGGGGACCCGCGGAGGCCATCTTCTACTTCGGCGACGTGCCGCCGCTGGTCGGCGCCGAGGCCGAAACCACCGGGGCGGCGGTCGGCGCGATCCGATACACGTTCTTCCACTGGGGCGTCTCGGCGTGGTGTGCCTATACGATCATGGCGCTGCCGATCGCCTACTACGCCTACCGCCACGACGCGCCCATCCGCATCTCGACGGTGATCGCGCCGTTCGTCGGGCTCGACAACCTCGAGAGCCCGTGGGCGAAGGCGATCGACGTGCTGGCGGTGTTCGCGACGATCGGCGGGGTCGCCGCGACGCTCGGGTTCGTCGGGAGCCAGTTCCTCGTCGGCATCGAGTACACCACCGGGACGGGCGTCACCGACCTCGGGACGATCCTCGTGATCACGGGGCTGACGGTCGCCTTTACGATCTCGGTCGCCCTCGGCGTACGAAAGGGGATCCGCCGGCTCTCCTACTTCAACATGATGCTGTTCGGGCTGCTCACGATTCTGACCTTCCTTCTGGGCCCGACGAGCTACATCATGAGCGTCGGCACCGAGGCCCTCGGGGGCTACATCAACCAGTTCATCGAGATGAGCTTCCACACGGGCGCGGCGACCGGCCAGGAGGAGTGGGTCGGCACGTGGACGATCTTCTACTGGGCGTGGTGGTTCTCCTGGACGCCGTTCGTCGGGCTGTTCATCGCGCGGATCTCCCGCGGGCGCACCGTCCGCCAGGTCGCGGCGACCGGCGTGCTCGCCTCGACCGCGGTGACCCTGCCGTGGTTCGCGACGATGGGCGCGACCTCCATCTTCCTGCAGGACGCCGGCCAGGCGGACGTCCTCGGGACGATCGAGGCGTTCGGCGGCGACGAGGCCGCGGCGGGCTACCCGATGTTCGAGGCGCTCCCGGTCGGGTTCGAGGCGCCGCTTTTGGGCTCGCTGCTCATGCTGCTGTTCATCGTCCTCATCACGACGTTCTTCATCACCTCGGCGGACTCCTCGACGCTCGCGCTGGGGATGCTGACCACCGGCGGGGTCGAGCAGCCCTCGACGATCAACCGCGTGATCTGGGGCGGGTTCATCGGCGCGCTGGCCTCCCTCCTGTTGGTCACCGGCGGGACCGACGCGCTCCAGCAGGCCGCGATCATCACCGGCGGGCCGTTCGCGCTCATCACGCTGCTGGCCGTCGGCGTGATGATCCTCACGTTCGGCAAACACCACCCGCTGTTCATGCGCGAGGAGAACGAAGCGCCGATCCCGTCGGTCGAACCCGACGTCGGCGACGGCGCGGCGGTCGAGACCGACGGCGCCGGCGAGGCCGAGGACGGGGACGACTGAGCGACTGAACTACTCCAGCTTGCTTCGTCTGACGGTCGTCACGGGGGCGTTGGCCGTTCTGACGACCCGTTCGGCGACGCTGCCGAGGATGACGTCCTCGACCCCGTCGCGCCCGTGGGTGCCCATGACGATGCAGTCGATTCCGTTCCGGTCGGCGTACTCGACGATCTCCTCGTGGGCCTTCCCGCTCTCGACGGCGGTGGTGCTCGAGAGCCCTCGCCTCTCGGCCTCGACCGAGACCTCCTCGGTGATCTCCCGGCCGTACTCGACCCAGTCGTCGCGCTCGTCGGCCTGGCGCATCGAGCCCGACGGGATCGTCACCAGTCGCGACTCGACGACGTAGAGCGCGTGGACCGTCGCATCGAACGCCTCGGCGAGGTCGATCCCGTGTTCGACCGCCTTGCGCGCGTCCTTGCTCCCGTCGGTCGGGATGAGGATATCGTGGTACATGTCAGCCCCTTCGAGAACGCCGACCAAATCGTTTTCGACCGTTCGGACCCCGCCCGCCGAGCGCCAAGGTTTATGCCGACGCTCCGGCTTTGAACGCCCGGGAGAACGGAATGGCGACTCACTACGACGACATCGTTATCGGCGTCGGCGGTATGGGCAGCGCGACCAGCTACCGGCTCGCACAGCGCGGCCGGGACGTCCTCGGGCTCGAACGCTACGACGTCCCCCACGCGATGGGTTCCTCGCACGGGGTCTCGCGGATCATCCGGCTCGCGTACTACGAACACCCCTCGTACGTTCCGCTGATCCGCCGGGCCTACGAGCTCTGGGACGAGGTCCAGACCCGCCACGGCGAGCAGCTGCTGTTCGAGACGGGCTCGATCGACGCCGCTCCTGAGGACGACCCGCTCTTTCGGGGGTCGCTTCGCTCCTGCGAGGAGTACGACATCGACCACGAGGTGCTCTCGGGTACCGAGATCAACGAGCGGTATCCGGGCTACGACCTTCCGGAGGATCACATGGCGGTCTACCAGCCCAACGGCGGCTACGTCCTCTCCGAGCGGGCGATCGTCGCCCACGTCACGCAGGCCCAGCGCGAGGGCGCGCGGATCCAAGCCCGCGAGCGCGCCACGGGCTGGGAGCCCGAGGGCGATGGGGTGCGTGTCACGACCGACCGCGGGGAGTACACTGCCGACGATCTCGTGATCGCCTCGGGCGCGTGGGCGGGCAAACATATCGACGCCCTCGACGGGATCGCGGTTCCCCAACGCCAGGTGCTCGCCTGGCTCCAGCCCCGGGAGCCCGAGCGGTTCATGCCCCGGAACTTCCCAGTCTGGAACCTCCAGGTCGAGGAGGGCCGGTTCTACGGGCTGCCGATCGTCAAGGTGCCGGGGTTCAAGTTCGGCCGATACATGCATCGCGAGGAGGACGTCGACCCCGACGCGATGAACCGCGATCCGGAACCCGAGGACGAGTGGCTCCTCCGGGAGTTCGCGGAGAACCACTTCCCGCAGGGGACGGGTCCGACGATGCAGCTGGCGACCTGCATGTTCACGAACACCCCCGACGAACACTTCGTCATCGACCGGCACCACGAGCACCCGCAGGTCGTCTTCGGCGCCGGGTTCTCGGGCCACGGCTACAAGTTCGCGAGCGTCATCGGCGAGGTCCTCGCGGACCTGGCGAGCGAGGGCCACACCGACCACCCGATCGACTTCCTCTCGCTCGACCGGTTCGATTGAGCTCCCAACGCGCCCTTCGCGCCGCGTTCCCGGAACGCCGCGATCGTTTCCCTGGTTGGGAGCCGGCACGGGGGAACCTATCTATCGAACCGACGATATCGTGACAGAGAGTCGCTACTTCGGGTCCGACCGCGATCGTTCGAGCAGCCCCGTCATGTAGCCGATGGCGAACAGTCGACCCTTCGTCTCGTAGCCGGGCTTGGTGTTCTGTTCGCCGGCCATCGTCGGGACGTGGTCCGGGCGCATCGGCCCCTCGAAGCCGACCTCCCGATAGGCCCGCATCGCCGCGAGCATGTCGGTCGGGCCGTCGTCGTGCCAGGTCTCGACGAAGCTATCGGCCGTCCCCTCGACGTCGCGGAAGTGGACGAAATTGATCCTCTCGCCGAAGTGGCGGATCGTCTCGGGGACGTCGACGCCCATCGCCGCGAAGTTGCCCTGACAGAAGGTCACGCCGTTGTGCTCGCTGTCGACGACGTCGAGCACCCGCTCGTAGGCCTCGACGCCGTTGACGATCCGCGGGATCCCCCGGACCGACTCGCGCGGCGGGTCGTCGGGGTGGAGCCCGAGCTTGACGCCGGCCTCCTCGGCGACGGGGACCACCTCCCGGAGGAAGTGCTCGAGGTTCCCCCAGAGCTCCTCGCGGGTGACATCGATGCCCTCCGGCGGGGGGCCGTCGCCCGTCTTCGCGGCGTCGAACGCGGTGGTCAGCGACCCGCCGCGGGCCTCGACGTGGACGTCGGTTCGCGCCCATCGGATCCCGCCCATCCAGTCGTAACAGACGACGGGGATCCCGAGGCGACCGGCGTCCCGGAGGAACCGCTTGAACGCCGCGATCTCCTCGTCGCGTCCCTCGAGGCCGAACCGCGTGACGTCAGTAAGGGGAACGCTGCCCTCGACGACGTCGAGGTCGATCCCCGCGCCCTCGAACCAGTTCTTCAGCCTCGATAGCTCGTCGTAGCTCCAGAACCGCTTTCCATCGCCGATCTCGAGCGAGTGGAGCACCGCGCTGGTGACTCCCATCTGTTTCGCCAGCTCCCACCGCCGATCAGGCTCCGGCGGGAGGACGAGCGATAGTTCGACCATGCCACCAGGATCGGTTCGTGCCGGCTTAGTACGTTTGCTTCCTCCCGAAGCGATCGGCGAGGAGGATATCGGAGACGCCAGCAGTGCCGGCCGTATCGGCCCGAAAGAACGACCACGATCTCACGACCGTCGGCCGTTCGGGACGGGAGAACGCAAACGGATCGTCGGAAACGGGCCCTCTCCGGATCCACCTCCAACGAACGCCGTTCTCCGTCGTTACTGGCGTACCCACGTAACGACGAGGGCCGGGGCTCGGGAGTGCGGACGAGCAGCACGAACGGCCGCTCGCCCGCCGGAGGTCGACGGGATCCGCGGTGGGAAGCGGGTGGATCGCGGCGTTACTCCCGGCCGGCGGCCGCCTCGAACCCCGCGCTCGCCTCGCGCCAGGCGGCGATCAGCGCGTCGTCGTCCTCGCTGTCCCACGGCTCGATTTTTCCGTTCGCCTCGAGCCACTCGACGGTCCGGCGAACCCCCTCCTCGAAGGGGATCGTGTACTCGAAGTCCAGATCCCGCCGTGCCTTCGCGTTGTCGAAGACGGTGCTGTACCGGAAGTGATCCTCGAGCATCCCCGTTCGGTCGGGGACGGCGGCGACGAGCTGCTCGGTCGGGACGTGGACGAGCTCCGGGTCGGGCGCGTCGAGCGCGCGGGCGACCCGGCGGTGGTACTGGTTCCAGCTGATGACCTCCTCGCTGGTGACGTGGTAGGCCTCGCCGTAGGCGGCGGGGTTGCCGACGGCGTTCACGAACGCCCGGGCGACGTCCTCGCGGTGGCAGGGCCCCCACAGCGAGGAGCCGTCGCCGTGGACGACGATCGGCTTTCCCTTTCTGATGCGATCTATGTAGTAGGTCCCGGTCCCGAGCGTGTGGAGCACGGGCCCGCCCTCGCCGTAGGTGCTCCAGGGTCGGATGACCGTGCTCTCGAAGGCCTCGCCGTGGGCCTCGAGGAGGACGTCCTCGGCGGCGGCCTTCCTCGCGCCGTACTCGCTGACCGCGGGCTCGCGGGCGGCGTTCTCCGTAACGGGATTTCGCTCGGGCGGGCGATGGTAGACGTCGACCGTCGAGCAGAAGACGTACTGCTCGATCGCGCCCTCGAACGCCGAGACCGCCTCCTCGGCCTGCTCGGGGGTGAAACAGACCATGTCGATCACGCAGTCAGCGTCGAGCGCTTGGAGCTCCCGGAGCCGGTCGCGGTCGTTGCGGTCGCCGTGGACGAACTCGACGGAGTCGGGAACGTCGGCGTCGGACTCGCCGCGGGTGAAACAGACGACGCTATGGCCCGCGGCGACGAGCTCCCGGGTGATCGCCGTGCTGATGAGCCCCGTCCCGCCGATGATGAGTACGCGCATGGCTCGGAGGTCGCGCTCGACCGGTATAACTCGGCGGGTCGGAGTTCGTGAGGGCGCTCAGTCCTCGTCCTCGACCGGTTCGGGCGAGAGCGCGCCCGAGTCGACCATCGCCTCGAGCGGGTTGTCGGCGACGTCGAGCGGGAGATCGACCCGGCCGCGCCGGCGAACCGACTCGTAGCCGCCGAAGAGGATCTCGGCGGTGTTGAGACCGATCCGGCCGCTCAGGCCCGACTCCTCGCCGGTCTCCAGGCTCTCGATCACGGCGGCGACCGATCGGTTCTGGAACAGTGAGCCGAAGCGTCCCTCCTCGGTGCCGGCCATATGCATGTCCTCGCCAGCGACGTCGACCGGCTCGCGGCTCCCCCCGCGTTCGAGCTCGAGCATCGGGCCGTCCTCGACGTCGATCTGGATCGCGCCCTCGGTCCCCCGCAGCAGGAACGCGGCGTCGATCAGGCCGCTTCCGGCTCCCGTCGAGAGGACGCCATGAACGCCGTTGCCGTAGCGCCACTGGGCGAACATCTGGTTCTCCTGGTGGGCGCCGAAGCGGACGTCCTCCTCGCGGTAGTCCAGTTGGGCGATGACCCACTCGGCGGGCCGGTCGTCGTTGAACATCCCCGCGAGGTCGACGGTGTGGGCGCCCAGATCGTAGAAGTCGCCCCAGCCGATCGTCACGCGCTCGAGCTCGCCGATCTCGCCGGCATCGAGGAGGCGTTTGGCCTCGGTGAAGGGGCGGGCGAACCGGCGCTGACGGTTGAAGGTGAGCTGGACGCCGTGGCGCCAGCAGGTCTGGACGAGCCGCTGGGCGCTCTCCCAGGTGTGGGCGATCGGCTTCTCGCAGTGGATCGCCCCCACGCCGGCGCGGGCGCAGCCGACGACGACCGGCTCGTGGATCGCGGGCGGGACGGCCACGCTGACGACGTCGGGCTCGGCGCCCGCGAGCATCGCCTCGAACCCCTCGTAGATCCCCTCGTCGTCGATCCCGAACTCCTCGGCGAACGCCCGGGCGTTCTCCGGGACGACGTCGGCACACGCGACGATCCGACACTGGTCGTGCTCCCGATACGCCTCGGCGTGCCGATAGCCCATCGCGAACCCCTCGACGGTCGGGTTCGCCGGGTCCGGGCCGGTTCCGATGATAGCGATATCGTACTGGCTCATTCGCTGGAGGGACCATCGGGCAACCCCGAGATATGGTTTTCGGTCGTGACACACGTACATTGATATACTCCGGCCGGCAGTAGAGGGGTATGCATCGCGCACTCGTCGCCGTCGACGGCACCGAACGCGACCGCGAGCTGCTGAGCGAGGCGGCCGACTACGCCGCCGGGACGGACGCGGAACTCCTGCTTCTGGTGACGGTCCCCGAGGAGACGATCGAGGCCAACAGCGAGACGATCGACCGGATCGCCGAGGTCGAACACACCTCCTACAGCTCCGATACCGTGCTCGCGTCGGTCGAGAACCCGGTCCGCGAGACCGCCGAGGCGGTGATCGGGAACGGAGTCGACTACGAGATCCGAACGGGGGTGACCGACGAACGGGTCGACGCGATCCTCCAGGTCGCCGAGGAGGCCGGTTGCGATCACCTGTTCATGCTGGGCCGGCGCCGTTCGCCGACCGGCAAGGCGGTCTTCGGCGACGAGACCCAGCGCGCGATCCTGAACTTCGAGGGCTACGTCACCGTCTCGTTCGATTAACGGAACGGATCGAGGGTCTCGGCGCCGTACGAGAGCGATTCGTGGGGGTCGGCCGGCTCGTCGTGTTCGTATATGTACCACTCGACGCCCGCCGACCGGGCGGCCTCGGCGCAGGCCTCGAGATCGAGGTCGCCCTCGCCGAGCTCGGTCGGGGAGGCCGACGCCGCGTCGGCGTCCGCGAAGTGGACGTGCGAGATCCGCTCGCCGTAGCGATCGAGGAGGGCGACCGGATCCGCGCCGCCGGCGTTCGCCCAGCCCAGATCGAGCTCGAAGCCGATCGACCCGTCGGTTCGTTCGAGCAGCTCGTCCATCGCGCTGTGTCCGCCACAGTCGACGAACTCCTGGTCGTGGTTGTGGTAGTGCAGCGTGAAACCGTCGTCTGCGAGCCGCCCCGCGACGTCGTTTAGGCGTTCCGCGATCTCGGCGACGGCCGCCTCGCTCTCGAAGTGCGGGGGGTCGAGCCACGGGACGACGAGGTCCTCCGCGCCCAGTTCGTCGTAGAGCGCCGTCGTCTCCCCGTAGTCGTCCTCGAGCGCGTCGAGGCCGACGTGGGCCGCGGCGACCTCCAAGCCCGTCCCCTCGAGGGTCGCGAGGACTTCGTTCGTGTCGGCCCCGGCCACCCGGTGGGCGAACTCGACGCCGTCGAGGGACGTCTCGGCGACCGATTCGAGGACGGCCGGGAGGGGGTCGTCGATCCCGCGGAGCGTGTACAGCTGGACGGCGGTCCGTGCCATACCCTGACTCCCACGGCGAGCCACGGTAAAGCTGTCGCGTCGCGACCGGGACCCGCCACTCGAAAGTCATTTGTCGCTGTGTCGACGCCATCGGGTATGGCATCCACGCGCGCACACCACGTCGGCGTGACGGTCGCGGACCTCGAAGGAGCCGTCGAGTTCTACCGGGACGTCCTCGGGCTCGACGTGCTGGATCGGTTCACGGTCTCCGGGGAGGCGTTCGCGTCGGCGGTCGGCGTCGAGGGGGCGACCGGGGAGTTCGTCCATCTCGACGCCGACGGCGCTCGGATAGAACTGATCGAATACGAGCCCGAGGGCGAGGAGCGAACGGTCCCGAGCGTGAACCAGCCGGGCGCGACCCACGTCGGGCTCGCCGTCTCGGACCTCGACGGGTTCCACAAGTCGCTCCCCGACGGCGTCGGGACCCTGAGCGAACCCCGAACGACGGACACCGGATCCCGGATCCTGTTCGTCCGCGACCCCGAGGACAACCTCGTCGAGCTCATCGAAGCCTGACCGAAGCCGGCGATCGGCCAACCGCCACCGGTAGTTTCATGGTGTAAGGCCGTCAGATCACGTCGAGAGCTGCTGCTCGGGGATCAGTCGTCTCGGGCCTGAAGGGAGGGAGCGTTCGGTCGTTACCACGCCATCGGCAAGCGGCCGGGCTCGACCTACTGGCCACGACCCTCGCGGAAACCACGGGACGACCGAAGGACTCATCGAAGCGAAGCGAGAACGCCTCCTCGAGCTCGAATGACCGAACTCGTCGACTACGACCTGTACGAAGTACCGCCGCGGTGGCTCTTCCTCCGCCTCGAGACCAGCGACGGCCTGGTCGGCTGGGGCGAACCCGTCGTCGAGGGTCGCGCCAAGACCGTCCGCGCGGCCGTCGAGGAGCTGCTCGATAGCTACCTGCTCGGCGAGGACCCCTCGCGGATCGAGGACCACTGGCAGACGATGTACCGCGGCGGGTTCTACAGGGGTGGTCCGATCCTCATGAGCGCGATCGCCGGGATCGACCAGGCGCTCTGGGACATCAAGGGCAAGCGCTTCGGCGCGCCGGTCCACGAACTGCTGGGCGGCCGCGCCCGTGATCGAATCAGGGTCTATCAGTGGATCGGCGGCGACCGACCTGGCGAAGTCGGCGAAGCCGCGGCGGAAAAGGTCTCGGAGGGCTTTACGGGCCTGAAGATGAACGCGACCAGCGAGCTCCGGCGGGTCGACACCCCCGCCGCGGTCCGGGAGGCCGAGGAGCGCCTCGGCGAGGTCCGCGAGGCGGTCGGCCCCGAGATCGACATCGGGGTCGACTTCCACGGGCGGGTCACCAAGCCGATGGCCAAACGGCTCGCGGCGGCGCTCGAGCCTTACGAGCCGATGTTCATCGAGGAGCCCGTCCTCCCCGAGCACAACGACGCCCTGCCGGCGATCGCCGCCCACACGTCGATCCCGATCGCGACGGGTGAGAGGATGTTCTCGCGGTGGGACTTCAAGGAGGTCTTCGAGGACGGCAGCGTCGACGTCATCCAGCCCGACCTCTCGCACGCCGGCGGGATCACCGAGGTCAAGAAGATCGCCGACATGGCCGAGGCCTACGACGTGGCGCTTGCCCCGCACTGTCCGCTGGGCCCGATCGCGCTCGCCTCCTGCGTCCAGATCGACGCCTGCTCGCCGAACGCGCTGATCCAGGAACAGAGCCTCGACATCCACTACAACCGGGGCGGCGACGTCCTCGATTATCTGGCCGACCCGGGCGTCTTCGAGTACGAGGAGGGCTACGTCGACGTGCCCTCGGCTCCCGGGCTGGGGATCGAGCTCAACGAGGAGTACATCGAGGAGCAGGCCGAGGGGTCCGTCGACTGGCACAACCCCGTCTGGCGCCACGACGACGGCAGCGTCGCGGAGTGGTGAGAACGGGACGGTCCGGAAGACCGCTCGTGATCGATGCGGGTGCCGTGACGATCGACACTCGACGCTGCCGTACGTTTAATATCCACTAGCTCCGAAGGGCGAGTAATGGCTAGCGAAGGGCGTACCCGAGGAAAGGTCGGGCGGGTCATCGAGAAGTACGGTCTCGACGGGTTCGGCGCGGAGCTCGAGGCCCGCTGGACCGGCGAGGGCGACCAGCAGTACAGCCTCCGGGCGCTCGCGGACCTGTTCAACCGGCGCGTTCTCGAGGCGGCGATGAGCGAGGCCGGCGTACGCTCGCTCGAAGGGGAGGTCGAGAACCGGTACCGGCTGCTCACCGACGACGACGTCAGCGCGGGGATGCGCGAACAGACCCGCCGGGAGCTCGACCGAGCCGGGGTCGACGTCGAGGCGGTCGAGTCCGACTTCGTCTCCCACCAGTCGATCTACACCTACCTGACCGAGCACCGTGAGGCGACCCACCCCTCGAGCGTCGAGCGCACCCCGGAGGAACGGCGCGAGCGCGAACTCGACAAGATCGGGGCGCTCATCACCCGAACGAGCGCCGTCACCCGTGACTCGATCGACCGCCTGGCCGGCGGTGATGCGCTGTCGGGCGGGATCTCCGACGTCTTCGTCGACGTTCAGGTGACCTGCGAGGCCTGTGGTCAGTCGATGTCGGCGACGGCGTTCCTGGAGAACGGCGGCTGCTCGTGTCGGGACTGAGGTTTACGGGAGTACGATCGTAATGAGGATCCCCGATGGTATATGAGGGCTCTCCTCACGCGAACCGCGGGACGTACCCGTCGCCGCGTCGCTGCCCGAGGCCGCCGCTACACTCGACGAGGAGCACCTGCGACGTACCGGACACACGGAAGTAGTTGGACTACAGCTCCTCTCGAAGGAGTCGCCTGACGTGGCCCGTCGAGTACTCGACGCCGTACTCGCGTTCGAGATGTCGGCGAACGAGATCGGGCGTCCATCCGGCGGCTTCGTAGCCGAACTCGGCCGGCTGGGCGTCGAGATCCGCGTTCAGCCCGTCGCGGGCGTCCTCGTCCAGTTTCGGCGGTCGGCCGGGCCGCGGTTCGTCGGCGAGCGCCCCATCGATCCCGCGCTCCTCGAACCGGTCGAGCCAGTAGTAGAGCGTCGAGCGCGGGATCCCGTACCGGTCGCTCAGCCGGTCGACGGGTTCGCCGTCCTCGTAGGCGAGCGCGACCATCAGACGCCGGACCGCCTTGTGGTCGGTGGCGTCGGCAAGCGCCGCCCGGAGGTCTGCGGCCGCGATCCCGTCGAGTTTCCCCATGACCGACCATCGGGATCCAATTAGTTATGTCTATCGAGTGGGGAATCTGGTCTTACTCGTCGGCCGGGCCGACCGGCTCGCCGTCTTCCCAGACGTAGAAGCCCTCGCCGGTTTTCTTTCCGAGCTTGCCCGCCCGGACTTTTCGTTTGAGGATCCGGGGCGGGTGAAAGCGCTCGCCGAGCTCCTCGTGGAGGGCTTCGAGGATGTCGAGGCGGGCGTCGAGTCCGACGACGTCGGTGAGCTCGAGCGGGCCCACGGGGTGGTTGTAGCCCAGCTCCATCGCCCGGTCGATCGCCCGTGGGCTCGCAACGCCCTGCTCGACCATCCGCATCGCCTCGACCCCGATCGCGACGCCCAGCCGCGAGGTCGCGAACCCGGGCGTGTCGCGGACGGCGATGGTCTCCTTTCCCAGTCCCTCGACGAACCCCTCGGCGAACTCGACGGTGGCGTCGTCGGTCTGCTCGGCGACTACCACCTCGACGAGATCCATCAGGTGGACTGGGTTGAAGAAATGCAGTCCGATCGCCCTGCCAGGGGTCTCGAGCGCGCTCGCGATCCCCGTCAGCGACAGCGAGGAGGTGTTCGAGGCGATGACCGCCCCGTCGGTGACGCGCTCGGCGTCGGCGACCGTCTCCCGTTTGAGCTCCATCTCCTCGGGGACGGCCTCGATCACGAGCTCGGCGCCCGCGAGGTCCGCGAGATCGGTCGTCCCTGTGATCCGATCGAGCGCCGCCGCGCGTTCCTCGGGTGCGACTGTCCCGCGGTCGACCCCCTCCCGAAGGGTCTCCCCGATCGATTCGATCCCCCGTTCGACGTACGGGGGCTCGACGTCACGGATCGTCACCTCGTGGCCGGCCGTCGCGCTCGCCCCCGCGATCCCGCGCCCCATCGTCCCCGCGCCCAGCACTGCGACCTCCATGGGAAGGCGCGTGCACGGCGGGGAGTTAACCGTTCGGGACCGGCTCGCTGGTCCCTGTTGTTATATGTGTGTTGATATGTATGGCGCCGATCCCCTCAAGGGATGCCCCTTTAACACACACCAATTGAACTCTATATCGCTATACGAAATATCCGTCAGGGCCGTAGCTCGCAGACCTCGATGCCGACGGCGTCGAACTCGTCCATCGCGGCGATCCGGCTCGGGACCTCGTCGAGGGGAACCGTCCGGGTGACGAGTTCGGCGGGGTCGATCGCGCCGCTCGCGACGAAGTCGAGGAGTTCGTCGTACCGGGTCGGCGGCATCCCCCGCGAGCCGAGGAAGTCGACCTCGCGGCCGACCATCGAGTCGGTCGGCAACGGGACCTCGCCGCGTTCGGCACCGGTCGTCAGCCCCATCTGGAGGTGTTGGCCGAGGCTCGCGAGACAGTCGACGGAGTTCCGGCAGGTCTCGGCGATCCCCAGCGCGTCGATAGAGACGTCGGCGCCCCCGTCCGTTCGCTCGCGGATCGCTTTCGAAACGTCCCCCTCGCCGTCGACCGTCGCGTGGGCGCCGAGCTCGACCGCCTTCTCCAGGGCCGCCTCGCGGATGTCGACGGCGATCACGCGCGCGCCGAGCGCGCCCGCGATCTGGACCGCCGAGAGGCCGACGCCGCCACAGCCGTGGACCGCGACCCAGTCGCCGGGGGTGAGGTCGGCGCGGTGGGCCAGTCCGTGGTAGGCGGTCATGTACCGACAGCCCAGCGCCGCGGTCGCCGTCGCCGAGAGCCCGTCGGGGAGCGTCGTGAGGTTGTAGTCGGCGTGGGGCACCGCGACCCGGTCGGCGAACGCGCCCTGTCCGGCGGGCTCGAACCCGAGGCCGATCCCGTTCTCGCAGACGTTGCCGTGGCCGTTCCGACAGCGCGGGCAGGTGCCGTCGCCGAGGCTGAACGGGACCGCGACCCGGTCGCCCTCCCGGAGGGTCTCGACGCGCTCGCCGACCTCGACGATGGTGCCGGCGGGCTCGTGACCGAGGATCTGGCCCTCGGGGGGGACGTCGTCGACCCAGTCGCCGTGGCCCTTCCAGGCGTGCCAGTCGCTTCGACAGATCCCGCAGGCCTCGACGTCGACGACCACCCCATCGGGGTCGGGGTCGGGCACTGGAACGTCTCTCACCGCGAGCGGCTCTCCATGCGTTTCGAGGACGACTGCGCGCATGTCCCCTCCAACGGCCCCGGGTCATACCAACACACCGGTCGTCGGGCCAACGGTTTTGCTTTCGGAGGTGGTATGTGAACTATGCCCACTATCGAGTACGAGGGCGAGCGGATCGACTGCGAGGCGGGCGACGAGCTTCGCGAGGCGCTGCTCGAAGCCGACCGCTCACCGCACAACGGGGCGTCGAACTACGCGAACTGCGGCGGCCGGGCGGTCTGTGGGACCTGTGCGGTCGAGGTCCGCGGACCGGTCAGCGAGATGGGCGAGGACGAACGCTCGCGGCTCTCGAAGTGGCCCCACGACCTCGAGTCGGGGCTCCGGCTTGCCTGCCAGACCCGCGTCGAGGGCGATATCGAGGTGGAAAAACACGGCGGGTTCTGGGGGCAGAAGGGCGACCGGTGACCGTCAGTGGTCCTCGGTCGGGAACCACGCGAGGTCGTGGGTGGCGGCGAGCTCGACGCCCACGGGCGCCTCGAGCTCGACGCGCTCGGCGTGGTTGTGCATCGCCTCGACGACGTCGCCGTTCTCCAGTTCCACCCGGTAGAGGACGGTGGGGCCGAGATAGCGCCGGTAGGTCACCCGGCCGTCGACCCGTCCCTCCTCGGCGGGGCGGATGAGCACGTCGTCGGGACGGACGAGCACGTCGATCTCGGCGCGGTCGTACTCGGGGGCGAGCCCGTGGATCCGGTCGCGGCCGACCCGGCCGAGCGGGGTCTCGACGATGTCGTCGACGACCGACGCCGAGAGGAAGCTCGCGTGGCCCAGAAAGCCCGCGACGAAGCGCGATTCGGGGTGTTGAAAGACCTCCTCTGGGCGCCCGACCTGCATCAGCTGTCCGTCGTTCATCACGGCGACGCGATCCGAGATCGACATCGCCTCCTCCTGGTCGTGGGTCACCGAGACCCCCGTCACGCCGGCCTCCTTAAGGATCCGGCGTACCTCCTCGCGCATCTCGACGCGCAGATCGACGTCGAGGTTCGAGAAGGGCTCGTCGAGCAGGAGGATCTCGGGCTCGGGCGCGAGCGAGCGCGCGAGCGCGACGCGCTGTTTCTGCCCGCCCGAGAGTTCGTCGGGCGTGCTCGCCGCGTGGTCGGCGAGCCCCACCAGCTCGAGCAGTTCCTCGACGCGGGCCTCGCGGGCCTCGTCGTCCCAGTCGTCGAGCCCGAACGCGACGTTCTCGGCGGCGCTCATGTGGGGGAAGAGCGCGAAGTCCTGGAAGACGACGCCGACGTCGCGGCGCTCGGGTGCGACGAACGAGCGCTCGTCGCCGGCGGCGACCCGCTCCCCGCCGACCCGGATCGACCCGCCGTCGGGTCGTTCGAGCCCCGCGATCAGGCGCAGGGTCGTCGTCTTCCCGCAGCCCGAGGGGCCGAGCAGCGTCAGCAGCTCGCCCTCGCGGACCGGGAGCGAGAGCTCCTCGACGGCACACTCGCTTCCGAAGCTCTTCGTGACGCCGTCGAGTTCGAGGACGGCCTCCGCCGTCGACTGCTGGCCTCGCTCGTCTGCGGGCCGGGTCGTCTCGGTCGTCTCGCGTCGGTCGATGTAGTCGTTTCTGGCGGACATGGTTCTCATCCCCTCGTCTCACACCGGTCCTCGGGGTCCGAGCCGAAACACGAGGGGGCGGCTCGGTTCGGGCGGCGATATCGGGGGGCGCGGAGACGGTCGATGGTGGGTGGCGTCGCGGTCCCGTCGCTGGCCGTTCGTTCCTGTGGCGGCCATCCGCGGCCGTTTCCCGTCCCCCCGAGTCGGTGCGTACCCACGGTCGGTTCGTGGGACGGTTTGACCGGGAGGGATTTAGGCTTTCCTAAACCGATTCGGACCGGGCGATCACCGACTCAGCCGACGCCGTAGCCCTCCTGGCGCAGCAAGACGACCATCGTCAGCCCGGAGATGAGGACGAGCAGCAGGGCCGGGACCGCCGCGTAGCGGTACGCGAGGGCGTTCTGGGCGCCCCAGATGACGATGACCAGCGTGTCCATCCCGATGGGCTGGAGCATCAGCGTCATCGGCAGCTCCTTCATCGTCGTCAGGAAGACGAGGATCCCGCCGGCGATCACGCCCGGCAGGATCAGCGGCAGCGTGACCCGGCGGAACGTCTCGAGGGGACCGGCGTTGAGCGTGCGGGCGGCCTCAAGGGTCGCGGTGTCGACCTGCAGCACCGACGAGCGGACGGTGCCGACCGCCTGCGGGAGGAAGCGCACGACATAGGCGAAGACGAGCAGCCAGACGCCCTGTCTGTAGAACGAGGGCAGCGTGCGCGTGCCCAGGAAGACGAGCGCGAGGCCGATGACGACCCCCGGGACGGCGAAGCCGACGTAGGTCGCCCGCTCGAGCACCCGCGCGACCAGCGAGTTCGACCGCCCGGAGTAGTAGGCGACCGGCAGGGCGAACGCACAGGCGACCAGCGCGGCCAGGAGGGCGAGGTAGACCGAGTTGGCGGCGAACTCCGCCTGGAACTCCAGTGCGGGGATGGGGTCGCCGACGCTGCGGACCAGCCAGTTCGTGAAGATCGCGACCGGGACGACGAGCGTGACGATCCCGATCAGCGAGACGAAGCCCATCGCCGGCCACTTCCAGGCCCCGAGCCGGATGGCGCCGCCCGCGCCCGTGGCGCCGCTCGCGTCCTCGTCGCTGCCGATGCCCGCCTCGATGACGAGGACGACGGCGACGATCGCGATCAGCTGCAGGGCGAGCAGCGCGGCGTACTCGACGGCGAAGCCGCTGAACTCCCAGTAGATCGTGCTCGTGAAGACGCCGGCCCCCATGAACGCCGGCGTGCCGAAGTCGGAGATCGCATAGAGGCCGGCCAGCAGCGCGCCGGCGGCGATACCCGGCCTGATCTGCGGGAGCGTGACCCGGCGAAAGGCGTCGAGACGCCCGGCGTTGAGCGTGCGGGCGGCGTCGACGAGCGAGCTGTCCATCGACAGCAGGGCCGCCCGGGTCGTGAGGAAGACGTACGGGTAGGTATAGAGGGTGATGATGAACGTCGCCCCCCGCAGCCCGTCGACGCGCGGGATCGTCATCCCGAACAGCGAGTCGATCTGCCCGCCCGAGCCGAACATCGAGACGAACGCGATCGCGCCGATGTAGCTCGGGATGACCAGCGGGAGCGCGGCGACGACGGTCCAGAAGCGCGGATAGGGGAGGTCCGTCCGCGTGGTGAGCACGGCGAGCGGGACGCCGAGCAGGATCGAAAACAGGGTGACCGCGAGCATCAGGAGGACGCTGTTGAGCGTGATCGTCGCCGTCTGCGAGGAGACGATCAGCCCGTAGGCGCGCGCCGGATCGACCGTCGAGGCGCGCCAGAGCAGCCAGAACATCGGGGAGATCACGAGAAAGGCGATGACGGCGCTGATCGCCGCCAGGGCGAGCGCCGAGCGATCGGTCTCGCCGAGTCGCTCCCCGAGCGACTCGAACCGCCCGTCGCTGTCGAAGTAGGTCGTGATCGGTTTCATCGCCTCTCGCGTAACCCCCGTCCTGGTCCCAACTGCGCAACCCGTCTGTTTGTGCCTGTTGGTTCGGCTCTAACGGACGGCCTCAAGCGACGGAGGAGCCGACAGGAACGTCGTACCGTGGTTTTCGGTCGCCGTCAGACCGTCATCCCCTCCTCGTCGAGGAGGTTCTGTGCCTCCTGGAGGTCCATGTCGAAGTCGCTGAGGTCGAACTCCGGCGGGTTGATCTCCTCGAGGTCGGGCAGCTCGCCGACGTAGTCGACGCCCTCGACGACGGGGTACTCGCCGTTGGCCTCCATCATGAACTCCTGGCCCTCCGCCGCGAGCAGGTGGCGGACGAACTCCGCGACCAGCTCGGGGTCCTCTAGATCGTTCAGGACGCCGACGCCCGCGACGCTGAACAGGCAGCCGGCGTCGTTCTCGGTGAACGCCAGGTCGATCGGCGCGTCGGGGTCCTCGTTGAGGATGCGGGCGGCGTAGTAGCTGTTGCCCAGCGCGACGATCGGGTCGTCGTCGCCCCCGCGGTTGACGGCTTCCGCCTGGTCGGAGCCGCCCTCGAAGAGCTGGACGTCCTGTTCCTCGACCATCGCACGCACCCACTCGCGGGTCTCCTCCTCGCCCTCGAGCTCGACCATCGCCTGGATGAACCCGCGGAAGGTGCCCGAGTTCGGTCTGGTAGCGATGACCCCCTGGAAGCGCTCGTCGGTCGCGTACTCCATGATGTCCGTCGGGAAGTCCTCGGCGTCGCCCTCCCAGCGCTCGGTGTTGAACTGGATCGAGCGGGTCCGGCCGGTCACGCCGGTCCAGACCCCGTCGGGGTGGCGGTAGCTCTCGGGAACGGCGTCGACGAGGTCTCCCGGCAGCTCCTGAAGGAGCCCCTCCCCTTCGAGCGCGTTCAGCGCGCCGGGGTCCTGGGAGTAGAACAGGTCGGCCGGCGTGGCCTCGCCCTCCTCGATGAGCTGGTTGACCTGGACGTCGTTGTCGGCGTAGTTCCGGCTGACGGTGAACCCCTCGTACTCGTCCTCCAGGGCCTCGAAGGCCGCGTCGATCTGGTCGGGCGTTCGG
This sequence comes from Halalkalicoccus tibetensis, assembly GCF_037996645.1. Classification (NCBI taxonomy): domain Archaea; kingdom Methanobacteriati; phylum Methanobacteriota; class Halobacteria; order Halobacteriales; family Halalkalicoccaceae; genus Halalkalicoccus; species Halalkalicoccus tibetensis. The sequence continues at coordinate 408,252 of NZ_JBBMXV010000004.1, forward strand.
CCCGAGTAGATCGTGAGCTCGCCCTCGAGGTCGCCGAGGTCGTCCCAGGAGACCGCCGTCGAGTCAACCGGCTCGCCCAGCGGCTCGGCCTCCGCGAGCGCCCCGGCCGCGCCGTCTCCGTTCCCGCCGTCGGCGCCCTCCCCGTCGCCGTTCTCGTCGTCCGTACAGCCCGCGAGGGCGGCCGTGCCGAACAGTGTCGCCCCCGTGTAGCCGAGGAACCGTCGTCGATCCACCATAGCGTCGGATGCCTGATCTGCCATATCTGATTTAGGCCGACCTAAAACACAAGTAGTTTCCGGTTTCGACGGCCGGGAACGAGGATAGTCGAGGGACGGAACCCGGACCTCGTGCAGTCTTTTTAGGCCTTCCTAAAGTATTTGGCGATGGCTCTCGATCCGCTGGGGACGTCTGAAACCATTGAGAACCATACAACGGTATCTGAGGGTAAGACTTATCCCGTCGGAGGGCGTTGGTTCGGGTAGATGACGAACGACGCCGACGCTACGTGGTGGCCGCCCGCGATGTTCGCGGATCAGATGCAGGAGGCCAGCGAAGAGGCCGTCGAACAGCAGCAGAAGCTGTTCTCGCAGTGGCTGTCGGGGATGAACGCGACCGGACCGCAGTCGATGGGCGGGCTGTCCCAGCTCTCAGCGATGAGCATGGGCGCGGCGACGTTCAAGACGCGCGTCCAGAGCGGCGGCCGGATCTCGATCCCCGACGCGGAACGAGAGGCGCTCGGAATCGACGAGGGCGACATCGTTCAGACGATCGTCATCCCCCTCAACGCGACCAACGGAGACACTTCCAACGATGACTGACACATTCATGAACCCGATGTTCGACGCACAGCGCACGATGATCAACCAGAGCAACGAGCTGTTCAAGCAGGGGCTGAAGCTCCAGCACGACGCCTTCGAGGCCTACCGCGACACCTTCGACGTCCAGGAGTCGACCCAGCGCCGCAACGTCGAGGCGACCCAGCGGGCGGTCGACGCCTACTTCGAGGCCCTCGAGGACGCCGGCGCCGACGCCATGGGCGTCCGGGAGGTCCACGAGGCCGTCGACGAGCAGTTCGCGATGTTCCTCGACCTCCACGAGCAGTCGTGGGACAACCTCGAGCAGCTCGCCGAGGAGAACGCCGAGACCTACGACACGTTCGTCTCGCAGCTCGAGTCGATGGCCGACGACTCGACCGGAATGGCCGTCGAGGCCAGCCAGCAGGCCGAGGAGCAGACCGAGATCGCGGTCGAGTCCACCGAGGACGCGCTCGAGCAGTAAGCAGAGACCTACCTTTTTGGTAGCGGATCACACAGCATATATCATGACAGATACGGAACCCCCGATGGCGGACCCCGAACAGTGGAACGAATTCATGCAGTCGATGAACCAGCAGTTCGCCGAGTCCCTCGAGCAGAACGTCGAGGCCCAGGCCTCGTTCGTCGAGTCCTGGGTCGAGGCCGTCGAGGAGTCGACCGACCCCCAGCAGTTCGAGGAGGGCGCCGAGGGCTACGCGAACGCCTACACCACCTGGATGGACGCCTCCCAGCGCGCCTACGAACGATCGATGGACCTCGCCTCGGGCGAGGACGTTCAACCGGAGGAGTTCCGTGACATCTGGCTGAGCGCCGCCAACGAGGCGTTCAAGGACGTCACCGACACGACGGCCTTCGCCGCCGCGACCGGGAAGACCGTCGAGGAGGCCCTCGAGTACCGCCAGGAGATCGACGAGATGGCCGACGAGACGCTCCACAACCTCGGTTTCGCGACGAAGAACGACGTTCAGGAGGTCGGCGAGCGCCTGATCGAGCTCGAACGGCGCCAGCACGCCGTCGAGAAGAAGCTCGATACCGTCATCGAGCACCTCGAAGGCGGGGACGAGGAATGACCAGCAGTCCCTTCACGGTGGGGTTCGACCTCTACCGCCAGGGCTGGGAGCGGGCCGCCGAGACGATCGAGAAGGGCACCGACTCGCCCGAGCAGCTCGAACGGATGGCCGAAGTAGAGGTGGGCCAGACGCCGAGCGAGGTCGTCTACACCGAGAACAAGCTCGAGCTGCTGTACTACGAGTCCCAGGCCGAGGAGACCCACGACGTCCCGATCCTGATCGTCTACGCGCTGATCAACAAGCCGTACATCCTCGACCTCCAGCCCGATCGCAGCGTCATCCGAAACCTGCTCGAGAACGGGTTCGACGTCTACATGATCGACTGGAACGAGCCCTCGACGATGGACGCGGCGCTCACCCTCGAGGACTACGTCGATCGATACACCGACAACTGCGTCGACGTCGTCCGCGAGCGCTCGGGCCAGGACGCGATCAACGTGCTCGGCTACTGCATGGGCGGGACGATGAGCGTGATGTACGCCGCGCTCCACCCCGAGAAGGTCCGGAATTTAGGGTTGATGGCCGCGGGGCTGTGCTTCACGGGAACCGGCGGCGTCCTCGAACAGTGGGGCGACGAGGAGTACTACTCGCCCGAGGCGGTCACCGACGCCTTCGGCAACGTCCCCGCGGACTTCCTCGACATCGGCTTCGCGACCATGGACCCCGTCCAGAACTTCCTCACGAAGTACGTCCAGCTCTACGACAACATCGAGGACGAGGAGTTCGTCGAGAACTTCGCGCGCATGGAGCAGTGGATCGGCGACGGGATCGACGTCGCGGGCGCGGCCTACGAGCAGTTCCTGACCGACATCTACCAGGAGAACAAGCTCGCCGAGAACGAGTTCTATCTGGGCGAGAAGCACGTCGACCTCTCGGAGGTCGACATGCCGCTGCTCCAGATCGTCGGCGAGTACGACCACCTGATCCCGCCGGAGGCGAGCAAACCGTTCAACGAGCTCGCCGCCAGCGAGGACACCGAGGTCATGGAGTTCCCGACGGGCCACATCGGCCTGTCGGTCTCCTCGAAGTCCCACGCCGAGCTCTGGCCGAGCGTCTGTGAGTGGTACGCCGAGCGCTCGGGAACGGACGAGTCCGACGAGCCCGACGCCGAGCCGATCACGGAGCCCGACGAGCCCGACGCCGCCCTCGCGGAGGACGTCGCGGGCGACGAGGCCGGCACCGACGAGGAGCACGCGGTCGACGAGCCCGACGGCGCAGAAGCGGCGACGCCCGACGGCACGACCGCCGACGAGGGCGACGTCGACGCGGGGACCGACGACACGGAGATCGACGTCTCCAGCGGCGCGGACGGCGACCTCGAGACGATCTCCGGCATCGGCCCCACCTTCGCCGAGCGCCTCCGTGACGCGGGGGTCCCGGACGTCGGGGCGCTGGCCGAGGCCGAGCCCGCCGAGATCGCGGACCGCATCGACGTCTCCTCCGACCAGCTGGTCGAGGGCTGGGTCGACGAGGCGGCCGACCGCACCGGGAACTGAACCGGCTTCGACCCGGACGTCGCGCCCACAGCCCCTGCGGGACAACACTTAGGAGGTGACGGTAACATATCACACATCGGAGCGGGCCGTCCGTCTCCGGATTCACCATGACACTCGAGGATCGTACCTGTCTGATCACGGGATCATCGAGGGGTATCGGGCGCGGAATCGCCGAGGAGCTGGCGAGCGAGGGGGCTGACGTCGCGATCAACTACCGGGCCTCGGCGGGCGCGGCCGAGGAGGTCGTCGACGGGATCCAGACCGCGGGCGGATCGGCCATAGCGACCCAGGCCGACGTCACCGACGAGGCCGAGGTCGCTGCGATGCACGAGGAGGTCGAGGACCGGTTCGGCTCCGTCGACGTCCTCGTGAACAACGCCGGCATCAACGTCGACACGCTGTTCTCGGAGATGACCCGCGCCGAGTGGGACCGCGTCATCGAGGTCGACCTCACGGGCGCGTTCGTCTGCACCAAGGAGTTCTTCGACGACATCGCCGACGCCGACGAGGGCCGGCTCATCAACATCTCCTCGATCGTCGGCAAGCAGGGCAACCTCGGGCAGGCGAACTACGCCGCCGCCAAGAGCGGAATGTTCGGTCTCACCCGGACGCTCGCGCTCGAGCTCGCCGACAGCGGCTCGACGGCCAACTGCGTCGCGCCCGGCTTCACCGCGACCGAGATGGTCGAGGGGATCCCCGAACGGGTACGCGAGAAGATCCAGTCGGAGATCCCGCTGGGTCGCTTCGCCACCGTCGAGGAGATCGCCTCCACCGTCGCGTTCGTCGCGAGCCCCCCCGCCTCCTACATCACCGGCGAGGTCATCGACGTCAACGGCGGGATGGACCTCTGACCCGTCGAGACGGTTCTTTCAGTTTCACCGCTGTTGATCTCCCGGCACGGTCCTTGGATAAATTGTGAACTAGTTGTTTCTCGTTTAGCGGGAATCGTCTCGCCGGTATATCACCTTCGCCGGCCAACGATCACCTGTAAGAGGTGCAAAACGATGGCCACAACGACCCGACACGAGACGCGCTTCGAGAACCGGACGGCCGAAGAACCCGTGAGCTGGACGGCAGGTGCCGCGCTCGGGCTCCGGCTGGTGATGGGGCTGGTGTTCCTGACCGCCGGGCTCGGGAAGCTCCTCGGGGAGTTCTCGGCGGCGGGCTATCTGGCGAACGTCGACCCGACGAGCCCGCTTGCGGGCGTCTACGGCGCGATGGCCGAGATCCCCGCGCTGGTCGCCGTGATCGACGTCGCGATCCCGTGGGGCCAGCTCCTGATCGGGCTCGGTCTGCTCGTGGGTGGACTCGTCCGTCTGGCGGCGTTCTTCGGGGGCCTCCAGATGGTCGCGTTCTACTTCGGCAACTGGGAGATGGCGGGCGCCTACGAGGTCCTCACCGGCTTCGCCACCTCGGATCTGGTCTATCTGATCGTCTTCCTCGCGATCGGCGCGCTGGCGGCCGGTCGGGTCTACGGGCTCGACGCGGTCCTTGAGCGCTACGAGGTCGACGGCGAACCCCTGGTCGAACGCCACCCGCGCCTGCGGTACGTCCTCGGGTGACCGGGGACGTCCTCGGCGTCGGAACGAAGCCACACGAATTATATCACTCATCGATAAACGTAACCCGAATGGTCCGGAACTCGTTCGCCGACCCGAAGCCCCCCGGGGTCGACACCGTCCTCAAGGCGCTCTACGACGAGGACTGTCGAACGATCGTCCGGCATCTGGAGGAACCGATGACCGCAAGCGAGATCTCCGAACGCTGTGACATCCCTCTCTCGACGACCTACCGGAAGCTCGAGGCGCTGACCGAGGCGACGCTGCTCGAGGAGCTGACCGAGATCCGCTCGGACGGCCGCCACACCGCCCGCTATCGGCTCCGCTTCGAGGAGGTGTTGCTCACCCTCGCCGAGGAGCGGGAGCTCGATATGGCGATCGTCCGCCCCTCGCGAACCACTGATGAACGGCTCGCGGACCTCTGGTCCGAGGTCCGCAAGGGGGTCTGAGATGGTCCACGAGACCGCCCCCGAGTGGGTGACGATCGCGCTGATCGTGGTGAAGACGCTGGTCGCGGTCGTCGGCGGCCTGGTGACCTACTTCGCGTTCAAGGCCTACCGACGGACCGGAAGCCGTCCGCTCGGGCTGCTGGCCGGCGGGTTCGGGCTCGTCGTGCTGGGCTCCGTGCTCGGCGGGACCGCCTACGAGCTGCTCGGCGTCTGGCTCGCGCTGGGCGTGGTCATCGAGGGGCTGTTCGTCCTCGCGGGCTTCTGTCTGATCGCCTACTCGCTGAAGGCCCAGTGAACGGGTCACGACAACACAGCACATAAATCCCTGCCGCGTGAGTGGGGGCTATGGAACGCGTAGCGATCATCGGCGCGTCGATGACCCAGTTCGGAAAGCGGGAGGGGTGGCTCAGCGACCTCCTCGCCGAGGCCGCGCTCGACTGTCTCGACGACGCGAACGTGGAACCGAGCGAGCTCGAGCACCTCTACACCTCGAACATGGCGAGCGGGGAGTTCGAGGGACAGACGGGCATCATGAACATGCTGGCCCACGATCTCGGGGCGATGCCCGCCTACACCCAGCGCATCGACCAGACGAGCTCGAGCGGGGCCGCGGGTGCGTACGCCGCCTGGCAGTCGGTCGCGAGCGGGGCGAGCGATCTCACCCTTCTGGTGGGCGGCGAGAAGATGACCCACCGCTCGACGGGCGAGTCGACCGACGTGATCGCCTCGATCACCCACCCAGTCGAGTACAAACACGGCGTGACGCTGCCCTCGTTCGCGGGGCTCACCGCCCGGCTCTACCTCGACACGTACGACGCTCCCCGCGAGAGCCTCGGGAAGGTCGCCGTGAAGAACCACAAGAACGGCGTCGATAACCCCCACGCGCAGTTCCAGAAGGAGGTAAGCCTAGAGGAGGTACTGGAGTCGCCGATCGTGGCCGATCCCCTCAGGCTCTATGACTTCTGTCCGATCACCGACGGCTCGGGGGCGCTGCTCATGTGTCCCGAGTCGAAGGCCGAGGAGTACACCGACGACTACGTGCTGCTCACGGGCATCGCGGGCGCGACCGACACCCAGGTCGTCCACGAGCGCGACGACCCGACCGTGATGGGCGGGGTCGTCGAGAGCAGCCGCGAGGCCTACGAGATGAGCGGTCGGGATCCCGACGACATCGACGTGGCCGAGCTCCACGACATGTTCACGATCCTCGAGTTCCTCCAGAGCGAGGACTTGGGCTTCTTCGAGAAGGGCGAGGGCTGGAAGGCCGTCGAGGAGGGCGTTACCGACAGGGACGGCGAGCTACCGATCAACACCTCGGGCGGCCTCAAGTCGAAGGGCCACCCGCTGGGTGCGAGCGGCGTCGCACAGATCTACGAGATATACCAGCAGATCCGCGGCGAGGCGGGTCCCCGACAGGTCGAGGCCGACGTCGGCCTCGCGTGTAACGTCGGTGGCTTTGGTAACTGCGTCCTCACCGCGATCATGGAGGGTCCACAATGACACTGAAAGCAACCAAGTACGACGACGGCACGATCACGTACCCCGGACACCCGGTGGGGCCGGAGGGCGGCGAACCGGAAGAGGAGATCGACCTGAGCGAGGAGACCGCGACGGTGATCACCTGGACCACCTCGCAGGCGACGCCGCCGGGCGTGCGCCAACCGAACCACCTGGCGATCGTCGAGCTCGACGTGGAGGACCAACCGGTCAGGGTCCTCGGCCAGCTCACGACCGACGAGATCGAAATCGGCGACGAGGTCCGGCCGACCTACGTCGAGGAGCTGCGCGAACCCGGCGCGGGGATCCGAGAGCCCGAGAGTCAGGACTGGGACGGCTATCGGTTCGAACCGACCCGGTAAGGAGTCCCCGACCGGTCGGTTCGAACCGAACGGAGAGCCGGTTCGCCCGGCGTCGCTTCGCTTTCTCGGGTGGCCGCCGCCCGGCTATCCCCGGCCCCGTCACATACCGAAAACACAATATCCCGTCTAGATATAATTATCTACCCAGGAAAATCTTATTCGTACGATATACGATTCTACGCCGTCGCATGGATATTGAAAGGCGAGACTTTCTGAAAGCAATGGGCGGAGTGGCGGCGGCGATGGCCGGTACCGGCGCGGCATCGGCGAACGTCGGCGGCTCCTCCGAGGTCGACGTCGGCCTCGGGTTCGTCGAGAAGGCGGACGTCATCACCAACGAGCAGATCCTCGACGTTCTGGAGTACATCCAGGGCGCCTCGGACCGAGAGGTCGAGATCTCCTGTCCGGGGACCTCGAAACAGGGCCGGCCGATCTGGGAGGCGATCGTCGGCGACGGCGACACGTCCGTGATCGTTCACGCCGAACAGCACGCCGACGAGGTGCTGCTCACGGAGGGGGTGCTGGCGGGCCTGCACCACCTCGCGGTCGGCGAGAGCGAGGCGGCCGAGCGGGTGCTCGATAACGTGGCGCTGCACCTGTTCCCGCGGCTCAACCCCGACGGCCACGTCCAGCGCACGCGGGTCAACCACGATCCGGACGCACCCGAGGACGACCCCGACGCGGACATCGACGCCGACGGGACGGGCATCTTCGCCGTCGAGGGCCAGGGCTGGGACTCGAACCGGTATCACTTCTTCGACTGGGAGGAGAGCCCGCTCTACGAGAACTTCCCCGAGGAGTACCCCGAGAACCCGGTCCCCGAGACCCAGCTCCTGATCGACCGCTCGAAGGAGATCGACAACGAGTGGATCCTCGACTTCCACAACAAACAGAGCCCGCTGACGGAGTACCCCGAGAACGAGTCCGTCTCGGCCTCGACGTTCTGGCCGATCGCCGAGGGGGTGCCCGACGACGCCCAGGAGCTCTCCCAGCAGATGTGTATCGCGATCCACGAGCACCTGGAGGACGTGATGGACGACGACCTCGTCCACGTCTCGCAGTACCCCGGCGGCACCTACCGCGGGATCGGGCGCAACGGCCACGGGCTCGCCGGCCGCGGGAGCGTGCTGTTCGAGAACGCCGGCGGGACCCTCGGCGACAGCGAGTTCCGCTCCCGGCAGATCTTCGAGGCGATGCTGGTCGTCCTCGCTCGAACCGCCGACGGATCGCTCTACGGGATCGACCGCGAGCGCGCGGACGCCGAGATCCCGTCCGACTGGGACTTCGAGGACCAGGTCCGGATGTAACCGCGTCGGCCCGACGTCACGTATCGTTCTCCGATCCGCCGTTGTCGTCGCTGTCGTTTTCGTCGTCCGGGTCGTTCGTCGTGGTCCCGTCGTCCTCCTCGCCGTCCTCGAGCTCCGCGCGGATCGAGTCGAGCTCGTCCTCGACGTCGATCTCGACGCCGCCGTCGGCGGTCGATCCCTCGGACTCGGCCCCCGAGCCGCGCGACCCGCTCGATCGGGACCGCGAACGCTGGCGCTCGCGGTCGGCCTCGCCGATCCGCTCGGCGATCTCCTCGCGCAGGTCGCGGGCCTCCTGGAGGATGTCGCGGGCGTCGCCGCCCTCGGGAAGGGTGTCCCCGCGGGTGGCCTCCTGGAGGTCCTCGAGGACGGCGTCGAGCCGGTCGAGGCTCCGGCGGCTCACGTCCTCGGCGCGCCTGCGGGTCCGGTCGGCCTCCTCGCCGGCGGCGCGCCCGGAATCGGCGAGGCGAAGCGCTCCCTGCAGCAGTTCGAGCGCCCGGACGTTGGCCTCGAGCACCGCGATGGCGGTCGGGATCGCCTGCTGGTCGGCGAAGCGGACGAGCTCGCCCGGCGTCGGCGGCCGGGGAAGCCCGCCGGGGCCGCGGGGCGGTCGGGGCTCGATCTCCCGGCGCAGCTCCTCGAGCGAGCGCTGGAGCTCGTCGACCCGTTCCTCGAGGTCGTCGTCGCGTGTCATACGCCCCCCTTGGACGGGCGACCGGAAAAAGGCTCGAGTTAGAACCCGCGCTGGTACTGCGGCGGCGTCTCGACGCGATCCGCGGCGTCGAGCTCCCGGGCGGCGTGCAGCGTGAAGTAGGGGTCCCGGAGGTGTTTCCGGCCGATGATCGCGAGGTCGGCCCGCCCCTCGCGGATCAGCGAGTCGGCCTGCTCGGCCTCGGTGATCCCGCCGACCGCGCCCACGGCGATGTCGGAGTCGGTCTCCTCGCGGATCCGCTCGGCGAGCGGGAGCTGGCCGACCGACCCCTCCTCGGGCAGCTGCTGGGTGGGGTCGAGCCCGCCGCTGGAGACGTCGATCAGGTCCGCGCCGAGCTCGTGGAGCTCGTCGGCCAGTTCTATCGACTCCTCGATCGTCCAGGAGTCCTGGTCGGGCAGCCAGTCGGTGCCCGAGATCCGGACGAAGACGGGCTTCTCGTCGGGCCAGACCTCCCGAACCGTCTGGGTGACCTCCCGGGTCAGCCGGGTGCGGTTCTCGAAGTCACCTCCGTATTCGTCGTCGCGGTCGTTGGTCGCCGGCGAGAGGAACTCGTGGAGCAGGTAGCCGTGGGCGGCGTGGACCTCCGCGACCTCGAAGCCGATCTCCAGGGCCCGTTCGGCGGCCCGCCGGAAGTCCTCGACGAACCCCTCGATATCGCTCTGGCTCATCGCGCGCTGCTCGGGTGCCTTGCCGTCGTAGGGCCAGGACGTCTCGCTCGGGGCGACCACCTCCCAACCGCCGTCCTCGGGGTGGACGGGCTCGCTGCCCTCCCACGGACGGGACTTGCTCGCCTTCCGGCCGGCGTGGGCGAGCTGGATCGCCGGGACGCTTCCCTGCTCGCGGACGAACCCGGTGATCGGGGCGAGCGCCTCGGCGTGCTCGTCGCTCCAGATCCCCAGGTCCTCGGGGGTGATCCGGCCCTCGGGCGAGACGGCCATCGCCTCGGTCATGACGACGCCGGCGCCGCCCACCGCCCGCGAGTTCAGGTGGGTCCGGTGCCACTCGGTGGCGATCCCGTCCCTCTCCTCGCAGGAGTACTGACACATCGGCGAGACCATCACGCGGTTGGGAAGCTCCGTCCCGCGGATCGCGAGCGGGCTGAGGAGGTCCGGGTCCTCGTCCTCGGTTTCGGTCATCGCGCTCGCTACGGGGAGGAGGGGAAAAGCCGTGGCGACCCCCGAGGGCCTTGCCGGGGTTGGAACTACCGAAAGGGCTTCGAGAGGCGGCGATCTACCGCGGCCATGGCAGATGGTTCGCGGTCGGCGCTGTGGAAGTGGTTCGTCAAGGGGATCGCGATCACGATCCCGCTGGTCCTGACGCTTGCGATCCTGCTGTTCGTCCTCCAGTTCATCCTGGGGATGCTCTCGCCGGTCGTCGGGGCCGTCGAGCTGCTCTGGCCGGGCAACTCCCTGCCCGCGGTGGTGATCCAGCTGGCGACGCTCGCCTCGCTGCTCGGGCTGTTCGTCCTCGTCGGGTTCGTCGCCGAGCGCACCACCGGCTCGTCGTTCGCCGCGGGCTTCCACGAGCGCATGGAGGACCTGCCGCTGATCGGCTCGCTCTACACCAGCGTTCATCAGGCGAGCGAGGTCCTCTTCGAGGACGAGAACGACCAGTTCCAGGACGTGAAGCTCGTCGAGTTCCCCCACCAGGACTCCTACATGCTGGGCTTCCTGACGGCCGAGACGCCGCCGGAGATCCGCGAGGGTGCCGACGTCGAGGAGATGCTGACGGTCATGATCCCGCTGGGGCCGAACCCGACGTCCAACGGGTTCGTGATGCACGTCCCCGCCGAGCGCGTCCGCGACGTCGACCTGACCGTCGAGGACGCCGTCCACGCCATCGCGACCCTCGGGGTGGCCGAAGACCCCGAGGAGTAACCCTGCGGGACCCCGCCTTTCCCTTGCCGGTTTCCGGGGGTACAGGAGCGTGGGACGACGCCCGGGGATATGGGACTTTCCACGCAGGAGATCATGCAGCTCAGCCTCGACCTCGTCGACTGGGGCGCGGTTCCCGCCGACAGCCAGATCTACGTCCCCGGCGAGAGGATCGAAAGCGCGCTCGTCGGGATCGACCTCGAGAGCCCCGAGGTCCAGCTCGCCGAGCGCGAGGGCTACGACCTGGCGCTGGCCCACCACCCCGTCGGCGAGGGCGCGCGCCTCGAGTTCACCGACGTGCTCGATCGCCAGATCGAGTTCATGACCGTCCACGGCGTCCCCGAGAGCGAGGCCGAGGCGGCGATCGCCGACCTGCGCGAGGACGTCGAGCTCGGCGCGCACAGCTCGAACTACCGCCACGACCCCAGCGTCGCGGAGCTGCTCGAACAGCCCTATATGAACATTCACCTCGCGCCCGACGAGATCGGCCGCCGGCGGTTCGTCGAGATCGCGGAGGACATGGACGATGGGAGTTCGGTCGGCGAGTTCGTCGACGCGCTCGCGGGGATCCCCGAGCTCGGGGAGGCGGCGACCGACGTCGAGGTCCGAGTGGGCGAGGAGGGCAACGACCTCGGCGAGGTCGCGGTCCACCACGCCGCCGGCACCAACGGCGGGGCCGACGTCGCCCGCGCGTACTTCGAGAACGAGATCGACACCGTCCTCTACATCCACGTCGGCGCAGGCGACGCCCGCGAGCTGCGCGGGGAGTTCGAGGACAAGAACCTCGTCGTGACGGGTCACATCGCGAGCGACGCGATCGGGCTGAACGTCCTGATCGACGCCCTCGAGGAACGGGGCGTCGACTGCACCCCGATCTCGGGCTGCGGGATCGGCCGTCCTTAGGTCGACCAAAACCTATATGCGTTTAGGCCCACCTAAGTCGATACATGGCAGTCACGGACGGACACGACGTCGAGCCGACCGACGAGCAGGAGGAGCCCGCCGCCACCGTCTCCGCTCTCCGGACATCGCCCGACAGAACCGTCTTCACCGAGGACGGCAACAGCGACGGCTGGATCGCGACCGACCACACCGTCTCGCTCTCCCGGTAACGCGATCGCTCTCGGACGGAGCTCACGGAGTCCCGACTAACGGCGTTTCTCGCTCGCGAAAAAGAAACGAATACCGAAGCAGCCGGATTACTCGTGGACCGCTTCCTCGGTGACGAGGGTGTCGTCCTCGAGGTAGTGGTGGAAGTGATGGGCGTCGTCCTCGATGATCACGAGCGTCTCGCGCAGGACCTCCTCGCTACCGTAATCGCCCAGGTCGCCCGCCAGCTGGACGTGCTCGCGCATCCGCTCGATCGTCTCGGCGTAGATCTCCAGATCGTTCGACAGCGAGGTGCGCACGTCGTAGACGTCCTCGCCCTCGAACTCGACGGTCGCGCGCTCCTCGAGGTTCGAGGGACCCGAGACCGGAACGCCGCCGATGGCCTGGGCGCGCTCGGCGATGATGTCCGCGCGCTCCTCGGCGTGCTCGTAGGCCTCCTCCAGGAACAGGTGCAGGTCGCGGAACTCCGCGCCCTCGACGTTCCAGTGGTGCTTCTTGAGCTGGTGGTAGATCACGTAGAGGTTGGCAAGATCGGTGTTCAGCGCGTCGATCACCTGCTCTGCCTTCTCCTTGTCGAGCCGGATCGGGTTCTCCTCGACGGTATCGGCCTGCTGTCGGACGGATTTCTGGGTGCTCATCTCACTTCCGTCTACGACGCCCTTCCACTTAAAGATTGCTTTGTGAAAAACTTGTTTTCGGGTTTCCTAAAATACTGTTTCCGGTTAGCTACTCATTATCGCTCGATCGGGAATCGAGGCCCCGATCGTCCCGCGCGGCTCGACGGGTCGGCCCCGACCGCTACGTCTTTGGTCGTGTCGTCTGGAGGTGGGGTATGGCGGACCCGAATATCCTCGTGGCGGGCGAGACGCTGATCGATTTCCTTCCCGACCGGCCCGGCTCGCTCCGGGAGGTCGAGACGTTCACCCGTCGCCCGGGCGGCGCCCCCGCGAACGTCGCCGTCGGGCTCGCCGCGCTCGGCGAGGTGCCCTGGTTCTGGACACGGGTCGGGGGCGACCCCTTCGGCGAGGACCTCATCGAGACCCTCGAATCACACGACCTCCCCCAGCGCCTCGTCGAGCGCGACCCCGACGCGAAGACGACGCTGGCGTTCGTCTCCCACGACGAGGAGGCCGACCGCGAGTTCAGCTTCTACCGGGACCGCACGGCCGACACGCGCATGGAGCCCGGAACGATCGACGACGCCCTCTTGGAACGCGTCTCGTGGGTCCACCTGGGCGGCGTCACCCTCGCGAGCGATCCCTCCCGGGCTGCGACCCTCGAACTCGCGGAACGCGCGGGCGAGTTCGGCTGTACCGTCTCGTTCGACCCCAACGCCCGCCCCGAGCTGTGGGACGACCGAGAGGAGTTCGAGGCGCTGGTCGGGGAGATCCTCCCGCAGGTGGACGTGCTGAAGGCGACCCCCGAGGACCTCGCGGAGGCGGGGATCGAGGGCGAGGGAACGGACCTCGCGCGCGCGGCCTGCGACCGGGGCCCGCACACGACGCTGGTGACGCTGGGCGGCGAGGGCGCGCTCGCGGTCGGGACCGACGAATCCCCCTGGAACGACGAGGCGTCCCACCCGGGCTACCGGGTCGATCCCGTCGACACGACGGGGGCGGGCGACGCCTTCACTGCGGGGGCGATCGCGGCACTCGCGGGCGGCGAAGGGCTGGCGGAGGCGCTCGCGTTCGGGAACGCCGTCGCGGCGACGACGACCACCGCGGAGGGTGCGATGACCGCCCTGCCCGACGGGGAACGTGTCGAGCGCTTTCGCGCCGAGACCCCGACCGGCGAGTGAGCACGCTTTTGCCGGCGCAGTACGCAGCCGGCGCCATGCATCCACGCGCGGCCGAGTTCCGCAAGCGCGCGGCCGAGGAGTACGGACTCGAGATCGAGGTCGAGGAGTTCTCGGAGGGGACGAAGACCGCCGCCGCCGCGGCCGACGCGGTCGGTTGCGACGTCGCCCAGATCGCGAGCAGCCTCGTCTTCGACGCGGACGGCGAGCCCGTGGTGGTCGTCACCAGCGGCGCGAACCGTGTCGACGAGGACCGAGTCGCCGAGGCGGTGGGCGCCGACTCGGTCGGGATGGCCGACGCCGGCCGGATCAAGGAGCTGCTTGGCTGGTCGATCGGCGGCGTCCCGCCGATCTGTCACGATACCGAAATCCCTGCCCTGTTCGATCCCACCCTCGGGGAGTTCGACACCGTCTGGGCGGCCGCCGGCACGCCGGAGGCGCTGTTCCCGATCGATCCCGCCCGGCTGAAACGCCTCGCAAATGCCGAGGAGCGTCCCGTCGCCGGCGATCCATCATAGGTTATCAATACTGACGGATCAGGTACGGTCAATCTATTAACTGAGGGACAGTAGATAACAACACTTTTGTCCCCGTTACCGCTTGTGGTGGGTATGGCACGTACGCGCAGAGAGCTGCTGAAGCTGAGTGGGGGAGTACTGGCGGCCGCGGCGGTCGCCGGCTGTACCGACGGCGGCGAGGAGGGGGAGGCCGAAGAGGGCGAACCCGAGGACGAGGGTGAGGACGATCACGACGACGAGGAGGACGACCACGACGATGACGATCACGACCACGTCGAGGTCGAGGGGCTCGAGATCGTCGACGGGGACGGCGAGGAGGTCGCCTACATTCACGGCGACCACTGGCACGGCGAGCTCCAGGTCCCGATCGACGAGACGGTCGAGTACGGGGCCGTCTTCGTCGACGAGGAGGGCGAGGAGATCCCGCTGGGCGAGGACGAGGAGTACGAGCTCGACGCCGAGGTCGCCGAGGGGGCCCAGGAGGGGATCGTCGGGATCGAGCCCCACGGCGACCACGTCGACGTCACGGGCGAGGAGGAGGGCCTGACCGAGGTCGTCTTCCTGCTCTGGCACGACGACCACGCCGACTACGAGTCACCCCCGATCGACGCCGAGGTCGCAGAGGAGTTCGACGACGAGGACGACCACGGTCACGATCACGACGACGAGGATGACCACGGTCATGACGACGAGCACGATCACGATGACGATCATGACCACGGTCACGACGATGACGATCACGGGCATGACGACGACCACGACCACGACGACGATCACTGACTGATCGAGTCTCCGGACCGTCGGATCACGGGCTTCGTTCCCGGCCACGGACTTATTAAGAATCTGTTTTGGAATAATAACTCTTTTCATCGGGGAGCCCATCTCCCCGATATGGATCTGACACGGCGGTCGCTGCTGCGTGGCGGCGCGGGGGCGCTCGGCGCCTCGGCGCTCGCGGGCTGTCTCAGCGACGTCGAGGGGGACGGCGGGGGAGAGGGATCCGGCTACGCCGCGTTCTTCGCGATCTGGGACTGGACCCAGCACGTCGGCGGCGAGGAGTTCGACTTCGAAAACCCGGTCGACGTCGGCGAGATGGGCCACGGCTGGGAGCCGGGCGGCGACCTCGCCCGGGAGATCGCCGGGACGGATGCCTTCGTCTACCTCGACACGCCGGAGTTCGCGTGGGCCCAGGACGTCGCCGCCCAGCTCGAGGCCGACTACGACGACGTCGCCGTCATCGACGGGATGGCGGGGCTGGAAGGTGAGCTCCTCCCGTGGGACGGTGGAGACCAGGGGGATCACGATCACGGGGAGGACGAGGTCGAGCCCGTCGACCACGAGTTCGATCCTGCGACCGTCGAGGTCGCCGAGCTCGACGTCATCGACCGGCGGACGGGCGAGGTCACGGCCTATCTCCACGGCGATCACTGGCACGGCGGCGTCCCCGACGTGCCCCTCGACGAGACGATTCCCGTGGGCGCGGTCTTCGAGGACGAGGAGGGGCGGGTGCTCCCGCTGGGCGAGGACGAGCAGTTCCAGCTCGACGCGACGATCGCCGAGGGCGCCCAGGAGATCATCGGGATCGAGTCGAGCGGCGACGAAGTGGCGATGGCCGGGCTCGAGGAGGGCCGCACGCAGGTCGTCTTCGAGCTCCTGAGCGACGGCGAGGTGGTCTTCGATACGAGCACCGACGGGCTCGACGCCGAGGTCGTCGAGGCCGCCCCCGAGGAGGCCCCCGAGTTCTACGACCCGCACGTCTGGGTCGACCCCGTCCTCGTGGGCGAGATGGTCGACACCATCGCCGAGGCGCTCGCCGAGATCGACCCCGACAACGCCGGGACCTACGAGGAGAACGCCGCGGCCTACGGGGAGGAGCTCGACGCGATCGACGGGGAGTTCGAGCGGATCGCCGAGGAGGCGGAACGCGACGTCGCGGTGCTCGCGGGCCACGACTCCTTCCAGTACATCGAGGAGCGCTACGGCTTCGATCTGCACACGCCGGTCGGGGCCTCGCCAGACGAGACGCCGAGCTCGGGCGACATCGGCGACACCATCGAGTTCGTGAACGAGAACGGGATCGAGGTGATCCTCTACGACCACTTCGAGTCGCCGAACCTCGCCGAGACGATCGTCGAGAACAGCGAGGCGAGCGAGATCGAGTCGGTCAGCCCCGCCGAGGGCACCACGAGCGAGTGGAACGACGAGGGCTGGGGCTGGATCGAGCAGATGGAGGAGATCAACGTTCCCGCGTTCGCGAAGGCCCTCGGGGCGGAGTGATGGGACCGTTCTTCCCAGCTCCGACGGGCCGCAGAATCGCCAGGAACGGTCGCCGGGCATCAGTCGAAGCACTGAACCCCGCTGCGGGCGAACCGGGGGACGAACCACGATGAGCGCGGTCGTCGACCTCGATGGCGTGACGTTCTCCTACGGCGACAGCGTCGCCGTCCGGGACGTCTCGCTGACCATCGGGAGCGGGGAGTTCCTCGGGCTCGTCGGGCCCAACGGCTCGGGCAAGACCACCCTACTACACCTGATGCTCGGGCTGCACAGCCCCGACAGCGGGTCGATCGAGCTGTTCGGGCAGCCCGTCGAGGAGTTCGACCAGGGCGAGCGCATCGGCTACGTCTCCCAGCAGTCGACCAACCGCGGGGGGACGATGCCGGTCACGGTCCGCGAGGCGGTGACGATGGGGCGCTTCGCCCACGCGGGACGGTCGCGCCTGAGCGACGAGGACGGCGAGATCGTCGAGCAGGCCCTGGAGACGGTCGGGATCACCGATCTGGCCGACCGGCGGATCAACCAGCTCTCGGGCGGGCAGCGTCAGCGCGCGTACATCGCCCGCGCGGTCGCGAGCGAGGCCGACCTGCTCGCGCTCGACGAGCCCACCGTGGGCGTCGACGCCGAATCGCGCGACGCCTTCTACCGGTTGCTCGACTCGCTCAACGACAGGGGGATCACCATCGTGCTGATCGAACACGACATCGGCGTCGTCACGGATCGCGCCGAGCGGATCGCCTGCATCAACACCGAACTGTTCCATCACGGCGACACCGAGTCGTTCGTCGAGAGCGACGCCCTCGAGGAGGCGTACGGCTCGACGGGCCGGGTCGTCCACCACCACCACTGATGGGGCGATCGACCAGACGCCGGCTCGAGCTCGCCGGGATCGCCCTCACCGGTGCCCTCGCGGCGGTGATGATCGCCTTCGTCCTGCTCTACTGGCTCCGCGACGTCCCCTACTTCGCCGCCGCCTACGAGCAGTTCCGCATCGCGGGCCGGTTGCTCGACTTCTATCTGGGGACGAACGTCTTCCAGCATCCGTTCATGTGGCAGTCGATGGCCACGGGCGTGTTGATCGGGATCGTCGCTCCCTTGGTCGGCACGTATCTCGTCCACCGGGAGATGGCGCTGATCGGCGAGACGCTCGCCCACACCGCCTTCGCGGGCGTGGCCTTCGGCTTCCTGTTCAGCGCCGTGACCGGCTGGGACGGCTCGCTGCTGCTGATCGCGCTGATCGTCGGGATCCTCGGGGCGCTCTGTGTCCAGTGGCTGACCGAGCACACGAACGCCTACGGCGACGTCCCCATCGCGATCATGCTCACCGGCAGTTTCGCGGTCGGCACGCTGATCATCAGCTACGGCCGGGGTCAGACCGGCATCGACATCGAGGGTTACCTGTTCGGGAGCCTCGCGGTCGTCACCGTCGAGGGCGCGCGGCTGATGGCCGTCCTCAGCGTCCTGGTCGTCGGGCTGGTCGCGATCACCTACAAGCAGCTGCTGTTCATCACGTTCGACGAGCAGGCCGCCCGCGTCGCCCGGCTGAACGTCGACGCCTACAACACCCTGCTGATCGTGATGACGGCCGTCGTCGTCGTCGGCGCGATGCAGGTTCTGGGCGTGATCCTCGTCGCCGCGATGCTGGTCGTGCCCGTCGCCGCGGCCTCCCAGATCGCCGGCAGCTTCCGGGAGACGCTCTACCTCTCGATCGTCTTCGGCCAGCTCTCGATCGTCGGCGGGTTCGCGTTCTCGATCCACCAGGGGCTTCCCTCCGGTGGGTCGATCGTCGTCGTCGCGATCGCCATCTACCTGCTCGCGGTCGCCCTCTCGAACCGGTCTGCGACCGCGCTCTCGACGCACTGATCCGTATCCCTAAGTACCCGCTCGGGCTATCGCGTGTATGGCGTGGCATGCGCTGCGGGCGGCCGGCGAGTCGGTGACGGCGACGCGGCGGCTGCTCGCGAACGCGACGATGGCGGCGTGGCTTCGGCTCTCGGTGCTCGCGCTGTTCGTCGGCACGCTCGTCACGCCCTTTCTCGTCGATTTCAACCGGGGAGCGACGCTGCTCGGGTCCCTGCCCGACCCCACGCTGCTGCTCGTGGCGGGACTGTTCGTCGGGCTGGCGGCGCTCTGTGTCGGGACCGTCTTCGAGTTCGTCTTCCTCGAGGCGCTGCGCGGCGAGCGGGTCCGCCTCGTCACGGACAGCGGTCGCCGGTTCCGGGCCGGGATGGAGGTGTTCGCGTTCCGTACCGCTCTGGCGCTCGTCCTCGGGCTCGCGGTCGGTGCGTTCGTACTGTTCGATCTCCCGCCCGCGATCGGTCCCCTCGCTTCCCTCGTGGTCGTGCTTGCGGTCCTCGACCGGCTGACGGTCGCGTTCGTGGTCCCGATCATGCTCGTCGACGGCCGTTCGCTCCCCGACGGGTGGCGGGCGTTCTCGCCAACGCTTCGTCGCGAGTGGCGCGAGTACGCGCTCTATCTGCTGGTCGCGACGCTCCTCTGGTCGGCGGTGGCTGTCGTCGGCGGGTTCGCGGGCGCGCTGCTCGCGGGTCTGTTGCTCGTGCCCTTCGTGGTCCTCGGGGGAGCGGTCGGCGGGACGCTGCTCGCCCAGGGGCTCTCCGAGGCGACCGTCGGGCAGGCGGTGATCGGCACGCTCGCGGTGCCGTATCTGCTGGCGTTCGTCACGCTGGTCCTGCTCGCCCACGTCCCCGCCGTCGCCTACCTCCGGTATATCGCCCTGTTCGTCCTCGGCGACACGGCCGAGCGCTACGACCCGATCCCGCGGCTGCGCGCGGCGATCCGGCGCGGCTGATCGACGCCGCCGCTCGTCGGTCGACGTCGGCGAGAACTGACGGATCGTCGGCTGTCGCTGAAACGGCCGGTCCCGGGCAAGGACGGCCACTATTGCCGGTGTTGTCAGAGGCACCCGGCACCCGGCGGTATGTGGGGAGCCGGCTTTACCTCATCGGGTGTGGATCCGCACCGTGGCTGTAGAACAGTACAAAAGCGTTTTGGCCATTTATATACGATCGGGCGCTCGGCGACGGGTCGAGCGAAGCCGCCAACAGTTAATACCCCGCCGTTCGACGTGCGGGTATGGATCAGGAGCGAACGCCCCAGGAGATCACGTCGCTCGTCGGCCGCGAAGTCTACTCGGCAAACGGCGTGTTCGTCGGCGAGATCGAGGACATCAAGCTGGATCTCGGGACCGAGATCGTCACCGGCCTCGCGTTGCGCGAGCCCAACGAGGAGCTGTTCGGCGCACAGGCCCGCGGAACCCGCGGGATCCTCATCCCCTACCGCTGGGTCCGTGCCGTCGGCGACGTGGTGCTCGTCAACGACGTGGTCGAGCGCCTCGAAACCCCCGAGGAGGAGGGCGAAGAGGTAGTCGCCTAAGAACCGTTCGACCCCTCGCTCTCGACGCCCATCGCGGCGAACAGTTTTCTGCGGACGGCTTCCTCGGTGAGATGCAACAGCGTCTCGCGGTTGTCCTCGTTGGTCTCGATCCCCGTGAAGATGCCCAGCGGGATCTCGACGCGGGCCTGCGTCGAGTGACCCATCGTCTCGCCGATCTCCTCGAAGGCGTCGAGCAGCACGCGCCCGATGTTCAGGCGGATGTCCTTCGAGCGCGCGGCCAGGTAGATCGTGTTGTCCGCGATGCCGAAGACGGCGGTCGTGGTGATCCCCTCCAGATTGAGGAGGTGCTGGGCGGCCTGTTCGAGCGCCTCCCGATCCCGGATGAACCCCGCGTTCGAGACCAGGTGGCTGCCCTGGACCTCGCGGTTCGTGATCGCCTCCGCGAGCACGTCGAGCGTCTCGGGGCTCATCGAGGGCGACTCGACCTGTTCTAAGGTGTCGTGGTTCGCGAAGGGATAGAGGTAGGCGGCCGCCGTCAGGTCCGCCGGGGTCGTATCACGTTTGAAGTCCAGCGTCTCGGCGCGGATGCCGTAGAGCAGCGCGGTCGCGACCGACTCCTCGAGGCCCAGATCGAACTCCTGGACGTATTTCGTGAGGATCGTCGACGTGGAGTTCATCTGGGGTCGGATGTCGATGAACGGGAGGTCGTCGGGAATGTCCCGGTCGATGTCGATGTCGTGGTGGTCGATGAGGACGTCGACCGGCTGGTCGAACTCCTCGTTGGTGTCGGTCAGCATCGCGTGATCGACCAGCGCGACCGTGTCGTACTCCACGAAGGCGTTCTCGTCGTCCCGCGAGGCCGATTTCATGTCGACGTCGAGCAGGTTGACGAACGCCCGGTTCTCCTGGTGGCCCATGTCGCCGAAGTAGAAGATGTCGGCCTCCACGTCGAGATGCTCGGTGATCGCCCGCAGCGCGACGGCGCTGGCGATCGCGTCGGGGTCCGGGTTGTCGTGGGTGACGATCGCGAGCTTGCGCTCGGTGGCGGTGATGATCTCCGAGAGGTGCTGGGCGCGGTGTTCGAGCTCGCCCGATTCGAGCAGGCGGAGGGCGGACTCGGCGATCACCGACGAGGGGTTGATCACCGTGTCGGCACCCAGCTCGGCCAGTTCGTCGCCCGAGACCGGGTCGCTCGCCCGTGCGATGACGAAGACGTCCTCTTCGAGCTCGCGGACGTTCGAGACGGCGGCCTTGTTCGCCTCGACGTCCGAGGAGAGGATCAGGACGACGTCCCGGTTCGCGACGCTCCCGGCGACGTCCTGCTCGCGGATGTCCCCGACCTGTGCGTTCATGTCGCGGTCCCGCAGGGTCTCGACGCGGTCGTCGTCCCGGTCGACGATCAGCACGTCCTTGCCCTGATCGATCAGCTCGTCGGCGACCGCGTGGCCGACGCTACCGCAGCCGAGAATCGCATATCGGGACATCGAGGAGATCGTCACGCCGGTACTCATCCCTCGACCCTTGCTCCGGACCGTACTTAATCCCCTGCTTTTCCCGATATCAGCTGAGACGGCGTCCCCCCGCCGCCCCTCCCGTGTGCCCCGTTCCTGCGGGCCGTGCCGGCGGATTCTTCGCCGTCTCGCCAGGGGATCGGCGGTGCCGATCCCCCGCGAGAAGGGAAAGTCTCTTTATGGACTCGCCGGAACTGAAGGCAAGGGCCGGTAGCTCAGTCCGGCAGAGCGTCTGGCTTTTAACCAGACGGTCGCGTGTTCGAATCGCGCCCGGCCCGTTTTCGCCACGAGCACGTGAGGAGCGAAGCGACGAACCGCGAGTGGTAGAACACCCACCAGCGATTCGAATCGCAGGGAGTGTAGCGAGCGAAGCGAGCGGAACGACCGTGTGTTCGAATCGCGCCCGGCCCGCTCTCGCTCCGAGCGTTCACGCGAGGAGCGAAGCGGCCACCAGCGATCGGGACGCAGCGAGCAGCTTTGCTGCGAGTGAGTGTTCGAATCGCGCCCGGCCCGTCTTCGCGCTGCGAGTAGTTCACGAGCGGTGCGAAACGGATCCAAAGCGATTCGGGCCAGCGAGCCGCAGCCCGGGAGCGAGCGGGGCAAGCGACCCGGAGCGGCTCGCCCTGTTCGAATCGCGCCCGGCCCGTCTTCGCCACGAGCGCGCGAGCTACGGCAGCGAGGTTTCACCTACGTCCATCACCAATAACTGTTATCATAGTTCGTCCGAAACGACCGTCGATGGCCGAAACACGGATCACGTGGCCGCGGCGGACGGTCCTCGCGGCGCTCGGCGCCGCCGGAACGGGCTCAATCGTCGGGCAGGGATCGGTCGGTTCGACCGCCGACGAACCGTCCCGTTCGGAGGACTCGTTCGTCTCCCATGGGATCGAACGGATCGAGGACCTCTTCGAGCATCACCTCGAACTGGGGCTCCACCACGGGGCACAGCTGGCGGTCTACCGGGGCGACGAACTGGTGGTGGACCTCGCGGGCGGAACCCTCGGCCCCGAGCGGGAGGCCGTCACGCCCGACTCGCGCTTCCTGCTGTTCTCCTGTACGAAGCCGTACGCCGCCGCCTGTCTCCATCATCTGGCCGACCGCGGTCGGCTCGACTTCGACGACCGGGTGGTCGATCACTGGCCGGCGTTCGCTGCGGAGGGGACCGGGAAGGCATCGACCACCGTCCGCCACGTGCTCACCCACCAGGCCGGACTGCCCGAGACGCCAGCCGACGACCGACCGGAGATCTGGGACGACCCGGATTCCCTAGCCGGGAGCATGGAGGCGGTTGACCCCGAGTTCCCGCCCGGATCGACCGCCCAGTACCACACGCTCAGCTTCGGTTGGCTGACGGGCGAGCTCGTCCGTCAGGTCACCGGCCAACGGATCGACGAGTACGCCTGCGAGCACGTCTTCGAGCCCCTGGGAATGGACCGGACCCACATCGGCCTCCCGGACGACGAGCCCCACGACGTCGCGACCCTGACCGGCTTCGACGCCTCGGACACGCTCGTCGAGACCGACGTGAGCATCGGCTCGACCAACCAGGAGGTGGCGGAGACCTTCAATCAAGAATCGATCCGGCGGAGCCTCGTCCCCGGCGCGAACGGCGTGGGCCCGGCGCGCGAGCTCGCCCGGTTCTACGCCTGCTACCTGAACGGCGGGGGGCTCGACGGCACCCGCCTGCTCGGGCCGGAAACGGTCGAGGAAGCGCCCAGCGTGCAGGTCGAGGTCGAACCCGACGAAACGGTGGGTTCGGGCCAGCGCTACGGGCTCGGTTTCCAGCTCGGCGGCGCCCTGCCGGATCGCCACGGGATCGGCGCCCCGCTCGCCAACTACGGGCACGCGGGGCTCGGGAGCAGCATCTCGTGGGCCGACCCCGAGGCCGACATCGCCTTCGCGTACGTGACCAACGGCATCCGCGACGACTTCCAGAACAACGCGCGGATGGCCGTGATGGGCGAGACCGTCCGCCGGGAGCTCGCCTGACCTACGGACACGGGCGCTCAGACGTAGCCCAACAGCGGCATCGCGATCCCGACGACCCACCCCAGAAGGCCGACGCCGAGCAAGCCGCGACCCTCGGCGTCGACCCGGGTAGCGCCGGCCGCGACCAGCCCGAGCGCGATCAGCAGCCCGAAGCGATGAAGCAGCAGCTCGATCGGCAGTGCGGTGACCCCCAGCCCGGCGAAGTCGAGCCCGAACGCCGTCCCGAGGCCGACGACCGTGAAGAGGAACGCCGGCTGTGGCTCCAGCGGCCGTCCGATCCAGCTCACGCCACGCTGTAGCCGCAGGAACCGGCTGGCCGCCTCCAGGGGCTGTGTCAGGACGATCGTGAGGATCGGCAGCCCGGCCACCAGGATCGGGTAGAGGATCGGGACGAACGCCTGTGGCGTGATCCCGGAGACGGCGGCCTCCAGCACGAGCCCGGCGCTCCGGATCCCGAGGAACAGCCCCGCGAGCGCCCCCGCCAGGAGGAACCCCCGGACGTTCGCGAGTACCCACCCCAGAAGCCGCCGAGTCCCGCGCAGGACCGTCCGGGTCGTATCGCCGGCGCTCCCCCCGCCGAGTCCCAGGAGGCCGAACAGGACGACCGGGCCGACGGCCGCGAGCTCGATGACCGAGAGCCAGCCGTCGTTCCAGCCCCGCTCGACGCCGTGGTACTCGCGGCGGATCTCGTCGACGTAGGGCTGTTCGAGGAAGTCGGCCTCGAGGGTGTTCCGGGAGTCCTGGATGTCGGTCACCGTGTGGCGGAGGCTGAACCAGTCCCAGTACTCCTGGTGGGTCTGGATCGCGGTCCAGTCGTCGTTCGGCGGCGTGTACGCCCGGATGTGGTGACGGCTGCCGAGATACGTGCCGGCGTGGAGCTGATAGCTCTCCTCGACCCATATCGCCCCGCCGCCCCGGGGCTCCGTATCCAAGTAGGTGTAGCGGGTCGATCCGTGGGCGTCGTCCCACTCGATCGTCCCCTCCTCCGCGGTCACCTCGTAGGCGTCGGCCTCGGCCTCCTCCTCCTCGGGGTCGGTCTCCTCCCATTCGAGCTCGGACTGATCGATCAACGCCTGCTGGACCCGCTCGTCGGGCCCGTGGATGATGACGTTGATCGCGAGCGTCCGCCCGTCGGTCGAGCGCTCGCGGCTCGTGTAGGGCCAGACATAGCTCCCCCCGTCCTCGGGCTGGACCAGCTGGTCACGGTCGAGGGTCTCGCCCTCGGCTGGGTCGTCCCCGATCGGCACCCCGAGGAACCCGCCGGCTACCAGATAGCTGACGCCGAGAACGACGAGCCCGAGCAGAAGGAGCCGGCGACGTCTCATCGATGGCTTCTAGGACCGACCACGGTCCCATATCCCTTCCGTTGTCACCGTACCGCACCGAAGGGCTCCAGAGACGGCACGACGACCGGCTCAGACCTCGACCGGGACCGTCTCCGACAGCATCGTCGAGCTGCTCGAGTCGTGGCGGAGCTCGATCTCGTAGGCCGCCGGACCGTCGCCATCGAAGTCGGTGATGCCCGTCGCCAGCGACCGACTCTCGCCGGCGCTCAGCTCGCCCGACAGCGACGCCCCGGTCGCGCTCCCGTCGACGATGACGCTGAAGTCCTCCAGATCGATCGTCTCGCCGCCGTCGTGATGGAGCGTGACGGTCCCCTCGTCGTCGTCCTCCCCGGCCTCGGAGAACGACAGCTGTGCGTCCGGCGCGGTCCCGACGGTGATCGTAAAGACGCCGACGACCGTCGCGAGGAGGACGGCGATCGCGACCATCATGCCGACCCCGATCATCGGCGAGACGCCCCGATCCGACCCGCCTTCCGACCCGCGAAACCGTGGCTCGTTCATCAACCGGTATACGATGGCCAGTGCTATAAGTATTCATATATTTATATATCGACATTATTCGCGCCCGACACCGCTTCTCAGAGCAGCCCGCGGAGGAGGACGACGGCGGCGATCCCGGCACACAGCGCCGCGAGGATGCTCCCGGTGCGCCAGGTCACGAGCAACACGACGCCCGCGGCACCCCACTCGGCCGGGCCGCCGTCCGCGAGCTCCGGGCCCAGGATGGCGATCACGATCGCGCCCGGCAGGACCGACAGCCCGGCCTCGGCCCGCTCGCTCACTTCGATCCGGCTCAGCAGCCACAGCCCCCCGACCTTCGTGAGGGCGGTGACGAGGGCCATCGCGAGGATCACGCCGACGACGAGCGGGTCGAGCGAGAGCGCGCCCTCAGTCATGGCGGGCCACCTCGATGGCGGCCGCGGCGAACCCCCCGACCAGAATGTACCACTGGCCCGGAACCAGGTGGGCGGTCACCAGCGCCGTCCCGAGCGCGACGCCCCACGGGACGAGCGTCGCGGCTCCCTCCCAGAGCTCGACCGCGAGCGCGACGAAGACGGCCGCGAGGACGAAGTCGATCCCATAGGAGGCGGGATCGCCGATGGCGCCGCCCGCGAGCGTCCCGAGGACCGTCGACCCGACCCAGAACGTCCAGACGGCGATGCCGCTGCCCAGCAGGAACGCCCCCCGCCCGCTGCCGGACCGGAGGTCGCGCATCGTCAGCGCCCAGTTCTCGTCGGCCATCAGGAACAGGCTCCCGTAGGCCTGCTTCGCCGAGAGCTGGCCGAACCATGGCTGCAGCGCCGCCCCCATCAGCGAGTAGCGCAGGTTGATCGCCGCGGTCGCGAGCAGGATCGTCGCGACCGGGATCGGCTCGGCCCACAGCTCGACCGCGACGATCTGCGAGGCGCCGGCGATCACCGTCGCGCTCATCAGCGCCGCCTCCGCGGCGCTCAGTCCGACCTGGTCGGCGAGGACGCCGAACGCGATCCCGTAGCCGGCGACGCCGAAGGCGATCGGGATCGTCGTGAGGAACCCCGCCCGGACGCCCCGCCGACTGAAGGAGACCGACTCGCCGTCGGGACCGTCGTCTCCCGGCCCGTCCGCCGTCGCTTCTCGATCCGCCCGCTCGTCCGCCTCGTTTCCTCTCACGCGTGGCTCCGTCTGTTCGTGCTCGACGAACGCACCAGGCGCCTAAAGCGATCCCGGAATCGATCCGGTGGGACGGGACCCGCCCCGCCCTCGGCTCACGTCTTGTCCATGTAGCGGGCATCCTCGGCGGCCTCCCGGACCGACTCGAGGGTGGCCTTCGTGCCCGTCGCGCTCACGGCGGCGTTGAGCGCCCCCTCGACCAGGGGTGCGTCGGCGATCACCGCCTCGACGTCGCTTTCCTCGAGGGCCATCTCGGCGTTCATCACCGCGCTGCCCAGATCCGCGAGCACGACCACTCCATCGGTTCCCTCGCCCGCGGCCTCGACGGCCTCGCCGATCCGGTCGACGCTCGTCCCGATCCGGCCGTCCTCGATGCCGCCCGCGGCGATCACGGTGGCGTCGCTCGCCATGTCCGTCGCGACTTCGACGACCCCCTCCGCGAGGGTCTCGCTGTGGGAGACGACGACGATCCCGATCATTTCGCCCCCTCCCCATCCTCGCCTTCATCCCCTTCCTCGCCCTCGACCCGCAGCTCGGCGTCGGTCTCGCCCTCGAGGTACTCGCTCGCGACCCCGAGCAGCTCCTCGAGCATGTAGAGCGTGCTGGTCGCGCCCGGGTCGGGATGGCCCACGGAGCGCCAGCCCAGATACGACGCCCGGCCCTTGTTCGCGCGGATCGCCGTCGTGAACTCGACCCCCCGCTCGGCGGCGTCGACGGCCCTCGAGAGGGCGGTCAGCGGCGCGACCTCGTCCTCCTCGATCGCGCGCTTGTAGGTGTGGACCGCCGGCGTCAGCGCGTCGACCATCGTCTTGTCGCCCACGGACGCCCCGCCGCGATCCTTCGTCTTCTCGAGGTACGACTCGGCGAACGCCACCGACGATTCGGCGTCGATCCCGCCCTCGAACGCGGTGCTCGCGTGGGCGAGCGACCCGCCGTAGAGCGGCCCCGAGGCCCCGCCGACCTTCGAGACCAGTGCCATCCCCACGCCCTTGACGAACTCGTCGGGCGCGGCCTCGGGGTCGGCCCCCTCTAGAGCCGCCTGGAACCCTCGGTCGAGGTTCGCGCCGTGGTCGGCGTCACCGATCGCCGAGTCGAGGTCGGTGAGATGGCCCTTCTCCGCTTCGACCCGTTCCGCGACGGCCTCCAGGGCCGCCATCAGCGCCTCGCGTTGGGTGTCCTCGTTCATTCGTGTCTCACCCATCGTCACTCCCGCACCGTCAGTGCCGGGGTGTCGGCAGGCGCTCCGAGCAGCTCCTTGAACTCCGCGTCGAGTTCGAGCACGGTGATCGAACAGCCCGCCATGTCGAGCGAGGTCATGTAGTCGCTGATCCAGCCGTCCCAGACCTCGATCTCCCGTTCGGAGAGCAGCTCCTGGAGCCGGCGGTTGACGACGTACAGCTCCATCAGCGGCGTCGCGCCCATCCCGTTGACGATCGTCATCACCTCCGCACCCTCCTCGAGCGCGAGATCGTCGAGCACCCGCTCGGTCAGGTGGTCGGTGATCGCGTCGGCGCTCATCACGTCCACTCGCTCGACGCCGGGCTCGCCGTGGATGCCGATCCCGAGCTCGATCTCGTCGTCGTCCAGGTCGAACGTCGGCTCGCCCTTCTCGGGGGTGGTGCAGGAGGTCAGCGCGGTCCCCATCGTGGCGACCCGCTCGACGGTCTTCTCGGCGAGGCGTTTGACCTCCGCGAGGTCGTCGCCGCGGGCGGCGGCCGCACCCGCGACCTTGTGAACGAGGATCGTCCCGCAGACGCCCCGCCGGCCCGACGTGTACAGCGAGTCCTCGACGGCGACGTCGTCGTCGACGACGACGTGATCGATCTCGGTGTCCCCTTCCATCTCCGCGAACTCGATCGCCGTCTCGAAGTTCATCACGTCGCCCTCGTAGTTCTTCACGACACAGAGCACGCCCTCGCCGCCGTCGCAGGCGTCGATCATCCCCTGGAGTTGGTCGGCGGTCGGCGAGGTGAACACCTCGCCCGCGGCCGCGCCGTCGAGCATCCCCGCGCCCAGGTAGCCCGCGTGGGTCGGCTCGTGGCCGCTACCACCACCGGAAACGATCCCGACCTTCCCGTCGACCGGCGCGTCGGCCCGAGTGAGTACGTTCGTCCCCTCCAGCCGGCGGACGTACTCGGGGTGGGCCATGACCATGCCATCGAGCATCTCGTCGACGACGTCGCCGGGCTCGTTGATCAGCTTCTTCATGTGTGTACCCGTACCATTCGCCGAGCCGAGCATAAACGTTGGTTCGCCCGCTCCCCTTCGAGGGGTCAGGAGAAGAGGCGCTTCAGTCGCCTGAACAGCCCCTTCTCGGGGTCGCCGCCGCGCTTCTTCGGCCCGTCGTCGTCGGTGGCCGGGCCCGCATCGTCGCCGTCGCCGGCGGTGGTCGTATCGGCCTCGGCAGCTCCCGACGCGGCCGTTTCGGCCGATCCGCCGGCCTTCTCGACGGCCTGCTCGATCAGCGCCTCGGCGTCGTTGACCGCGTCCTTCACGGTGCCCTTGACGAGGGGTACCCCCTCGAAGCGGTCGCGGTTCACCGAGGTGTCGGCCGCGACGATGACGGCGTCGGCCTCGTCGATCTCCGCGGCGGTGAGCTCGTCCTCGGCGCCCATCGCGCCCTGGATCTCGACGCGGATCTCGTGGCCGAGCTTCTCGGCGGTCTGTTCGAGGTTCTCCGCGGCCATCTGGCTGTGTGCGATACCCGTCGGACAGGACGTGATCGCTACGAGTTTCATTGGTCTATGGTCTCCGTGATCTCGTTTCGCGTCGATGCATCGAGCGCCCGCGAGGCCACCCGATCGGCCGCGTCGGTCTCGCAGTCGACGATCCGCCCCTTCACCGCGGGGATCGTCACGGCGCTCATGCTGAGTTCGTCGAGCCCGAGCCCGACGAGCAGCTCCGTGTAGTCGGGGTCGCCCGCCATCTCGCCACACATCCCGATCCAGGCGTCGTTCGCGTGGGCGGCCTCGACGCTCCGGGCGATCGCGCGCAGCACGGGCGGGTGCAGCGGGTCGTGCAGGTCGGCCACGCGCTCGTCGTCGCGCGCGGCGGCCATCACGTACTGCGCGAGGTCGTTGGTGCCGATGCTGAGGAAGTCCACGCGCGCGGCCAGCTCCTCGGCGAGGAACACCGCGCCGGGCGTCTCGACCATCACGCCGAGCTCCGGGATCGCGTGCTTGACGCCCTCGCTCTCGAGGTCGGCGGCGACCCGCTCGACGGCCGCCAGCGCTCCTTCGAGCTCCTCGACGGTCGAGACCAGCGGGAACATCACCGCGAGCCGGCCCTCGCCCGCTGCGGCGCGAAGCAGCGCGCGCAGCTGGGTCTCGAACAGCTCCCGGTCGGGTCCCAGCGACCGGCGGATCCCCCGCTCGCCGAGGAACGGGTTCTCGCTTTCCGGCAGGTCGAGGTAGGGGATCGGCTTGTCACCGCCGACGTCGAGGGTGCGCACGACGACCCGCCCGTCGGGAAACGCCGAGAGCGCCTCCCGATACGTCTCGTACTGCTCGTCCTCGTCGGGCGGCGACTCCCGATCCAGAAAGAGGAACTCGGTACGGAACAGCCCGATCCCGTCGGCACCCTGCTCGACGGCGCCCTCCAGCTCGGCGAGCGTTCCGAGGTTCGCCGCGACCTCGATCTCCCGGCCGTCGGCCGTCTCCACGGGCTCGCTTCTGGTCTCGACCTCGCGGGCTGCCGTCGCGCGTTCGCGGGCTCCGGCATCGGGTTCGACGATCACCTCGCCGGCCTCGCCGTCGACGACGACCTCGTTGCCCTCCTCGATCCCTTTCAGTTCCTCGCCCACGCCGACGACCGCCGGCAGGCCGAGCGAGCGCGCGAAGATCGCGGCGTGCGAGGTCCGCCCGCCGAGGGCGGTCGCGAAGCCCGCGACCCGCTCGGGGTCGAGCTTCGCGGTGTCGCTGGGGGTGAGGCGCTCGGCTACTACTACTGAGCCCTCGGGCAGGTCGGCGAGGTCAGTCCCCGCCGACCCGCTCAACACCCGGACGAGCCGGTCGCGGACGTCCCGAAGGTCGTCCGCCCGCTCGGCCATCCGCCCCTCCATCCCCTCGAACTGCTCGATGGAGTCGGCGAACGCCTCGTGGACGGCGTGTTCGGCGGGCAGCCCCTCGCCGATCGCGCTCTCGACGCCGTCCGCGATCTGCGGGTCGTTGAGGAACTGGACGTGCGCGCCGAACACCTCGGCCTCCTCCTCGCCGACCCGCTCGCGGGCGCGTTCGCGCTCCGATTCGAGGTCGGCCTCGGCCGTCTCGCGGGCCGACTCGAAGCGCTCGCGCTCGGCGTCGGGGTCGACCTCGGAGGGTTCGGGCGGGTCGTCCAGCTCCACCGTCTCGGCGTACCATACCACTTCCCCGAGCCCCGTGAGCGGCGTGACGCCGGTGCCGGTGTAGGTCCGCATGGCTACTCCCCGTCGCCCTCCTCCGGCGTCGAGAGCACCTCCTCGAGCGCGTCGAGGGCCGCCTCCGCGTCCTCGCCCTCCGCGCTCAGCCGGACCTCCTCGCCGCCCTTGACGCCGAGGCTCGTCACCGCGATCATGCTGCTCGCGGCGACCCCCTCGCCCTCCCCGTCCTCGACGGGCGCGACGGTGACCTCGGCGTCGTACTCGTTGGCGGTCTCGACGAACTTCGCCGCCGGGCGGGCGTGCAGCCCCGCCTCGGGGACGATCTCGACGACGCGCTCCATCAGGCGACCGCCTCCTTCAGCGTTCCTCTGACTTCCTCGGGCGATTCGGCCTCGTGCAGCGAATCGCGCGTCTCCTCGTGCATGAGCGCGCGCGACAGGGTGCTGAGCATGTTCAGGTGTTCCTCCTCCCCACCTTCGGGGACCAGCAACATGAAGATCAGCGTCGCGGGCTGGTCGTCCATCGCGTCGAAGTCGACCCCCCGATCGGAGCGGACGAACGCGACGGTCGGCTCGGTCACCGCGTCGGTCTGGGCGTGCGGGATGCCGATTCCCAGCCCGACCCCGGTGGTCGTCTCCTCCTCGCGGGCCAACAGCGCCTCGAGGGCGGCCTCGCGGTCCTCGATCCGGCCGGCCTCGACGGCCATGTCGAGCAGGTGCTCGATGCAGGCCTCCTTCTCGGCGGGCGGTTCCTCGAGCGATACGAGCTCTCGCGGCAGCAGCGTGTCGATGTCTTCCGGTTCCATTGTGGTGTGTCAGTCCGCGGTCGGTTCGTCGGCGATCCGGTCCTCGAAGTCGGGTTTGATCAGCGTCGCGATCGTCGCGGTGACGACGGTGCCCAGAGCGATACAGCCCAAAAAGAGCAGCGCGCTGCTCGAGAGGAAGACGACGAAGATCCCGCCGTGGGGCGCGGGCATCGTCACGCCGAGCGCCATCGCGGCGGCCCCGGCGGCGGCGCTGCCGGCGATCGCGCTCGGGATCACCCGAAGCGGGTCGGCGGCCGCGTAGGGAATCGCACCCTCCGTGATGAACGCCAGCCCCAGGGGGACCGCGGCCTTCGCGTTCTCGTACATCTCGGCGGCGTACTTCTCGGGCGCGATGAAGTTCGACAGCGCGAGCCCCAGCGGCGGGACCATGCCCGCGATCATCACGGCGGCCATCGGCGCGTAGATCTGGTCGGCGACCAGGACGGTGCCGAAGACGTACGCGACCTTGTTGATCGGGCCGCCCATGTCGGTGGCCATCATCGCCCCGAGGATCGCACCCAGCAGCAGCGCGTTGCTCCCCTCGAGCCCCGAGAGGTAGCTCGTCAGCGCGTCGTCGACGATGGCGATCGGCACGCCGAGGCCGACGATCACGACGGGCATCAGCACCAGCGTCGTCACGACGGGGATCACGAGGACGGGCATCATCGGCTCGATCATGCTCGGCACGTTCCGCCGTTTCAGCCACCGAGCGACGTAGCCCGCCAGCAGCCCGGCGACGATCGCGCCCAGGAAGCCCGCGACCGCGCCCTCGGCGTCGAACCCGACGAGCGTGCCGGCGGCCTCGATCAGCGGCTCCTGCTGGACGGCGTACGAAAGGATAAAGCCCGGCGCGAGCCCCGGCCGGTCCGCGATCGCGTACGCGATATATCCCCCCAGAATGGGAATCATGATCGTCAGCCCGAGGTCGCCGATCTGCGCGAAGTACCACCCGAGCGTCCCCGTCTGTTCGAACACGTCCTCCGTGTCGCCGATCGCGAACCCGATCGCGAGGAAGATCCCGCCGATGGTCACGAAGGGGATCATGAACGAGACCCCCGTCATGAGGTCCTCCTTGACCGAGGTCAGGTAGGATTGTGCGCGGTCTTCCGCCGTGTCTCGTGATGCCATAACCCGTTCTGCCATGATCGTTTCTGTTACTGCATGATAATACTTTCGAGATTGAGCGTTCGTGATCGTATCGTATCGAATCCCGTTCGGGGGATCTCAATCACGGGCAGCGACCGACACCCGATCGGAGAGCGACCGAATCCCCTTGAGCGAGGGAACCCGGGTCCCCGAAACATCGACGACGCGCGCCGAGACGGCGATCCCGTGCTTGAGTGCCGCCTCGGGCGACTCGCCCCGATCCATCGCGCCGAGGACGCCGGCCAGCAGGGCGTCGCCGGCCCCGACGGTGTCCGCGACCTCGACGTCGAGCGCCGGCGCGTGCAGCGCCCGCTCGTCGGTGACCGAGACGGCGCCGTCGGGGCCCAGCGAGGCGACGACCCGGTCGAACCCGCGATCGCACAGCTCCCGGGCGGCCACGATCGCCGACTCGACGGAGTCGACGGGCCGGCCGGTCGCTTCAGCGAGCTCGACGTGGTTGGGCTTGCAGAGCGCGTACTGCCCCGAGAGCTCCCCGAGGACGTCGCCGGTGCAGTCGACGGCGGTCGCCCAGTCGCCGGCCGCGGCGATCCGGTCGATCGTCCCGGGGTCGACCCCCGGCGGGAGGCTCCCGGCGACGACGACGGTGTCGGGCTCTCGGTCGGACAGCGACTCGACGAGCGCGTCGATCGCCGCCGGCTCGATCGCCGGCCCGAGCTGGTTGATCTTGTACTCCTCGTCGGGCGCGAGCAGCGTCGTGTTCAGCCGCGTCGTCCCATCGACGTCGACGAACGCCGCGGGGAGCTCCGTTTCGGCCAACCGGCCCTCGAGATACTCGCCGACGAAGCCGCCGAGAAAGCCCGTCGCGAACGCCTCGGTGCCGAGCGCGTCGAGGTACTTCGCGACGTTGATCCCCTTCCCGCCGGCGTCGTAGCGCGTCCGGTCGGTCCGCAGCACCTCGCCCGACACCGGCGGCTCGGACAGCGAGACGGTGTAATCGACCGCGGGGTTCGGGGTGACGGTGGCAATCATTCGGTGGCCCCCGTGACCGTGACGCCCAGCCCGGCGTTCGCACACGCTTCACGGATCGCCTCCGGCGGCTCGCCGTCGGTCACCAGCTCGTCGACCTCCCCGAGGTCGGCAAAGCGGAGGAAGCTGCGTTCGCCGAACTTCGTCGCGTCGGCGACCGCGACCGTGCGCGCGGCCTTCGAGACCATCAGCGACTTGATCCGGGCCTCGTCCTCGTCGGGCGTCATGAACCCGTCGGCGTCGATCCCGTTCGTCCCCAGAAAGAGGAGATCGAAGTTCATGCGCTCCATGAACGTCTCCGCGCTCGGCCCGACCAGCGACCGCGAGCGGTGTCTGAGCCGGCCGCCGGTCAGCTTGACGTCGCTGTCGGTCCCCTCGAGTTCGAGGGCGATCACCGGCGAGTTGGTGACCGCCACGATCGGCTCGTCGACCCGTTTTGCGACCTCGAGGGTCGTCGTCCCCGAGTCGAAGAAGACGACCGCGTCCTCCTCGATCCCCTCGATGGCTCGCTCGGCGATCGCTACCTTCGCGTCGAGCCGCTGGACCTCGCGCTGTCCGTAGGGCGCCTCGCTTCCGACGGCCGTGGCAGGAACCGCCCCGCCGTGGGAGCGCTCGATCAACGACTGGTCCTCGAGGTCCTGGAGGTCGCGCCGTATCGTCGGCTTCGAGACCCCGAGCTCCGCGGCGAGGTCGGCGACCGAACAGCCGTCCCGTTCGGTGACGAGCGCGACGATCCTCCGTTTGCGCTGTTCTGGTAACATCGGCCCTACCGCGTGATCGTCCGTGCACGTTTGTAACTGTTCGTGTTCGGACAAGGCCGAGGGACGGTAGAACGGCGGTTCGGATCCGGACGGAGGCGCGGCGGGAAGGGCGTTACGAGGGCTTTGCCACGTCGCCGCGGTCGGCGGAGTTCGGGTCGTCCCAGAGCTTATCGGGGTCGATATCGAAGTCGAACGCCTCGTTGGGGACCGACACCGTCACGCAGCTGTTCGGAACGTCGACGACGCCGGCGAGCCGGCTCTCGACGGGCACGGTCGAGAGGACGTCGACCGAGTAGCCCTCGAAGACGACGTACTCCGAGAAGGCGGGATCCTGATGTGAACACCCGGGACGACCGCGGTGCGGGTCGTCTGGCCTCTGCTACGAAGCGGACGCCACGCCGCCGGGGTCGGCCGAGCTATCCCTCCTCGGCGGGCGCCACGATCACGGGCCGGTCGCTGTCCAGGATGACGCCCTGGACGACGCTGCCGAACAGGACCTTCCCGACGGGCGAGCGCTGGCGGACGCCGACGACGAGCGCGTCGACGGCAAGCTCGTCGGCGACCTCGAGGATCGCCGGGCCGGGGTCGCCGGTCACCGAGTGGACCTCCGCCTCGATGCCCGCCTCGGCGAGCCCGTCGACGACCGTGTCGACGGCCTGGGGGAGCTGCCGGGCGTCCTCGATCTCCCTGCTGAGCTCCTCGATGTAGCCCTCGCCGGCCTCCTCGGTCGGCATGTCGATCCGCTCGAAGACGTGGAGGACGTCGACGTGGACGTTCTCGGCCGCCTCCGGGAGGTCGAGGATCGCCTCGACCTGGCCTCGTGCGCGCGCCTTGTCGATGTCGACCGGCACCAGAACGCGGTACATATACTGGCCTAAAAGCCGAGGAATATCAAACCGATCGGTCGGCGATCGGGATCGCTATCGGACCCCGAAGCGTTCCGCACCATCCATACCGATCGCGGCCCCGATTACGCTGGTCGGTTGGGATGTCCCGTTGCCGACGAACGCCGGCGGTTGTGGCGTCATACGTCAGGATTTCGCTGGCTCGAAGGGAGTGGTCGTCGCACGAGCTCGGCGGGATGGGAATCGGAGTCGGAGCCGCGGGCGGGGCGGGGGTCGAATCGAGCGCCCGGTCGGACGGAACTAGCGGATCAGTCGTCGGCGAGCAGGTCGGCGATGTCCCGGCAGATGGCCGCCACCCGGACCGCGCTCGACGGCGGCGACTCCGAGGCCGGCGCGAACAGCGACCCGTCCGCCGATTCGGCGTGAATCAGATCGTGCTCGTCGGTCAGGTCGCGCGAAAGGGTCCGTAGATCGTCGTGCTCCATCCCCGTGAGGATCTCCTGGATCGGTTCGGGGGCCGTCAGATCGGGCGGTGAATCGGTGTCAGTCATCGACGGGTATGGAGCTATGGACGTCGGATACGGATAAGGGATGCCCATGGGCGCGGCGGAACTGAAACTGGCCATCATCGTGGGCGAGACGACCACCGCGTTGGTGACCAACAGGACGAACCACCCATCACGACGTCGCCGGGAGGGGCGCGACGCCTTCGGGAGCCGGGAGATCGCCATCGACCCGCTTACAGCCACCCCCTCGTCCGGAGGTAGTTCGCCCCCCAGTCGAAGAAGGCGGCCAGCCGGCCGGTGTTCTCCGTCCACTCGCGCCGGCATTCCTGACACCGGTGGCGGACCCACTCCTCGTCCTCGGGCGTCCAGGAGGTGACCCGCTCGCACTCGCAGTAGCGACACTGCTCCGGGACGTCGATGTGGTCCGTCTCGCTCTCCCAGTCGGCGAACTGGACGAGCGTCTCGCTGCTGTCGGTCTGTTTCAGCAGGATCCGACACCGGGGACAGTGCCACTCGATCGGCGCCTCCGATTGGATCGGGTGGGAATCGCCACACGACGGGCAGTTGAGCTGCGTTCTATCGGCCGTTTCGTCCCTGCTCCGCGTTTCACCGTTCTCTGATCCTCGCGACACGTTCGTACCGACCGACTACGGGCCCGATGGTCGTAGTCTTGTTGACCGACGCCGGCCGCCGGCGCCGCGCCTACTCCAGATAGGGCAGCAGCGGCGTGAGGTCCCTCGTCGACGTGACCCGCTCGCGGGCCGGGTCGTACTCGATGACGTCGTGGTCCTCGAGCTTCGGGAGGTGGTTGTGGTGGAGCTGGATCCGGATCCGGTCGTCGGCGTCGTCCGCCGACCCCGTCGACGCCCCCTCCGCGGAGACCCGATCGACGAGCGTCCCGATCCCGACCGGCTCGCTCCCGCTGTGGGTGGCGAGGTATCGCAACACGGAGCGGCGACGGTGGTCCGAGAGGAGACCGAACAGGTCGTCCTTCGAGAGGGCCGCCGAGGACCCGTCCGACTCCTCGAGCAGCGTAGAGTGATACATTCGATGATCAGTATCTAGTACTAGATGGAGACCACCTTAAGAAGAATCCCTGCAGTGGCCGCTTCGGCACGGATCGGTCGTCGGACCGATTCCGGCGAAGACGGTAAACGGTCCGGCGGCGTCGATGGTCGTAGAGCCATGACCCGCGGTACGCTGCCGGTCGTCGAGCCGCCGTTCCCCGGTCGGGAGCGCCGGGCGGCGACGGTCCGAGGGGTCGTGTTGGCCGCCGGAACCAGCAGCCGGTACGGCGACCGGAACAAGCTCCTCGAACCGGTCGACGGCGAACCCCTCGTTCGGCGCGCGGTCGCGTCGCTCCTCGGCGCTCCCCTCGCGGGCGTGACCGTCGTCCTCGGACACGAACACGAGCGCGTCCGGACCGCCCTCGCGGAGTGTGGCGTGGAGTTCCGGTACAACGACGCCTACGCGCGTGGCCAGAGCGGCTCGCTCCGGACGGGAGTCGAGGCGGTACGGGACGCCGGCGCGGACGCCGCGGTCTTCGCCCTCGGGGACATGCCGGCCGTCTCCAGAGGGACGATCGAAACGCTGGTCGAGGCCCACCGCCGGACCGGGCGGTCCGCGCTCGCGGCGGGCCACGACGGCCGGCGGGGGAACCCGGTCCTCTTCGATGCCGTCCACTTCGACGCCCTCACTCGCGTCTCGGGC
Source organism: Halalkalicoccus tibetensis (assembly GCF_037996645.1). Taxonomy (NCBI): domain Archaea; kingdom Methanobacteriati; phylum Methanobacteriota; class Halobacteria; order Halobacteriales; family Halalkalicoccaceae; genus Halalkalicoccus; species Halalkalicoccus tibetensis. The sequence goes on from NZ_JBBMXV010000004.1 coordinate 446,057, forward strand.
GACGTCGGCGGGCGCGACGTGCTCCGAGGGGCGCCCGACGCCGCCGTGGTCGAGACGGGGGACCCGGGCGTCCTCCGGGACGTCGACCGACCCGGCGATCTGGAGGGTGTCGAGGAGCCGTCGGGGCGGGAGTGAGGAGCCCGGTCCACACGGTAGCAACCGTTTTACCCCCGGCTCCTGAGTAGCGGACGTATGATGCTTTCCGGGACGGTCATCGTCGACGCCGGGACCGTCCTCGACGACGGGTGCGTGGTCGTCGAGGGCTCGCACATCGAGGCGGTCGGGCCCCGCGAGGAGCTGCTCGACCGGTATCCGAACCACGAGCGGCGGGCGTACGACCTGCTCATGCCGGGGCTGGTCGGCGCGCACGTCCACTCGGTCCAGAGCCTCGGACGCGGGATCGCCGACGACCTCGAGCTGCTCGACTGGCTGTTCGAGTACGTCCTCCCGATGGAGGCGTCGCTTTCGGCCGAGGAGATGGAGGTCGCCGCGAAGCTGGGCTACCTCGAGATGATCGAGAGCGGCACGACGACCTGCATCGATCACCTCTCGGTCAACCACGCCGACCGGGCGTTCGAGGCCGCCGGCGAGCTCGGGATCCGCGGCGTGCTGGGCAAGGTGCTGATGGACCAGCGTTCACCGGCGGGCCTGCTCGAAGGGGCCGACGAGGGCCTCGCCGAGAGCGAACGGCTGATCGAGCGGTATCACGGCGCGTTCGACGACCGGATCCGCTACGCCGTGACCCCGCGCTTCGCCGTCTCCTGTACCGAGGAGTGTCTGCGCGGCGCCCGCGAGCTCGCCGACGCCCACGAGGGCGTTCGGATCCACACCCACGCGAGCGAGAACAGAAGCGAGATCGCGACCGTCGAGGGCGAGACGGGCCTGCGGAACATCCACTGGCTCGACGAGGTCGGCCTCACCGGCGAGGACGTGGTGCTCGCCCACTGCGTCCACACCGACGAGTCCGAACGCGAGGTGCTCGCCGAGACGGGCACGCACGTCACCCACTGCCCGTCCTCGAACATGAAGCTCGCGAGCGGGATCGCGCCGATCGAGGACTACCGCGAGCGGGGGATCAACGTCGCCATCGGCAACGACGGCCCGCCGTGTAACAACACGCTCGATCCCTTCACCGAAATGCGCCAGGGCAGCCTGCTCCAGAAGGTCGACCGGCTCGACCCGGTCGCGGCTTCCGCGTCCCAGCTGTTCGAGATGGCGACGATCAACGGCGCGCGCGCCGCCGGCTTCGAGGAGCTCGGGGCGCTACGCGAGGGCTGGCGGGCCGACATCGTCGGCCTCACGACCGACCTCACGCGGGCGACGCCGCTGCACGATCCCCTCTCGCATCTGGTCTACGGCGCCCACGGCGACGACGTCGTCCTCTCGATGGTCGACGGCAGGGTACTTCTGGAGGACGGCGAACTCACGACGGCCGACGCCGACGCGATCCGCGAGGACGCCCGCGAGGTCGTCCTCTCGCTCGACGAGCACCGCGAGGCCGCCGATCGGGTCCGTCCCTGAGGCGGTTTTCGGGCCGTCCGGACGGGCTGATGGGCGGGGAGCGCGAACCCTGTGTAGTTATATAACGACCCCAGCTATACCGTCACGAATGTCCAGCGCAAGCGGCCCGAAATCGAAGATCGGGGGGTACTTCGGCTTCGAGGAGGCGGGGACCGACCTGCGGACCGAACTCATCGCGGGGACGACGACGTTCCTCACGATGGCGTACATCATCGTCGTGAACCCCGCGATCCTCTCGGAGGCGATACAGATCGAGGGCTACACCCAGGGAGAAGTCTATCAGATGATCGCGATCGCGACCATCCTGGCGTCGATCGCGGCCATCCTCGTGATGGCCTTCCACGCGAACCGGCCGTTCGGCCTGGCGCCGGGGATGGGGCTGAACGCCTACTTCGCGTTCACGGTCGTGATCCTCCTGGGAGTGCCGTGGCAGACGGCGCTCGCGGCCGTCTTCGTCGAGGGCGTGATCTTCGTCCTGCTGACGGCGGTCGGGGCGCGCCGGTACGTCATCGAGCTGTTCCCCGAGCCGGTGAAGTTCGCCGTCGGCGCCGGCATCGGGCTGTTCCTGCTCCTGTTGGGGCTGATCGAGATGAACGTCATCGTCGCCTACGAGGCGACGCTGGTCCAGCTGAACGACGTCGCCGCCGACCCGGTCGCGCTGGTCGCGCTCGCGGGGCTCGCGCTGACGTTCGTCCTCTATGCCCGCGGCACGACGGGCGCGATCATCATCGGGATCCTGACGACCGCGGCCGCCGGCTGGGCGCTGACCCTCGCCGGCGTCGTCGAGCGGGGCGTGCTGACGCCGGCGGAGCTGCCCTCGGCCCAGTACGACATCACGCCGCTGGCGGGCGCCTTCGTCGACGGGTTCTACGGGATCGATCCCGTGACGTTCGTGTTGGTCGTGTTCACGTTCTTCTTCGTCGACTTCTTCGACACCGCGGGGACGCTGATCGGCGTCTCGCAGTTCGGCGGCTTCCTCGACGAGGAGGGGAACCTCCCGGAGATGGAAAAACCCCTGATGGCCGACGCGGTCGGCACGACCGTCGGCGCGATGGTCGGCACCTCGACGGTGACGACGTTCATCGAGTCCTCGACGGGGATCGAGGAGGGCGGACGCACCGGCATGACGGCACTGACCGTCGGCGTGCTGTTCGCGCTCTCGCTGGTCTTCGTCCCGGTCATCGCGGCGATCCCGGACTACGCCTCCTATCTGGCGCTGGTCGTCGTCGGCATCATCATGCTGCAGGGGGTAAGCGACATCGACTGGGACCACCCCGCCTGGCTCATCTCGGGCGGGCTGACGATCACCGTGATGCCCCTGACCGCGTCGATCGCCGACGGGCTGGCCGCGGGGATCGTCAGCTACCCGGTGATCAAGGCGGCGGTCGGCGAGGGCGACGACGTCCACCCCGGCCAGTGGCTCCTCGCCGCGGCGTTCGTCGTCTACTACTACGTCTCTGCGGGCGGCGTGCTCGGCGGGACGTAACCGACGACTCCCTCTTCCTATACGCGCGGACCGTCACGGAGGCTCAGAGCGGCAGATAATCGCCCATATGGCCTTATTTCGACTATAACTTGGACGTTCAGGGAATTTTACAACCATCTGGGCAACCTATATACAGATCCATCGCCACGGTCCGTGGTATGCGGGATCAGGCCACGGGACGGGCGACCTGCCAGCGATGTCGCCACGACCTCGCCCCCGACGAGGAGGCGTGTCCCGAGTGTCGGTTCTCCCCGCGGCGCGACTGCCGGCGCGTCGGAACCGTCGTCCTGGCGGTCGCCGTCGCGGGTTCGCCGGCCGCGCCCCTCCATCCGTGGGTCCTGTTGGCGGTGTCGATTGCGTGGGCGATCGCCCTCTGCTTGTTGGTGCTCTCGCTCCGGACGTCGCCGGGGGCGAACGGACGAGCGCCGTTCTTCTCGTGAACCGATCGGTCGCCCGGGGCCGGGCTACCAGCTGAAGTCGACCGTTTCGAGGACCGCCGTGTCGAACTCCTGATCGTCCCACTCCCCCTCGGCACGGCGCTCGGCCCACTCGTGCTCGACGCGGTAGCTCGCGAACTCCTCGGGGCTCGAGAACGAGTCGATGACCTGTGCCGAGAGGTCGCCGACCTCGAACCCCTCGTCGACCACCCTGCGGTACCGATCCGCGACCTCGAGGAGCTCCTCCATGATCTCCCCGCCGCCGGGGTCCTCCCGGACGTTCGGGGCGGTCGTGGTGTGGGTGGCGCCGAGCTCGTCGGCCGTGAGGAGGGTCCCGTCGACGGCGACCTCGATCCGGAGGTCGGTGCCGTCCTCGACGAGCGCGTCGAGCGTCGCCGCGGCCGTCTCCGCGTCACAGCCCCGCCCGTCGGTCGCACACGCCCGGTCGTCCTCGGCCCCGCCGTCGTCGGTACAGCCGGCGACCCCCGCGAGTGCGACGCTCGACAGCGCGAGCAGCCGTCGGCGCGAGAACGGATGGGAGTGGCGGGTGCCGTCGGGCAGGGATCGGTCGGCGGCGGTCACCCCGAGAGCGCCATCTCGCCCATGAACTGGTCCTCCCACTCGCGGCGGGCCTCGAGCTCGCGGCGCCCGCGGGCGGTGACGGTGTAGAGGTTCGTCCGCCGGTCCATCGCCTCCTTCTCGACGAGCCCCTTGTCGACGAGCGTGTCGAGGTTCGGATAGAGCCGCCCGTGGTGGACCTCCTTCCCGTAGTACTCCTCGAGCTCGTCCTTCAGCGCGAGCCCGTGGGGCTCGTCGAGCCCGGCGATCGTGTACAGTAGATCCCGCTGAAACCCCGTGAGGTCGTTCATGGAGCAGATAGGGGCCGAACCGTTGTCAATCTGCTGTATCAAATTCCGTATGTGAAACTCGAACGAGAGCGGGTTCTCGACCCGTACCACAGGAGGAGGGTCACCGAGGCCCCGGTCCGCCAGCGTGCGCACGGTAGCGTGTGGCTTCCCGCGCCGACGGGCTGTCGTCGACCGGAACCAGTATCCGCTCGTACATGCCGTCCCGTCCCCGCCGCCCGTCATACCCCCACGAAGTCGGCGCGTACTCTGCCGGATCGGCCCGTCGTCCCGCCGCTCACGGTTCCGACCGGCGCGGTCGATAGCTTCATAACCGTTCGTGTCCTGTGATATCATGGACCAGTACACATACGCGTCATTCGGCGGGCTGGTCCGGGCCACGTGCGACTGGGCACCGTCGCCCCCGCGCAGGGGCCACGTGGCTCCGTCGTTTTCGCCCCGTCAGTTCGCGTGAGCGGTTCGTTCGTCAGGAAGAGGGGTATGACTGATACAGCGGCGTCAGTGGTGGCGACGGCGATGCTCAGATCACGCCGTCGCTGCGGAGCCGTTCGATCTCGTCGTCCGAGAGGCCCAGCCGGTCACGGTAGACCTCGACGTTGTCCTCGCCCTTCGTCGGCGAGGGCTCGATGTCGGGGGCCTTCGAGTCCGAGAGCCGGATCGGGCTGCCGGGGACGCGGATCTCGCCCTCGGTCGGGTGGTCGATCTCGACGACCATCTCCCGTCGTTCGAGATGCGGGTCGTGGATCACCTCCTCGACGCTCTGGACCGAGCCACAGGGGACGCCGGCCGCCGAGAGGACCGAGCCGACCTCCTCGCGGGAATGCTCGCGGGTCCACTCCTCGATGGCATCATCGATCGTCTCCATGTGCTCGACGCGGCCGACGTTGCTCGCGAAGCGCTCGTCGTCGGCGAGCTCCTCGCGGTCGATCGCCCCACAGAGGCTCTCCCAGTGCTCGTCGGAGGTACAGAGGATCGCCACGTAGCCGTCCTCGGCCTCGTAGGCGTTGTAGGGAGCCTTCGCCAGGCTGCTGTGGCGGTTGCCCGTCCGCGGGGGGGTGTCGGAGTCGTCGTAGTAGTTCGCCAGCTGGGACATCAGCGAGGGGTAGACCGCGTCCTGCATGCTCGCCTCGACGAACTGGCCCTCGCCGGTGCGCTCGCGCTGGTAGAGCGCCGCCATGACGCCGGCCGCGAGGTGGATCCCCCCGAGGAAGTCGCCGGGCGCGATGCCGGTCTTCGTCGGCGGGTCCTCGGGGTTGCCGGTCACGTCCATGACGCCGCTCTCGGCCTGGACGATCAGGTCCATCGCCAGCCGGTCGCTCTTCGGGCCGTCCTCGCCGAAGCCGCTGCCGTGGGCGTAGATCAGCTCGGGGTTGACCTCCGAGAGGGTGTCGTAGCCCAGCCCGAACTCCTCCATGGTGCCCGTCGCGAAGTTCTCGACGAGGACGTCCGCGTCCCGCACCAGGTCCTTGAACAGCTCCTTGCCCCGTTCCTCCTTGAGGTTGAGCGTGATCCCGTCCTTGGTGGAGTTGAGCATCACCAGTTCGGCGGGTTCGCCCTCCTCGACGCGCGAGCGAAGCGGCTCGCCGAAGGGGGGCTCGACCTTCGTCACGTCGGCCCCCAGATACGAGAGCATCAGCGAGCTGTACGCGCCGTTGTAGATCTGTCCGAGGTCGATGACGTCGACGTCCTCCAGTGCCTGTTGGTCCATGTATGTCGTAGTGAAAACGGTGATTGGGTGTGGTGGGCGGTCTGTACTCGTCGCTAGTCGTCGTAGCCGCGATAGGAGCCGAACAGCTCCTCCTCGCTGGGCTCGTCGGGTTCGACGGTCTCTGCGACCGTCGTGGTGTTGAGGAAGTGGGTGTAGCTGAGGTTCTCGTCGGTCTGGTTGCCGCCCCACGTCCCGGCGCCCATCGAGAGGGTGAAGTTCAGCCCGTTGTCGAAGCTCCCGCCGTTGCCGTAACACTGGGGCTGGTTGATCAGCAGCCGGGCGACGTCCATCTCGTGGCCGATCCGCTCTGTATGGTCGTCGTCGGTCGTGTGGAGCCCACAGGAGTGGCCGCTGCCCTCGAAGGCGAGGATCTCGTTCGTCGTCTCGAGGGCCGCGTCGAAGTCGTCGGCCTCGTACAGCGTCAGGACGACCGAGAGCTTCTCGCCCGAGAGGGGGTGCTCCTCGCCGATCCCCTGGCCCTCGACCATGAAGAACTCGGCTTCCTCGGCTTCCGCCGGGAGGTCGGCGGCCTCGGCGATCGCCTCGGGGGGCTGGGCGGTGACCTCGCCCGACAGCGAGCCGTGGCCCTCGGGGAACATCGTCTCCTGGAGGCGTTCTCGCTCCGCGTCGTCACAGAGGTAGCCGCCCTCGCCTTCGAGCGCCGCGACGGCGTCGTCGTAGACCGACTCGACGATCACGGCGGAGTTGTCGCTCGAACAGCTGGTCGCGTAGTCGAAGGTCTTGCTCTTCTTGATCCGTTCGGCGGCCGCATCGAGCTCGGCCGTCGAGTCGACGATCGAGACGACGTTGCCCTCGCCGACGTTGTAGTTTGGCGTTCCCGACCGTTCGCCGCGCTCGACGTTGCTCGCCGATCCCGTCACCTGCAGCAGGTCACAGCGGTCCATCAGCTCGTAGGTCTTCTCCTTCTCGACGGGCGCCGGGAGCATCTGGACCAGGTCGCGGGGTGCGCCGACCCGCTCGAGCTCGTCGCGGATGTAGCCGACGACGAGCTCGCAGGTCGACAGCCCCGCGGGCGAGGGCGAGACGACCACCGCGTTGCGCCCCTTCAGCGCCATCATCGCGATGTTGGCGGGCGTCGCCCCCGGGTTCGTCGAGGGGACGACCGCGCCGACGACCCCGACCGGTTTGGCGATCTCGGTGATCCCGGCCTCGGGGTCCTCGTCGATCACGCCGACCGACGGCGCGCCCAGCAGGTCGTCGAGAGTGCCCTTGGTCTTGCGGCGTTTCTTGGTGATCTTGTCCTCGACGTTGCCGAAGCCGGTGTCCCGGACGGCGACCTCCGAGATCTCCCGGGCGCGGTCCTCCTGGTAGACCGCCCAGGCGACCGCCTGGACGAGCTCGTCGACTGCCGCCTGGTCGTAGTCGGCGATCTCCGCCATCGCCGCCTCGGCGCGTTCCAGGCAGGTCCCGACGTCGCCCGTCGCGTCGGACTCGCGTTCGACCTGTGAAGCGTCTACACTCATGCTCAGTAGGTGGCGGGGCCGAACGTAAAGGCGTGTTGCCGGCAGTGTGCGCCGGCGCTGCTCGCGCTCAGTTCTTGAGCGCGGTGACGACCAACGAGAGCGCGATGAGGACCAACAGCCCCACCGCGATGTAGCTGTTGAACAGGAACGCCGTCGCGCTCTCGCCGGTCAGCAGCCAGCCGGTGACGAAGCCCGACTCGGCGATGTCGCCGAGAATCACCCCCAGCACGAGGCTCACCAGCGGGTAGTCGTACTTCACGAACAGCAGACCGACCAGCCCGAATATCAGGACGATATACAGGTCGATCGGGGCGTTCCGTACCGCGAAGCCGCCGACGATCGCGAGCACGGCCACCGCGGGGATGATGTAGCGCGCCGGGAGATACGCCAGCTTCCCGAAGTGTCGCGAGCCGTAGATCCCGTAGGCGAGGATGAGGACGTTGCCGATGAACAACGAGAGCACCATCGCGTAGACGATCTCCCCGGAGGCGTCGAACAGCCCGGGGCCGGGGTTCAGCCCGTGGAGCGCGATCGCGCCGAGCAGCGCCGCGGTCGCGCCGCTGCCGGGGATCCCGAGGGTGAGCGTCGGGATCAGCGCGCCGCCCTGGGTCGCGTTGTTGCTCGAGTCGGCCGCGATGACCCCCTCGATGACCCCGGTTCCGAACTTCTCGGCGAGCTCGTCGTCGGCCCACCGCTGGGCCTCGTTGTACGAGACGAAGTTCGCGACGTCCGCGCCCGCGCCGGGCAGCGATCCGACGAAGGTGCCGATGAGCATCCCGCGGAGGAACTCGACGGGCTTCGAGGCCACCGTCCGGGCGGCCTCGTAGACCTCCGAGACCCCGCCCTCGACCTGCTTGTCCCGGGTGACGACCGTCCCCCGGTAGGCGAGGCGGAACACCTCCGTGAGGACGAACAGCCCGATCAGCACGACGACGAAGTCGACGCCGGCGAGCAGCGTCGTCTGGCCGAAGGTGGCCCGCGACTGCGAGAGCTGTGGGTCGTTGCCGATCGTCCCGATCAGCAGCCCGAACGCCCCCGCGAGCAGCGCCTTCGAGAGCGACGAGCCCTTCGCGGCGGGGATGATCGTCAGGGCGAACACCGCCAGCAGGAACATCTCCGGCGGGCCGAAGTCCAGCGCGAACTCCGAGATCGGCGGGGCGAACACCAGCAGGAAGACCGCGGCGAACAGCCCCGCGAACCCCGAAACGATCGCCGAGACCGCGAGCGTGTAGACGGCCCGGCCCTGCTTGGTGAGCTCGTAGCCGTCCCAGCAGGTGACGACCGAGCCCGGCGCGCCGGGCGTGTTGATGAGGATCGCCGGGATCGACCCGCCGTAGACCGCACCCCCGTAGGCCGCGATCAGGAAGATCAACGCCGTCGTCGGCTCGAACGGGATCGTCACCGGGGTGAACAGCACGATCGTCATCGTCGCCGAGAAGCCGGGGATCGCCCCGAAGACGACGCCGACGCCGGTCCCGAGCAGGATCGCCAGCAGGATATAGGGGCTCGCGAGCGTCCCGAGGGCCCCCTCGATGGTCGCGGGCGCGAACAGCGTCCCGATCATAGCGGCACCATCAGCCACTGGACGAACACCAGCCAGACCACGAACGCGAACCCGATCGAGTAGGCCGCGAGCCGGAGCGGGCTCCGCTCGCCGAACAGGTACAGCGCGAACGCGAGATAGCCGATCGTCGTGGGGAGGAACCCGATCGGTTCGATCGCGACGATGTAGGCGGCCGTCGCGGCGGCCAGCAGCGCCGCGTTGCGGATCGTGAAGTGGGGCCCGCTCGAGGCCTGTGTGCCGCTCTCGATCCCGGCTCCGTGTTCGGCCCCAGGGTCAGCTTCCGGCTCGGCAGGCTCGGGTGCGGCCTCGTCGGCCCCGCGCTTGCCCGGGCGGTCGTCGACGGAGACGGCCTGTCCGAGGAGGGTGACGACGGCGAGGGCCGCCGTCGTGTACAGCAGCGGCCCCGCATACAGCATCGAGAGGTCCGGCAGGGCGTGCGTGTCCCAGTAATAAACCAGACAGAACGCGAGGACGAGCGCCGGGAACAGCAACTCGCCCGTGTCGATCTCGATCGTTCTGGAGCCGGCCGAGACGGTGACGACCGGCGGCGTGATCCCTGCCATGGCTACCCCCGATCGTAGATGAAGTCCTCGATCACGTCGGCGTACTCCGACATGAACTCGGAGGTCTCCTCGACCTCCCGTGCGGTCTCCTCGGGGCCCCGATAGTCGACGATCCGATCGAGGCCGCCCTGTTCCTCCGTTCTGGTCCGAAAGCCCTCGTCCTCGAAGACGGCGGCGTAGCTCTCGGCGAGCTCCTCGAACCAGTCGGGGTGTTGCTCGCGAACCCCGCCGGGGGCGACCATCAGCTTCCACTGTCCGAGCCCCTCCTCGACTAGCGGGACTTCATCCATCCCGAGTTCGCCGAAGGAGGGGACGTCGGGCCACAGCTCCTGGGGCTCGTCGGTGTGCGAACCGAGCGCGGTCACGTCGCCCGCGTGGTCCGGGTCGAACGCCCACGGCTGGTTGACCCCCGCGTCGACGTCGCCCGCGAGGACGGCCTGCCGGAGCTCCGATCCACCCTCCATGTTGACGACCGTCAGATCGAGGTCGTAGGCGTCCTCGACGAGCAGCGCCGACAGCGCCGTGTTGCCGATCGCCGCGGTGATGCCGACGGTCGCCCCGTCCTCCCGGGCGTACTCGATGAACCCCTCGATGTCCTCGTAGGGGCTGTCGAGCGGGGCGAACCACATCGTCGGATCCCAGTGGTGGGTCCCTAGGTAGTCGAAGTCGTCGGCCGTGTAGGGTGCGTCTTGGAACAGCCACGTCGCCTGCATCTGGGGCATGTTCCACATCCCGAGCGTGAGCCCGTCCGGCTCGGCGTTGTAGATCTGCTCGCCCCCGACCTGGGTCGACCCGCCGGGGTAGTTCTCGACGACGAACTCGACGTCCAGCAGGTCGGACCACGTCGGCGTCGTCACCCGCATCGCCCGGTCGGTCCCGCCGCCCTGTGCCCACGGGACGATCGCGGTGATCTGGTCCCGGTCGAGTTCGCCCAGTACGTCCGGCGCCCGCTCGGCACAGCCCGCGGTACCCGCCAAGCCGGCGGCCCCCAGCGCCAGAACCTCCCGTCGGGTCGTAGTCGTGCGTGTCATGGGTAGTGGTCCGCTCCGGGCTCGGGGACGAACGTGCCCGTCCTCCCTGCCCAATCGGCGTCCGGTCTGTCGTGCGGTTCCCCGGTTCGACGGCCCTCCCTGCGTGTCACTGTTGATGTCATTACGGAATGTGAGACGGATCGACGACTCGGTTCGACCTTATATCGAACCGTACACCATCTTATCAGCGATTCAGATATTAATCTACATCCAGAGGGAGGACGCTTTCCCGGTTACTGGTTGTGCTTGCGCTTGCAAAGTCCATCCCTTTCAACGGGCGTTCGTGAGACCTAGAACGAACACGCCGCGGCGTTCGGAGAGGGATTCTCTACTGGAGCCGTATCGTGCACGCGATCCGCTATCGATCGGGGAGCGAACGGAATCGACGCACGAACGCCGCCGGTCGGTAGGTCCCGATCGTCATCGGCGACATCGATCGGCCCCGGCCCGACGGACCTGCTACACTACTCGTCCGTGCGACCATTCCTTCGGCGTATCGAAGGGTAGGAACGTTTAATCCGGGAACGAGTGTAGGCTCCCGCAACGAATGCCCGGTATCAGATCGGCCATCACAGCCATAGCGCGCTTCCTCCCCGACGTCCGTCGCTACCGACCGCGGCCGTACTCCTCCCCGATCTCGGTCGACGACCTCACCGGCGAGTATCTCCTGCTCGAGATCCCGGACGCGCCGTCGCCGGAGACCGATGCGGCCGTGGCCACGCTGCTGACGGGAACGAACCGCAACGGGCTCGCCACCGGCCTGACCGACTGCGAGGGCTACCCGTCGCTGTTCCCGCCGGGGGCGAGCCTCTTCGACGCGGACGGGTCGTCGAGCCGGCTGCAGGACGTCGTCTCCGCCATCGACCGGGTCACGCACGTGTTCCGCCGGAGCGGGACGGAGGTCGTCGTGATCAACGCCGCACGGATCGAGGAGAACGTCCGTATCGCGGAGCACGACCCGGGCAGGAGCGGCGAGATCGCGCGCCGGAACGTCGAGGCGCTCGCGGACTGTCTGTCGGCGCTGCCGGCGGAGCACAGCACGTTCGTCGACGGCGACGCGATCCCGGCCGACGTCCGCGACAGACATCTCGTCAACTTCCAGGAGTCGGTCCTCTACCGGTAGTCCGGGCCGGACCTGATCCGTTCACTACATGTTAATGAAAGGATAACTAATACGGCTACCCGCCTACCGTAGGGTATCCCGCTCGCGTGTGTGTCGGGCGGGGTCGATCGGTCGACGCGGCGCTCGGTCCCGATCCGGCGAAGACCGCCGGAACGTCGGGTTTTCGTCCGACGAGGACCGACGGGTCGTGCGACGATACTCGCGCGGAATTCGTTTCGACGACCGTCAGGTATCCGTCCGCGCTCGGGGCGTTTCCCGGCTATTATCACGCGGTGGACGGATACGAATAACTAAGTGAATCCGCATCGGAACTGAAACTGCACCCGGAGGAAACCGACGCTCGGTACGCGCTCATGGTCACGGCCGTCCGGCGATCCCCCTCCGGTGCCTCTGACAGTTCTTCCGTACCCAACTCCCGTGCCGACGTGCCTAGCGGGCGGTCCCGAGCTTGCCGACCTCGTAGCCCAGCGCGAGCGATCCGGTGAGGGCGATCCCCACGGCGCCGAGTTTGAGGAGGTTCGCGAACCCGAGGAGCACGCCCCCGAAGACGCCGCCGGAGGCCGCCACCGTGGGTCCGAGCAGCTCGTAGGACGGCGTCATCGCCGTCGTGAGCACGACCGAGAGGGCCGTCGCGACGAGCAGGATCGCCAGCTCGACCCGAACCGACCGGGTGATCGTCGGGACGGCGTCGGTCGCCACGATCGGATCGGCGATCGTCAACAGCCCCGGCAGAACCGTCCGGTCGGTCGTCTCGCGGACCGAGCGGTCGATCCGCTCGTGGACGATCAGGCGGTTGAACCCGCCGATCGCGGCCGCGATCAGCACCAGCCCCACCTTCGCCGAGAGGAGCAGGCCGTACGGCGTCGTCGCGAGCGCGGTGGGCGTCGGGACGTGCCAGGCGGCGATGACGACGCCGGTCGCGAACGCGACGGTGACGCCCGCGACGGCGACGACCGAGAACCGCCGAACGACCGCGAGGGCGACTCTCGCCGGCTCGTCGTCGGCATCGAGCGAGCGGGGCAACAGCGTCGGCAGCGCGGCCAACACGACGAGGCCGCCCACCCACAGCCCGGCCCCGGTCATGTGCCCGACCTTCACGATCAGTGCTACGGCGGAGCTCTCGATGGCCACGGAGTAGCGCGTCGCACAGAACGCCACCAGCATTGCGAGCGCGCCGACGGTCGCCGCCGCGAGCCAGTGGTCCCGCGGAACCGAACGGGGGCGGAGATACCGGGTGACGGTCAGCGCACCGAGCATCGACGCGACGGCGACGAGGCCCGTCCATGCCATCCCTGGCTGGGTCGTGCTCGCCCAGGCGGCGAACGAGCCGGGATCGGTCGGCCGTACGTCGCCGATCGCGATCGCGGTCGCGGTGAAGGCCGCCCCGATCAGGGCCGTCCCGACGACCGTCAGGACTGTGTCGTTCGCCCGCGTGGTGTCGATACCACGGCGCTCGAGGGCGGGGAACACGACGAGCCGAAACGTCGGGGGCACGCCCACGAGGAGCATCAGCGTCGCCACTAACACGCCTCGGAGGGCTGGATTCAGCGGATCCATCGTCAGTTCCCGTCGTGCCTCCACCCGGTCGTCGCCAAGCGAGGAGTGCCCACGACGAGGTCCGTTCGTCCCGATCGTCTAGCGATCCACACTCCCGCCGGGCGCCCCGTCGATGCCCGTCGCGGCGAGCGGCGGGGGCCACTGCCCGTCCCTACCGGGAGTCGGTCGGTCATCCACATCGGTACTGCGCTCATGGTCAGCTTAGTCGCGGCCGAGAACGGTATTAACCGTTGTGATGGCTTTTTTCGGCCGATAACGTTGTTCAAATCCGACCACTGTCAGTACTTCGAAAGTTATGCTCTATAGATGGTTCCGTTCGGGATCGTGGGATCGTTGGGGCGGTTTCTGGAACCTCCCGACAGTGCCGGTCAGTTATCAGCCATGTATTCAAATATCGACATATAGATCGCGGGGAAGGGGTCGTTCGGTAAAGAGGTGGTCGATCGAAACGAACACTGGATCTCCGGCGGATCGGCAGCGCCCGCTCGGGTCCGCCTCAGTTCCCGGGCCGAACGGCGATCGGCCCGCCACAGCGCCCACAGGAGTAGCGTTCGGGCCGTTCGACGACTTTCGACCGACGGTAGCGCGGGTTGCGGTCCCCACAGTCCTCACAGACGATCCAGTAGCGCGGTTCGGCGTACCGTTCGCAGTGGCGATCCGTATCGAGGGGGTCGAGCCACTGGCGGAAGGTCGGGCCGTGATCGGCCGTGCCGCGCTCGTAGTACTGCCAGGCGTGGATCAGCTCGTGGCGCACGGTCCGGGCGAACTCCTCCCAGCCGTAGGCCTCGTAGGCGTCCCACGAGAGGCGGATCGTCACCTGCTCGGCGTCGCGGTCGTAGACCGCGATCCCCGCCGAGCGCTTCATGCGCGTCGAGACCTCCCACTCGATCTCCTCGACGGGCACCAGTGGGAAGTGCTCGGCGCCGACCGCCGCCGCGTGGGCGGCCGCGCGCTCGCGGAGCGCGCCCTTCGTCCGTGGGTGGTGTGTCCCGTCGTCGATCGTATCGCCCCTCCGAGCTACCGCCGGCTCGTCGGTGGACACGGGCCTCGTCTCGTCGCTCAAGCCTGTCCCCCCGTTGGGAACGAACGCCCGAATACCTTTCTCGATGCGGTCGGCGGCCGCACCGTCGCGCCGTCGCCATCCCGATGTGGTCGGCGAATCCAGTATCCATCCAGTATATGGGAATTTATTACCAGAAGATGGATTCTCATACCGAACAGAAGGACATACTAGGTATTATATCAGTATAAACGGAACACCTATGTAGCGTTAATTGATAACACAGTTCATCCATGATAGAGACGATGGTCGAAACGGTCGTGTCGGAGGACGCGCGGACCGTCGAGCCCGAAACGCCGGTCACGGAGGCCGCACAGCGGCTCCGCGACCCGACGGTTCCGGCGTTGGTCGTCCTCGGCGGGGACCGGGCCGTGATCGGGATCGTGACCGAGTCCGACTTCGTCGTCCACGTCGCCGAGGAGGAGGGGGCCGCCACGGTGGGGGAGATCATGTCGACGCCGGTCGTCACCGTCCCGCCGGGCACGCCGATCGGCTTCGCGGCCGACCGGATGAACGAGGCCGGCGTCAGACACCTCCCCGTCGTCGAGGACGGGGCGTACGCCGGGCTCGTCTCGCTGGGCTCGCTCACGCCGTTCCTCTCGCGGACCCGCTTCGACATCACCTGGAAGGGTACCCCCGACCGAGCCGGGAGCGCCGAGGACTCCGAGCCCGTAGTCCCCGAGCGAAAGCTCGACCGGGCGGTGAACGGCTGACGGGATCGGGCTCCGTCGCCTGTCCCGACTGACCCTCTCAGTAGGTTGAAGTCCGTAGCCGTATCCCGATCGGCGGGGATGCGCTCGATCGTTCACATATATGCCCGTGTGCTGTACTGTCACGCATGAGCGCCCTGATCGCGATCGACGGGTCGGACCCGGCACGGAAAGCCCTGGAGCACGCGTTCAGCGAGCACTCGGACGAGGAGCTGACCGTCCTGCACGTCCTCAGCCCGACGGAGTCGGCGTCCATCGGCGAAGCGCGTATGTATGTCGACCGGGACGAGGTGATGGAGAACCAGCGCGAGCGCGCCGAAGAGCTGTTCGAGGAGGCCGAAGAGCTCGCGGCGACGCGCGGCGCGACGATCGAGACCGAAACGACCGTCGGGCGCCCCGACCGCGCGATCGTCGACTACGCCCGGGACCACGACGTCGACCACGTGATCCTCGGGAGCCACGGCCGATCGGGCGTCTCGCGCGTGTTGCTCGGCAGCGTTCGAAAATCCACTGGATTTTCGAGCCAAGCAGAACGCGCCGCGTTCTGCTGACGTCGCCGAACCGGTCGTCAGGCGGGCGCCCGTCCCCGTCACCGTCGTCCGGTAGTGCTCGCTACTGTCGAGCGGGGGATCGCAGCTGGTCGGAACGATCCCATCATGAACGAACGACGAAACGCGGACGAACGCGCCGAACCGGGGGGCAGCGAATGACTGGACCGTCGCGAACCGAAACGGACGCGTTCGACCTGGCGTTCCTCCTGTCGGCCCTCGTGCTGGCGGGCATCCACCTGTATCTCGGGCTCGTCGCGCCGTTCGTGGCCGCCGGGCGCACCACCCAGTTCGTCCTCATCGGCCTGGTGTTGCTCGTCGGACCCGGGCTCTACTTCACTTCCTACTGGCGGCCCATCCTCTATCCTCTCGGCGTGGCGGTCGCCGTCTACCTCGGCGTGGTCTGGCTGTTGGCCGGTGCGGACTACCCCCGTTTCGGCCTCGCGGCTGGGGGTACGGCCACCGTGTTCGCCGCCCTCGCGCTCTACCTCTTCGTTCGCGGGGAAGCCACCGAGACCACCGACGTCGAGAGGTAGCGAGGGGCGGTGGCCCCGATCACCCCCTTCGGCGACGGTCGCGGGATCTGCTGGAGGTACAGGGGATGTGGCCGGTGGATATTCCCGAGTCGACGCCTTCGATCGACCGCCCGAGGACGTGACTTTCCGGACGTTTCGACTCGATCCGGGGAAGCTCACCGGATGAAAGGAGGTCGGGGGCGAGGAGGGCTGAGTTGGGACGGGCCCGCCTCAGTTCCCGAGCCGTCGCTTCGCGTACTGTGCGAGCAGCGAGAGGTCGTCGAACTCCAGCAGCTTCGCGATCGCCAGCTTGTTCCCGCTGTTGACTTCGCTCAGCGAGTCCGCGTCGAGCCGTTCGAGGTCCGCCAGCAGGCTGTCGTACCGATCGTTGGGCGCGAGATAGAGCAGCTCCGTCATCATCAGCCGGGAGCTCATGTCCGGCGCGACCTCGGTGTGCCAGAGCTTGTCGTATAGCGCCATGTCCTCGGCGGACGTGGCGGGCTCGTCGGGGATGAGACACTGATCGACGGTGATCGCGGCCGCACGCCCCGAGCGCATCCCCTTGTGGATCCCCTCGCCCCACAGCGGGTCGATCGTCGGGACCGTGTCGCCGATCGCCATGAAGGAGTCCGTGCTCAGATCGCCGGGGAGCTGGATGTGTGCCGAGCCGCGGTGCTGGCGCCCCTCGATGCGTTCGGCGGCCGCGAACCGCGGGTCGGTGTCGAGCCAGTGCTGGAGGTAGCCGTCGACCGTTCGATCGCTCTCGGCGTACTGGCGGTAGCTCTCGTTCTGGATGTAACAGAGCCCGACCTTCGCGGTGTTCTCGGCGGTATGGAAGATCCAGGAGTACCCCCCCGGCGCGTAGGTGTGATCGAGCCGCAGCATCATCGCGTCGGTCAGGTCGGCGTAGCCCGCCGCGTCGAGGTCGACGCCGTCGAACTCGTACTCGATGCCGATGGCCTGCTTCTCGCGCCCGAGCTGGGTCACGCCGAGCGCCTTCGCGAGCGGCGCGGCCGGGCCGGTGGCGTCGATCACGACCTCCCCGTAGACGTCCTTGGAGCCGTTGTAGCGTACCCCGCTGACCTCGCCGCCCTCCGTGATCGGCTTCGTCGCGCGGGCGTCGAAGCGGAACTCCACCCCCTTCTCGCGGCCGTCCTCGACGAGGTACTCCTTGAACGCGCCGAAGTCCAGAACGGCCCCGGCCTGCTCCTTGACGAAGTGCTCGTTCGGGGACTCGATCACGATGTCCTCGGTGAAGTTCATCACGACGTCGTCGGGGATCCCGAACGCCGACAGCATCGAGGGAAACGTCCCGCCGGTCGACTTGTTGCTCTGGCGCGGGAACTCCGCTTCGGGCTCGGTCTCCAGGACGACGACGTCGTAATCCCTCGCGGCGAGGTCTCGGGCACACTGTGCGCCGGCCGGACCGGCGCCGGCGACGACGACGTCGAAGTGATCGTTCATAACCGATCAATACGGCTACCCGTTATGAAGCTTGATACTTCTCGGGAGCGGCCCGGTCCGGACCCGCGGGTCGCTCCGCCCACGGACGGCGATCCACGGAGGGCCCGATCAGCCCATTCCGAGGCGTCCCGTCCACTGTGCCGCGTCGTGCTGGAACTCGCACTGGCCCACGGCCCAGTTGGACGTGGACTCGAACCCGCAGACGCCGCATCTGTATGTGCGCTCGCTCATACTGTAATGTAAACCGTCCTATAACATAGTTTTTTCGACTAGATAACAGGTACCACGGGGCCCGTAGAGTTATCCCGGCACGGTCCGGTAGCTGCCGTATGGGCAGCGACGGCGGGTACGACATCATGGAGGTGTTCATCATCAAGTTCGTGCTCGCGGACGTCGTCATCATCGCGGCGCTGCTGCTCGCGGGGCCGATCTACGCGGTCGCGATCACCGGCCTGCTCGTCCTCAGCGTCTTCCTGACGTGGTATCTCACCCAGCGGGTCGGGGGCGGCGAGGCCGACGCGGAGCCCGGAGGGGCCAGGGAAAGCGACCCCGTGACTGCGCTCCAGGAGCGCTACGCCGCCGGCGAGCTCTCGGAGGCGGAGTTCGAGGCGAAGCTCGACCGGGTGATCGAGGCCAACGAGCGCGCCGAGCGGGCCGGCGTGGAGACCGAGGAGCTGGCGATCGAGCGCTCGGGCTGACCGGAGTCGGTGGGTCTCAGTCCGATCCGGCCCGTTCGAGGCGCGCCCGCTCGATCCCCTCGTAGAGCGCATCCGGATCGTCGATCACGTCGCGATCGCAGCGGATCGCCAGTCCCCGACGGCGCTCGACCACGAGTTCGTCGTCGGTCAGCCGGACGTCAGCGATCCCCGACCAGGGGACGAACCGTCGTTTCACCGGCCGCTTCACCACGAGCCCCTCCCGGTGGACCCGCAGCTCCGGGAGCCACTGGTGGTTCTCGGAGCCGTCGAGCCAGTCGGCGGGGAGCAGCCAGGACGGCAGGCCGAGCCCGTCGCCGTTGCTGTCGGCGCGTTCGAGGCGGAGCCCGATCCCGTAGAGGACCGCGTAGCCCCCGAAGAACCACAGGCCGAAGAACGGCCGCCCGAGGCTGCCGGTCCGCCACGAGGCGGCACCCAGCCCGAGGGAGAGTAGGCCGACCCCGAACCAGTAGCGATCGCGGTTCGGCTTCAGGAACGTGGTCGTCGTGCTCGGCTCCCCGGAGACCATCGCCTTGGCGTATCGCGTCCGCGCCATCGACGCCACGACGAACGCGGACAGGCCCGTGAGGAACGCCCCGAACCCCGCCGCGAGCGCGACGACGCCCGGGAGGAGGGACGTGGCGAGCACGATCAGCCCGACGACGACCAGCACGATCGATGGAGCGAACGCCAGCGCCAGCCGTCGCCGGCTCCGCCCGAGGCGCTCGGGGAGGCCCTTGACCCGGCCCGCGGCGATCCCCCCGACGACGAGGCCGATCGTGATCGCGGAGGAGACACTCCCCAGAAGCGTCGCCGCCGACGCGCCAACCGCGGCCGCGACGGCGACCGAGCCGGCCACGAACGCCGCGGCGACGTACGCGCCCGCGGCGGCCATGAAGCCGGCGTCGGGCGGGTCGAGAGTCTCGGGGAGGGGCGGTGCGCGTCGGCCGTGGGACATGAATACCGTCACATATGTCCGCTACGTAAAAATAACTTCGCCGACAGGCCGGCTGGGAACGCGTTGGGCGGGCAGGATATCGGACAGGGGTCACTCGCCGCTCAGACGAGCCGCCCGACGAGCGCGTCGAGCGCCCTCATCTCGTCGTCGTTGTTCGCGTGGTCCAGCCCCTCGTAGAGGCGGGCGGTCACGTCCCCGCCGAGGGCCCCGAACGCGCGGGCCGACTCGCGGACGCGTTCGGCGGGGGTGCAGGGGTCGTCGTCGCTACAGCCGAGGAACACCGGCGTGCCGTCAAGCGATCTCCCGAACTCGCGGTTCGCGGACCCCAGCAACCTCCCGGACAGCGCGATGAGCCCGCCGTAGCGCCGAGTTTACTCCGCCTCGTCTCCCCAGCGACCGTGTGTCTCGGGCGCCCAGCCGTCGGGGACGACACGGTCGGGGTTCTCGGGACAGACTGCCCGATGTCCGTTCGCCGCCCGATCCGTCAGGAACGCTTTGCCACACCGCTCACACTCCTTCATTTACAATCTATTGTCAGTTGAAACCCCTTTGTTGTATATTTGATGAACATATTTCACCATTGATACCCACGCACGTCGAACGGTGGTAGGGGCGTCGCGGCTATATCAGCTGTTACCAGTACTCTCATGCGTATCGGATACTCATCAACCGAGCACTCCCTATGGAACTCTCAGACGACCTTCTGTGTCTGTTTAGTGGCGAGATCGAGTCCCGTGACGGCTCCTACGCGATCGAGGTTCCCGAACGCGAAGTAGAGCTCGGCGAACTCGAGCCGGGCGTTTCATATCGCATCGCAGTCGTCCCACAAACCCGGAAACGGACCGATTCGGATACCGATACCGAAAACGAGTCAGCTCGAGCGGCCCCCGAACCCAATCCGCCGGTTACGAAGGGTGATCACCGAACCGTCGAGATCGAGACGATCGGCGACCAGGGGGATGGGATCGCACGTGTCGAACGAGGCTACGTGGTGATCGTGCCCGATACCGACCCGCACGAACGCGTCGAGATCGAAATCACGAGCGTAGCGGAAACCGTGGCCTTCGCCGAAGTCGTCGAACGCTACGAGCACCACGAGTAGAGCTTCCCCTGTAGCGGTAGCCAGAGGAATGCTACTGGTGATCAGGGGTGGTTGTTGCAACGAAAGAATAGTGCCGCATGCGTGATCCATGAAGAGACCTCACCACTCGGTCCTCCTGGTGGGGCCGGGTCCTAAACAAGGGGGGGGGGATCCTGATAGGTCGTTTTGGGCCATCGCCTTGCAAGTGACGCCCATGAGTCTTTACCCCTGTTGAGAACAGTATCGGTGTGAGTCGAATCGACAACGGAATCGCCATCGGGCGGGGAGTCATCGAGGAAGCCCAGAACGATCAGATCACGTTTCTGGCGGCGAGCATCGCCTACTACGCGTTTACGTCGATCATCCCACTGTTGCTCTTTCTGTTTCTCATCGCTTCGATCGTCGGCGGCCAAGAACTGGCGAACCAGGCCATTGATCAGGCAAGTGAATACCTCGCTCCGGCCGGACAGGACGCGATCGACGACGCGATCACGGGTGAGGAAGGGCGAGGTGGGGCAACGATCGCAGGGTTCCTAGTCCTGTTGTGGAGCGCATCGCGGCTGTTTCGCGGACTCGATACCGCGTTCTCGATCGTCTACGATGCCGGCCTCGAGAAATCGATCATCGGCCAGCTCATCAATGCAGTGATCGTCTTCGGCGCGATCATCATCGCCGCAATGGGGATGATCGCCCTCGGGACGGTCCTCGTGGTCCTACCGGACGTGCCGTTCGGCTTCTTCACCCCGCTATTCCTGATAGCGGGCCTCACGCTCGTGTTCTTGCCGATGTACTACTTCCTGCCCGATATCGAGACGATATCCGTCAGACAAGCACTCCCCGGGTCGTTTCTCGCGGCGACCGGCTGGACGATTCTTCATACGCTGTTCGGATTGTATGCCTCGAACGCTGGTCAGTACGACGCCTACGGCGTCGTCGGTGCGATCCTGCTGTTGCTCACCTGGCTGTACGTCGGTGGCATCATCATCATTCTCGGCGCGCTCCTCAACTACGTCCTCATGGATCGTGAGGGCGAATTGCCCGATGACGCCGAGGCCGCAGACCGTTCGCCACTGGCATCCGCTGGGCCGGAAAACACGGCGAATAGCGACTCGTCAGGCTAACCGAACGTTAGCTAAATCAAGGGCCGTGGCCTCTGACGAGGTCGTTGAACGCTACGATCACCACGAGTAGGAGCCTCTTCGGTGTAGTGGCCGATAGAATGGTTGCCGAGGAACACCCGTAGAATGTCGCTTACTACACTCCTTATCGCGAGAAGTACTTAAACGGAAAGCCGCTGGTGGCAGCGGAGACAGGGGCTCAACTGAGAGGTAGTTGGACGTGAGGGAGCGCTCGACCAGCGCCTCTCCGGCGATCTCGCGTCGCTCGACGCATCGGTTGAGTCCACGGATGTGCCCGATACCGAAGGTCGTGATAGGGAGATCAGCGGACGGATCGGGTTCGAGTTCGCGAACTCGACGGCGATGACGATCCTATGGTCACCCTGAGTTCGAAATCGTTCCCGAGGATCTATAGCTGGTCACGAAGCACGTCAGCGACGGCATCGACGATCTCGGTGCCGTGTGTCTCGCGTACCGACTTCGATTGGCCGATCCAAACACCGGTGTGTGTCGAGAGGCGGTTGACGAGCGTCGCATCGTCGTCGGTGCGGAACCCTTCTCTACCGAGCTCCGCGTACACGTCGGTATCCGTCAGCACGTCGTTGATCGCCTCACAGATCCCGATGCGGAGTTCACGCGGCGCCTGTCCACCGACTTTGACGTTCTCCGTGCAGGTTCCGTGGAAGCTCACGGCGTAGTCGTACTCGTGTTCGCTCACCTCATCGAGCTGTGGGTACAATGCACGGGACATGCTTACATCTGGGTGATAGAAGTCATATGAATGGTTCGTCAACTCGCTTCCCCGTATGGCAACCCATCGGGGCTGTCGGTCACGATCGACCCGATGGCACCAGTCCTCCAGCTACGAACGGTGCTCATGGGATACTAAAGGAACGGCGTTAGAATATCTGAACGAGGACGATCGTACAGGACTCCTCGACCCGCAAATCCGCGATCTCCACTCGGTCCGTCTGGAGCATCCGAACGAGCTCGTCCTCGAGAGAGTAGGGTGCTTCGACCAGCAACTCCAGTTCCCGGTAGAAACCCTCATCCCGGTCAGCAGTTATGGTTATCGGGCCGGCACCTTCGGCACACTGTTTGAAGTTGCGCACTCGTGTCCGATGCCATCCCGATCCGTGAAAAGTCGCTCCAGCAACATGACGTCAGCCACATCTGAGGTCATAAATGTTTTTTCGTACTTTGAAGCAGGAAACAATTATCTATAATAATTTTACAACAATTCGCTAAATCAAAGGCGATTGTAGCTGTATTTCGTGTAATCGGCGACGAACCGAGGAGTCGGCACTCTACCTGATCAGCACCAGACACGGCACCTGCGTCCAAGAGGATCTCAACTACGGTGCTCGAACACCAGAGGGCGAGCTACAGGCCTTGAACCGGGACCGAAAACGGGAACTCCGTTGAGTCTACCCATCAGGCGAGATCACCGAGGAACCCATCCCAGTTATTCGTCTAGACAGACCGGGCACAGCCCCGATAGCGTTCCCGTTTTTTACCGATCCGACCTCGACGAGCGGCGCGGCGACCGGTATATACGGCTCCCGGTCGAACCGGGCCCACGCATGGAGCGGCGACTACGCGCCGACGGGTGGACGGCCGTCGACGGCGTGGCGGTCCGGGGACGCGCCTTCGACAGGGGGGCGCTGCTCGCCGACGAGGCCCTCGCGGCGAGGTTCCGGGGCGCCATCGAGGGGGCGGCGCCCGGGGAAGCGCTCGACGCCCTCTGCGATACCGCCGACTCGTTGGAGGGGTTCTTCGCGGCGGTCGTCGACGCTCCCCCCGAATTCGAGCGGAGCGCGTATCTCGTCGCCGACGGCGCGCGGTCGATCCCGCTGTACTACGCGACCGACGGAACGGTCGTCGGCGACCGGGGCCGGGTCGTTCGGGAGGAGACGGGGTCGGGGCGGGATCCGGTAGCCGAGAGCGAGCTGCTGCTTACCCGCTATGTAACCGGATCGGAGACGGTCTGGTCGCGGGTCCGCGTCACACAGCCCGGCGAGGTCGTCGCCGTCGGCGAGCGCGGTATCGAGGGACGGACCTATCGCGAGCACTGGCCGGGGGTCGAACGGGCCGATTCGAGCACTCCCGCCGAGGACCGGGTCGCACGGTCGGACCGCGAGGCGAGGGCGCTACTGCGCGCGGGTCTCGAGACTGCCCTCGATCGAACGGAGCGGATCGCTGAGGACCGTCCGATCGCCGTCCCGCTGTCGGGCGGCCACGACTCGCGGCTGCTCGCCGCCTCGCTGGTCGGGCGCGGCCGGGAAGTGATCGGCTTCTCGTTCGGCCGCGTCGGCCATCCCGACGTCGAGGCGAGCCGCGAGGTCGCCGCCGAGCTCGGGATCGAGTGGCACCACGTGGAGTACTCGTCGGAGGACTGGCGCCGCTGGTATCACGGGGAAGCTTGCCGCAGCTACCGCGAGGAGGCGTTCGCCGACGCCCTCCCCTTCCTCGCGGAGTGGCCGGCGGTCCGCCGGCTCGTGAGCGAGGACCGGATCCCGTCCGAGGTACTGGTCTGTCCGGGCCATACCGTCGCGACGCCGAGCGAACGGCTCCCCGGATTCGTCGGGGAGGCCGGTGCTCCCGACGGGGGCGAGACCGGCTGCGGGGTTCCCCAGGAGGACGATCGGGGCGCGGAGCAGGAGGGGGTCGACCCGTCGGTCGAGGGGCTCGTCGACCACGTGCTGGAGAGCCACTACACGCTTTGGGACTGGGACGACCCCCGGTTCGAGGCGGCCGCCCGCGAGCGGGTTCGGCGGGGGCTGCTCGGCGGCCGGGACCCGGACGCGATCGACGGTCCCGCGAGCGCCGCCGCGGCCTACGAGCGCTGGGAGTGGCGCGGGCGGATGGCGGCGTTCACGAACGGCGACTGCCGGGTCTACGAGGATCGGGGCCTCGACTGGTGGCTCCCGCTGTGGGACCCGGCGTACGTCCGCGCCTGGGAACGGATCTGGCTCGAGGGGCGCCGGGGAAAGCGCCTCCACAGCGAGCTCGCGGTCGAGCGCTACCGCGAGGTCGCCGATCTCTCGCGGGCGCGGGCGGCCCGCACCGACAGGACGCTCCCGACGATCGACCGGACGCTCTCGCTGCTGCGCCACACCCCCGAACGGGCGTTCACCGAGCGGGACGGCGAGTGGCTCCCGCCGTTTCTCGCGCCCCGTTCGCGCTTCGGCGAGTCCGGGAGCCACCCGCTCGCGTGGTACGGGGCGGTCGATCCCGTCCTGCTCGACCGGCTGCCCGACTCTCGGGGGTTCTACGCGCTTCGGGCCCTCGCCGAGACCGGCCGGATCGACTTCCTGGATCCATCGAGCCCGGTCCCCGACGGGACGGTCATCGAGCTGCCGACCGACGAGGGGTCGGACTGAGCGCTCCGGAACGAGGGGGTTATACATCACCCGGTGTGACCACTCGGTAATGAGACGACGAACGTTCCTCGAGTCCGGTGTGGCCGCGACGGCGATCGGGCTCGCGGGCTGCTCGGCGAACCCGGTGGACGACGACGATGCGGACGACGACACGCTCGCGGTCGCGACCTACGGATCGTTCGTCGACGCCCCGAGCGACAGCCCGGGCGAGTGGATCAAGGACGAGTTCGAGGAGCGCCACGACGTCACCCTCGAGTGGCACACGCCCGACCAGGAGATCAACTACTACATCGAGCGCCACAACGAGGACGTCGGGATCGAGCCCGAGCTCTACCTGGGGTTCAGCCCCCACGAGCTCGTGCGCGTCGACCGCAACACCGAGGGCGAACTGTTCACCGAGTGGGACGAGGGGGGCCTGGAGCACGCCGACGACGTCGACGAGGAGTTCTACTTCGACCCCCAGGACCGGGCGCTCCCGACCTACAGCAGCTACTGTGCGATCGTCTACGACGGCCGAACCGTCGCGGAGCCCGAGACCTTCGAGGACCTGCTCGATCCCGAGTACGAGGGCCAGATCGCGCTCTCGAACCCACAGGAGGGGACGACGGGGCTGCTGTTCCTGCTCTGGACGATCGATCAGTTCGGCGAGGAGGGCTATCTCGACTACTGGGAGGCGCTGCTCGAGAACGACGTCCGGATCCTCGACTCGTGGGGCGACGTCTACACGCAGTTCGAGGAGGAGGAGGTGCCGGTGATCGTCTCCTACTCGAACGACCGGGTCTACGCCGAACGGGACGGCAACGACCTCGAGAAACACCGCGTCTCGCTGCTGAACGACGAGGCCTACGCGAACGTCTCGGGGATGGGGCGCTTCGCTGACGGGACGAACGACGAGCTGGCCCACGAGTTCGCCGACTTCGTCCTCTCGCCGGAGGTCCAGGCCGTGATCGCCGAGCGAAACGTCACCGGGCCCGTCAACACCGAGACGGACCTCCCGGAGGTCTACGAGGAGTACGCCCAGATACCCGACGACCCGGTCTTCTTCGACTACGACGAGCTCGACGAGAACCTCGAGACGTGGCTCGACGGCTGGAGCGACGTGGTCGCCGGTGGCCGATAGCCGCCCGTCGGGGGTCGAGGGCGAGAACGGAAGCGAGAGCGAAGGCGGAACGCCGGCGATCGGGACGGACGGCGGTCCCGCCCCCATCGGCGGGCCCAATGCGGAGGGCGCGGGCGGCCCGTCCGAGCCCGACGACGGGCGGGCCCGCCGGGTCCGCGACGCGCTCGAACGCCGCGCCATCGCGCTGTTCGCGGCCGGGACGACGCTGCTTCTGGTCCTGCTGTTCTACTACCCGGTCGCCACGGTCCTGATCGAGTCGGTGGTCGTCGAGGGGGCGTTCACGCTCGCGGCCTTCGCGGAGCTGCTTCGAGACCCGTTCTACTTCGGCGACCTCGCGCGACTGCTGGCCGGGGAGTCGCCCCGCGCGGTCGCGGGCGACGTCCTCGCGGGCCAGCGCCGGCTCGGGATCGTCGGCTTCACCGCCTACCAGGCCGCACTGTCGACGCTGCTGAGCCTCGCGCTCGGGCTCCCCGCGGCGTACGTGCTCGCGCGCTACGAGTTCCGGGGCCGCAAAACGCTCCGCTCGCTGACGATCCTGCCGTTCGTGCTGCCCTCGATCATGGTCGCGATCGGCTTCGTCGCCACCTTCGGGCAGAACGGGACGCTCAACGCGGTCCTCTCCGCCTTCGGGCTCGGCCCCGTCGAGCTGCTGTTCACGCTGGAGGCGGTGTTGATCGCCCACGCCTTCTACAACGCGCCGCTGGTCGCCCGGGTCACGACCGCCGCCTGGGAGTCGGTCGACGCGCGGACCGTCGAGACCGCCCGCAGCCTCGGGGCGGGTCCGTTTCGCGCCTTCCGTGACGTGATCGCCCCGCAGCTCTACCCCGCCGTGCTGATGGGCGGGGCGCTGACGTTCGTCTTCACCTTCGGGACCTTCCCGATCGTGCTCGCGCTGGGCGGCTTCGAACTGGCGACCGTCGAGGTGTTCGTCTACCAGCTCGTCCGGGAGCTGAACTACACCGAGGCGGCGGCGCTGGCGATCGTCGAGCTCGCGATCACGCTCGGCGTTCTCTACGCCTACCTGCGCTACGAGGCGAAGCACACGGTCCGTTCGCGGGGCGTCCGTCCACTGCCTCGAAAATCGTTGCTGCCCGCGAACCCCTCGCTTCGCGAGCTCGTCCCCCGGCTCGGGATCGGCGTCTACGCCCTCGTCGCGCTGGTCGTGTTCGTCTCGCCGATCGCGAGCATGCTCTATACGAGCGTCACGGGGCCGAGTGGGCTCACCCTCGATCACTACCGCTTCCTCATGGAACGGCAGGCGACCGGGGCGGCCTTCCAGGTCCAGCCCTGGCCGGCGATCCGCAACTCGCTGGTCTTCGCCGCGGGCGCGCTGGCGCTCTCGCTGCCGATGGGCGTGGTGGTCTCGGTGCTGACGACGCGGCGCTATCGCGGCCGGAAGCTCGTCGACGCCGTCTCGATGGCGCCGCTCGCGGTCTCGGGGATCATCGTCGGGATCGGGCTGTTACGGGGACCGGTCTTCGGCGTCGAGATCGCGGGCTGGCGCTTCGCCGTCGGCGGGGCCGTCGCGATCGTCGCCGCCCACGCGGTCACCTGCTATCCCTTCGTGGTCCGAACCGTCGCGCCGGGCTTCGAGTCGCTCGACCATCGCCTGATCGAGTCCGCGCGGGCGTTGGGCGCCTCGCGGGCCCGCGCGCTCGTCGACATCGAGCTCCCGCTGGTCTGGCCGGGGGTGGTCGCGGGCGCGGCGTTCGCGACGGCGATCTCGATCGGCGAGTTCTCCTCGACGATCGTATTGGCGACCGGCACGGACCAGTACACGATGCCGATCGCCATCGAGCGGTTCATCGGCCGCCGGCTCGGCCCGGCGACCGCCATGGGCGTCGTCCTGCTCTTCGTCTCGAGCGTCAGCTTCGTGATCATCGACCGCCTCGGGGGTGAGAGCTTTGGGCTCTGAGCCGGGCGACGCGCCGGTCGCGCTCTCGATCGAGGGCGTGTCCGTCGAATACGGGACGACGACCGCCGTCGAGGAGCTCTCGCTGTCGGTCCGGGAGGGCGAGTTCTTCACGCTCGTGGGGCCCTCGGGCTGCGGGAAGACGACGACCCTGCGCCTGATCGCGGGCTTCGAAGCGCCCGACGGGGGGTCGATCGCCGTCCGGGGCGAGGACGTCTCGGGGGTCCCGCCCGAGGAGCGCGACGTCGGCGTCGTCTTCCAGAACTACGCGCTCTTTCCCCACATGAGCGTCGCGGAGAACGTCGGCTACGGCCTGAAGTTCGCGGACCCGCCCGGCGGCGTCTCCCGCGAGCGACGCGTCGAGGAGCTCCTGGAGCTGGTCGACCTCGAGGGGATGGGCGCTCGCGAGCCCGAGCAGCTCTCGGGCGGCCAGCAACAGCGCGTCGCGATCGCCCGCGCGCTCGCGGCCGGCCCCGACCTCCTGTTGCTCGACGAGCCGATGAGCGCGCTCGACGCGCGGCTTCGCGAGCGGCTCCGGATGCAGGTGCGTTCGATCCAGCGCGAGCTCGGGATCACGACCGTCTACGTCACCCACGACCAGGAGGAGGCGCTCGCGATCTCCGACCGAGTTGCCGTGATGCGTGGCGGGCGCGCGGAGCAGGTCGACTCGCCGCAGGCGATCTACGGGCGACCCCGGACGCGGTTCGTCGCGGAGTTCGTCGGCGACAACAACGTCTTCGCCGGCGAGGTCGTCGGCCCCGCCGAACGATCCGGGCGATGGGCCGTCCGGGTCGGGAGCGAGACGGTGACGGTCGGTTCCGGCGACCGCGAACTCTCGGTCGGCGATCGCGTGACGTTCTGTGTCCGTCCCGAGGCGTTCGCGACCGGACTCGATCACAACCGCCTCGAAGCGAGGGTTGAGAGCGCCGAGTTCCTGGGCGATCGGACCCGGACGCGTCTCGAGTGGCAGGGCCGGGAGCTCCTCGTGTGGACGGACGACCGCCCGGGGGGACGGGTCGCCGTCGGGTTCCGACCGGAGGACGTACACGTCGTCGACGTCGAGTCGACCTGAACCCCGGCGATTCGTCCCGGTCTACGAGAAGAGGGTCCGGAAGAACTCGGCGATGCCGTCGAGGAACCCCGAGGACTCCTCGTCCTCTTCGTCCCCGTTACCGTCGCTCCCGTCGTCCCCGTCGGCCTCGCTGTCCTCGCTACCCTCACTGTCCCCGTCCTCATCCGCTCCCTCCCGCTCGGGAGCGTCGAGAACGTCGAACCGATCGAGGGCCTCCTGGAGCGTGACGATCTCGATGTCGCGCTCCTGGGCCATCTCGATGGCCAGCTCGACGCGCTCGGGGGGCAGCGTCTCGTAGTGGCTGTGGCCCGAGAGGATCCCGAAGTCGGGCTCGTTCGCGACGGTGTCGAGGAAGTCGGCGATCTCCGCCTCGTCCATCGCGTCCTCCTCGAAGTAGCGCCGCGAGAGATCGAGCGGGTCGGGCTCGTGCTCGGGGTTCAGCCCGACGCCGTCGTCCTGGGGGACTGCCTCGTAGTACTCGGAGACGAGTTCGCCGACGAGCCCGTCGTCGCGCTCGTAGGTGTGGACGTAGCCCGTCACCTCGCCCTCGCCCGCGATCTCCTCGAGCTGGGTCCGGGACTCCGCGAGGACCTCCTCGGTGAACTCGTCGGTGTAGCGCACCCGCGTCTCGTAGCCCGCGGTGAAGCTCTCGCCGAGGGGCTCCTCGAGCTCGAGGTACTGCCCGTCGGCGTCCTCGCCCTGGCCGACGACGGTCGCCTCGGCCTCGCTCTCGTCGTCGAAGACGACCAGCGGGTCGCCCTCGTAGCGGCCGTGGACGTTCGAGTCGACGTAGATCTCGGCGTCGTCCGCCGCGACGTCCTCGACGATCGGCACCTCGCCGAGCGCGCGGTGCTCGAGGGTGTGGGACATGACCTCCCAGCCCGCGTCGTACATCTGTTCGAGCTGGCCCGAGTAGAGCCAGTCCTCGGTGGTGTCCATGAGCCCGGGACAGGCGGCGACGCAGCCGGGCGCGTCGTACTCCTCGTGGGCGTGGAACGTCTGGTGGTAGTCCTCGGCGGGGCTGTCGTCGTAGACGAACACGAGGTAGCCCGCCGGCTCGTCGTCCTCGGCGTCCTCCTGGGCCGCTCCCGAGCTCGAAACGACCGCCGAGCCGGAGAGCAGCGCCGCGCCGGCGCTGGCCGCCCGCATGAACGATCGCCGCGTGGAGCGAAGCGTGCCGCGTGTGCTGTCGGTCACGGCCGTGACGTATCGGGCGTCGCCCTTAACTGTGCGTTGAAGGCTGGCAGCAACCCTCATACGGAGCGGTTCGGTTCGAGCCGGAACCGGAGGACAGCGGGCTCGCGAGCCGCCCGCCGGGGCGTGGTCGGTGGTTCGATCGTCGCGACGACGTCGCACGATCCGAGAGGCCGATGGCGAGTTCCCCCATCGCCCGATCTCTACTAGCACAAAATATATATCTCGTCTAATACAACTGGCGATAGGTAGAGTACGCATGCTTCGAGACGGATACCCGACGCTGCAGCCGCCACACGACTGGGTCCGACAGACGGAAGGGGGGCTTCCGACGAGCCCCCGCCGGATCACCCTCGCACAGTGGGTGAGCGAGTATCGGGACAGGCTCACCGTCTATCAGCATACCCGTCCGGAGCGGGAGCGAAAACGGTTCTCGGTGGTCTGGGAGCCGGCCGGCGACGACGCGCCGCGGACCATCTGGGGGAGTTCGCTCGAGCGGACCGAGCCTCATGTCCGGCGGACCTTCGAGCGGGTGAGGGCCCGAGGGTAGCCCCGATCCCCGTCGAACGCTCGCGCTACTCCCGCGAACCCCCATCGCTGGCCGTTTTCCGGTCCTCCTCGGTCGCCTGCTCGTTGACCGTCTTCTCGATCTCCTCGCTGACCGTCTCACCGACCGTCTTCTCGACTTCCTTGCTGACCGTATCGCCGACCGTCTTTTCGACCTCTTTGCTGACCGTCTCACCGACCGTCTTCTCGACCTCCTCGCTGACCGTCTCACCGACCGTCTTCTCGACCTCCTTGCTGACGGTCTCCTCGACCTGTTCGGCCACCTCAGTGGTCATCCAGTCGGGATCGAACCGGGCCATCTTCCAGGCGATGTGGATGACGTAGGAGACCAACACGCCGAGGCCGAACGCGATGCCGACGCCGGTGCCGACGACGAGGATGAGGGCGATGGAGACGAATATCATGACGCCGTAGGCGAGATCGACGACGAAATCCACGCGACTCGGGATCATCGTCCCGTCACCTCGGGCCGGCGGGAGTAGTGGCTCCGTGGTTGCACTGTCGGATATCGGGGCTCCAGACGTGAATAAGCGTGCATTCGTCCCGCCGTCCGTGGGAGAACGCTCCCCGATCCGAGATCCCGGCGAGCAGCCCCGTCGGTCGTCTCCTCGCCCGTATCCGGCGTCTATACCGTTTCTGCAGTTCCTAGCGCGGATATTCGATTACGGTTGCTTAAGTGATCCCGAGGCGTTTCTTCGGTATGTTCGAACTCTTTCTCGTTTTGATCGGTATCGCGGTCGCGATGTTCGTCGGCTTCAACATCGGCGGGGCGACCACGGGCCCCGCGTTCGGGCCGGCCGTCGGAGCGAGCGCGATCTCGAAGACCGGCGCGGCGGCGCTGATGTCGGTGTTCTTCCTGATCGGCGGCTGGACGATCGGCCGCCAGGTCGTCGACACGCTCGGCAACGACCTGGTCACCGACCCCGGCGTGTTCACGATCCAATCCAGCATCGTCGTCCTCTTCTTCATCGGCGGCGCGCTGTTCATCGGCAACTACTACGGCGTCCCCGCCTCGACGTCGATGACGGCCGTCGGTGCGATCGCCGGCCTCGGCGTCGCGACCGGGTCGCTGGACTGGGCGGTGATGGGCGAGATCGCCGTCTGGTGGATCGTCGCCCCGATCGTCGGCTTCTGGGTCTCGGGGATGATCGGCCGATACTTCTACCCGCATATCAACCGGTGGGTGGCGGTCACCACCAGCCCCGGACGGCTGATCGATGTCGATCGGTCGGGCGCCCTCCCGAGGCCGGTCGCCGGACCGAACACGACGCGGCGCGAGCTCGGTGGGGCCGTGGTCGTCGTCGGTATCGGCTGTCTGATGGCCTTCTCGTCGGGCACCTCGAACATCGCGAACGCGATCGCGCCGCTCGTCGGTGCCGGCGTGGACATCGACCTGATGATCCTGCTCGGCTGTGGCGCCGTCGCCGTCGGCGCGTTCACCATCGCCCGCCGAACGCTCGACACGCTCGGCAACGACATCACGGACCTGCCGTTGACCGCGGCGATCGTCGTCGCGGTCGTCTCCTCGACGATCGTCATCGGCCTCTCGGCGATCGGGATCCCCGCCTCCTTCGTCATCATCGCGACGACCTCGATCGTCGGGCTCGGATGGGGCCGGGCGACCCGGACGGCCACGCTCTCGGAGATGGTTCAGGGCGATCGGTCACCGAACGTCTCCGTCGGTGCCCTGGCGGCCGACGAACCTGACACGGAGGCACCGAAGATCGGGGAAGCGGAGCCGGAACCCGTCCCGACCGCGTCGGATCTGTTCGACCCCACGACGACCAGCCGCGTGATCGTCCTCCAGAACGTCATCCCGATCCTCTCGACGGTCGGGGCCTACGTCGCCTTCGCCGCGCTGTTTCAGTTCTGGTGGTGATCCGCCTGCCCATCGGGGACGGAGGTCGATCAGTCGGCACCGAGGGAGAAACGGGGAGCCGAGCCGTCGGTGGCGTACGACTCGAGGGGGACCTCGTTCCGGCGGCGCTTCCGGCGGATCCAGTACCGTGCGTCGGTGGCGAAGAGGTCGATCCGGTGTGGGGCGCTCCCGACCGCGTTGGAGGCGTTGTACGGTGATTCGGGGGCGCGGAAGAAGCTGATCAGCGTCCACATGACGCAGGTCGCGAGCGCGCCCGCGGCCGAGAACGTCATGCCGAGGGTCGCAAAGGTGAACGCGTAGACGCCGCCGATGACCATCGACGGGGCGCTCGTCGCGAGCGGGACGTTCGCCGCGGCGTCCCGCAGGGTCGGTGCGAGGAACACGATCGACAGGCCGCTGCCGATCATGAAGACGAAGTCCTGCCAGATCATGGTCGTACCCCCGTTCGGAAGGGAGGGACTGCTCTGTATTTCATCAAACTTACTCGGAACGTAGTAAGTATATGTTTTCCGGCTAGAATACTAGAATTTATAATTGGGATGACGGCGAGGGACGGGGTAGCGCGTTCCCTCGTATCCGGATCAATAGCTGTTTCACCCGTCCCGTACAACCCCCGGTGATGGCCGATACGACCACGTTCACGATCGACGGCGACGACGGTTCGACCGACGGGATCGACGTCCCGGCGGGGTTGCTGGAGCTGCTCGCGGAGGGCGACGAGTCGCCCGCGGAGACGCTCGGCGATCTCGCGCTGCTGTCGTGTGCCCAGCAGGTCCACGCGATCAGCCACCACTCGCAGGGCGAACCTGACGAGGAGGTCCGGGCGATCGAGGAGGAGACCATGGCGCTGTTCGAGGAACGCTTCGGCAGGTCGTTCGCGGAGATGACCGGCCACTCCCACTGATGCCCGACGGTGCCGGCCCGTTCTCGGGAGCACCGTGCCGGCGTCGATCCGATCGGACGTCGGGCGAACCGCCGCTGGCGCTCGAGCTCGACGGGTCGATACGCATGGGGCGACGAAAAGGTCGGGGGCCGGAGCGGACGGCTACTGGATGTCCATCGCTTCGATCTGCTCCTGATAGCGGTTCCGGATGGTGACTTCCGTCACCTGCGCGACGTCGGCGACCTCGCGCTGGGTCTTCTTCTCGTTACAGAGAAGCGAGGCGGCGTAGATCGCCGCCGCCGCGTAGCCCGTGGGGGACTTGCCCGACAGCAGCCCCTTCTCGGTCGTGACGGTGATGATCTCCTTGGTCTTCGCCTGGACTTCCTCGCTGAGTTCGAGCTCGGAGCAGAAACGGGGGACGTACTGCTGGGGATCGACGGGGCGCATCTCGAGGCCGAGCTCCTGGGAGACGTATCGATACGTGCGGCCGATCTCCTTTCGCTCGACCCGCGAGACGTCGGCGATCTCCTCGAGGCTGCGCGGGATGCCTTCCTTCCGGCAGGCCGCGTAGAGACAGCCCGTCGCGACGCCCTCGATCGAGCGCCCGCGGATGAGGTCCTCGCTGAGCGCCCGGCGGTAGATCACCGAGGCGACCTCCCGGACCGAGCGGGGGACGCCGAGCGCGCTGGCCATGCGGTCGATCTCGCTGAGTGCGAACTGGAGGTTTCGCTCGCCGGCGTCCTTCGTGCGGATGCGCTCCTGCCACTTTCGCAGTCGGTGCATCTGGCTGCGTTTCTCGGCCGACAGCGACCGGCCGTAGGCGTCCTTGTCCTTCCAGTCGATCTGGGTCGTGAGCCCCTTGTCGTGCATCGTCTGGGTGGTCGGCGCGCCCACCCTCGATTTGCTCTGGCGCTCGGAGTGGTTGAACGCCCGCCACTCGGGCCCCCGATCGATGTTCGTCCCCTCGACGATCAGTCCACAGTCCTCACAGACGAGCTCGCCCTGGTCGTCGCTCTTGACGAGGTTATCCGATCCACACTCATCGCACACCCGCTCACCTTCCGACTCCTCCGTTTCCCGTTCCGCTTCAGTGTCGCGCTCGACCTGACGAGTGTGGTTTTTCATCGTATATTGCCAATATCTTCGCGGCGACTTAAGCCCTTGCCGCCTGGGGGCACCCGACGATGGGTCGAGCCCACGCTCGACTCGACGCCGATCGCCGTGACTCGCCCGCTCGTCCGGCGATCGATCGGGCAATGGCCGGGGCTGGTCGGTTCGTTCGTCGATCGCTCGAAAAATCCGGTATTTCGCCGCCCGCTCGAACCGCAGTCAGCCGTTTTAAAGTCGGGTGACGTTGGTCGCTCGGGGACCCTTGGGGGCCTGCTCGATGTCGAATTCGATGTCTGTGCCTTCCTCGAGGTCCGGACCGCCAACGTCCTCCATGTGGAAGAAAACGTCATCGTCCGCGTCGTCCGTCTCAATGAAACCGTAGCCGCCAGTGTCGTTGAAGAAATCAACGTTGCCTTTCGCCATTACGTATCTACATAGTGCCGACCAACGTATAAGGGCTCCGAAACGATATTACCTATGTTCATTACACTCACGGATGTGAGTCGCCGGATCCGTCCCGGAGAGTGTGGGAGATCGCTCGTCGACGTCGACAGGGATCAGTCCGGATCCGGCTCGGTCGTCTCCGATCCGTTCGACGCCGCCGCGGCCTCGTAGACGGTTCCCCGATCGTCGAAGTAGTCCGGCGCGCGGTGATCGCCCTCGAACCGGACCACGCGCTCCAGTGCCTCGTGGCCGTCGTTCGATTCCGAGCGCAGTTCCTCGGCCAGGTCGGTGTAGTCGGCCGCGAGCTCCTGGAAGGCCTGCATGCGGACCCGTTTGGCCTCGACGAGCGTCTGCTTCTCCTCGATCTCGCGCTCTAGGTCCTCGATCGCCTCGACGTCGACCGATCCCTCGCTGGGCCCTCCCGGCGACTGCGCCGTCGCCGTGCCTCGGGTGTCCCCCGTCGAGCCGTCGAGGCGCTCGCGGACGTCCGCGGTCACCTCGTCGATCTCGTCCAGCAGCGCGTCGGCCTCCGTGCTCATCGTCTCGACGCGCCCCGAGAGGAGCCCGGCCTGCGTCCGGCAGTACTCGGCGAACTCCTCGGCCGTCGGGGGGGATCCGTCCTCGCCGTTCATACAACGGGTAGGGGACTCACCCCGAAGTCAGTTGGGTTGGACGACCAGCTTCCCGACCCGCTCGCGGTCCTGCATGTCGGCGAAGGCCCGTCCCGTCTCCTCGAGCGCGTACTCCCCGCCGATGACGGGTTCGAGCGTCCCGTCGGCCACGAGCCCGACGAGCCGTTCGAGGTCGCCCTGCGTCCCCATGGTGCTCCCGATCAGCTGCAGGTGGTTCAGGAACATCGCGGGAACGTCTATCTCGGAGGTGGCGCCGGCCGTCCGACCGCAGACGACCATCCGCCCGCCGCGGCGCAGCGTCCGGAGCCCGAGGTCCGTGTACTCGCCGCCGAGGTGGTTGAGGACGGCGTCGGTCTCGCCGATCTCGCGGAGTTCCGCCTCGAGCACGTCGGGATCGGCCGACCGGATCGTGTGATCGGCGCCCAGCTCCTCGATCCGTTCGAGCTTCTCGGCCGACGTGGAGGTACCGATCGAGCGCGCCCCGAGGACGTCGACGAGCTGGACGCTCGCGACGCCCACGCCCCCGGTCGCGCCGGGGACGAACACGAGATCGCCGGCGGTGACCCGAGCACGACGGAGCATCCGCCACGCGGTCACGTAGGCCGTCGGGAGCGCAGCCGCGCTCGTCATCCCGACCCCGTCGGGGAGGTGAACCAGCCGGTCCGCGGGTACCGCGGCCTTCTCCGCGAACCCACCGTGGTACAGCGAGAACTCCTCACAGAGGTTCTCCGGCCCCTCGCGACAGTACCGACAGCGCCCGCACGTCTCGTTGGGGAACAGCACCACCCGGTCGCCGGGGCTCACGGCATCGACGCGCTCGCCGACCGACTCGACGACCCCCGCCACGTCGAGCCCGGAGAGAAACGGGAGCTTCTCGGTATCGACCATCGCCGATTCGCCCTCGAGGATCCACAGGTCGTGGCGGTTGAGCGAGCAGGCCCGAACCGACACGACGGCCTCGGCGGGCTCCGGGTCGGGATCGTCGACGTCCTGTACGGTCACGTCGTCCGGACCGCCGAGTCCGGCGAAGGGAGCGATACGCATGACATACCCATGCACCCACCGGCGCTTATAGGTCCCTGAAAGCACCTCTTTAATGTGGGTCAGTTGCGAACTCGGTGCTAGATGGTGACATCCGTTCTCCGGCGGCTGTGGGCCTATCTGTGGCGGCTCAACGCACAGACGAAGGCGTATCTCCAGCTCGACGGTGCCCGCATCCTGGCCGACATGGATCACACGAGCGAGGACGAACGGCGCGTCGTCCGGGACGCGTTCACCGACGGCGGGCGAGCGGACGCGGAAGGCAACGGCGAATCGCCATCGGACGCCGGCGCCGACGGAGGCGGTGGCGACGGGAGCGATGGCGACGGCAGGGACGGCGGGGACGACGATCCGTCGCCGTTCGACGTCGGCGGGGAGTACAAGCTCCGACAGAAGATCGGCTTCGTGCTCGGGCCGACGCTGTTCGCGTTGATCCTGCTGGGTCCGACGCCGGGCGCTCCCGCTGGGTTCGAGGGACAGGCAGCCGGGGCCGTGACGGCGTGGGTCGCGAGCTGGTGGGTGACCGAGGCGATCCCGATCCCCGCGACCTCGCTGCTCCCGATCGTGCTCTTCCCGCTCACCGGCGCGCTCCCCGCCGCGGAGACGACGCCCTCGTACGCCGATCCGTTGATCTTCCTGTTCATGGGCGGGTTCTTCCTCGCGATGGCGATGCAGCGCTGGGACCTCCATCGCCGGATCGCGCTGCGGACGATCAAGTTCGTCGGCACCACCCCCTCGCGGCTGATACTCGGGTTCATGCTCGCGACCGCGTTCCTCTCGATGTGGGTCTCG
This sequence comes from Halalkalicoccus tibetensis, assembly GCF_037996645.1. Lineage (NCBI taxonomy): Archaea > Methanobacteriati > Methanobacteriota > Halobacteria > Halobacteriales > Halalkalicoccaceae > Halalkalicoccus > Halalkalicoccus tibetensis. The sequence continues at coordinate 483,575 of NZ_JBBMXV010000004.1, forward strand.
AACAGCGCGACGGTGATGATGATGGTGCCGATCGCGCTGGCGGTGATCTACAAGACGCGCGACCTCATCGAGGACGCCGGCCTCGACATCGAGACGGCCGAGGGCGAGTTCACGTTCGGCATCGCCCTGATGCTCTGTATCGCGTACAGCGCCTCGGTCGGCGGCGTCGCGACGCTCATCGGATCGCCGCCGAACATCCTCTTCGCCGGCCAGGCCGGCGAGCTGTTCGGCGAGAACGTCACGTTCGCCCAGTGGATGTTCTACGGGCTCCCGATCGCACTGATCGGGCTCGTGACCGTCTACGTCTGGGTCACGCGCGTCGCCCTGTCGCCGGAGTTCGAGGAGCTCCCGGGCGGTGCGAACACGATCGACGACGAGCTCGCGAAGCTGGGGCCGATGGGCACCCAGGAACGGATGGTGTCGGTCGTCTTCGTCGGGATGGCGCTCGCCTGGATCAGCGCGAGCCTGGTCGGCGAGGCCGGGCTCCTCCCGGTCCCGGAGGACGCCGACACGCTCGTCGCGATCGGCGGCGCGCTGGTCCTGTTCGTGCTGCCGACGAAGAGGCCCGACGGCGGACATACGTTCCTGCTCGACTGGTCCAGCGCGGTCGAGATCCCGTGGGGGGTCATCCTGCTGTTCGGCGGCGGGCTCGCGATCGCGGCGGGGTTCGACCAGACCGGCCTCGCGCCGTGGCTCGGCGAGCAGCTCGAGCTGCTCGAGGGCGTCCCGATCAGCGTCCTCCTGTTGGTCGTGGTGGCCATGGCCGTCTACCTGACCGAGGTGACCTCGAACACGGGCATGACCGCGATGCTGATGCCGATCCTGGCGTCGGTCGCGATCGGCATCGGCGTCCATCCCTTCGGGCTGATGATCGCGGGCGCGACCGCCGCCTCCTTCGCGTTCATGCTCCCCGTCGCGACCCCGCCGAACGCGATCGTCTTCGGGAGCGGCTACATCACCCTGCCACAGATGGCGAAGGTGGGCTCGGGGCTCAACGTGATCGGGATCGTCATCATCACGCTCATGGCGCTCTTCTGGCTGCCGATCGCGTGGGGTATCGATCTGACGACGCTTCCGACGGAGTTCGCCGAAGCGTGGTCGGAGAACGGCTGATCGGTCGGAACGGCATGAAGGGCACGACACGCCGTCGTCGGGACCGCGCTACTCAGCCCAGTCGTTTCGGCCCCGGACCGATCACTCCTCGAGCAGCCCGCCGACGGTCATCACGCCGCCGAGCAGGACCCAGTCCTTGAGGATGTACACCCCCTCGAACGAGGGGCCGTACGGGAACTGGGTGAACGTCGCCTCCGGGGAGACGACGAGCGGGAGCATGATGACCGCGACGTAGGCCGCTGCCAGCACGACGGCGAGACGGGTCGTCCGCCGCGAGAGCAACGCGAGCCCGATGGCGATCTCCCAGCCCCCCAGCAGCAGGTCGACGCTACCCGACGGGAGGACCCAGAGGACGTCGGCGATGAGGCCGGCGATCCCGTTCACGCCGGACGTCGTCAGGAGGCCGAACCAGACGAAGACGGTGACCAACGCGTATCGCAGCAGCGTGAGACTGTGCTCCCTCACGAACGTCAGGAACGCGTCCTCGATCCGGCGTGCGAACCCGATCGCTCTCCCCACCGGGCGGCGAGGTTCGTCGTCGTGCGATCGAAGGCTCATCCGTCGTCCTCCAGTCTCGTTTTCGCGAGCACGACGAGCCCGCCGCTCAGGAGCACCCAGTTCTTGATGATGTAGGCGCCGATCTCCGAGGGAACGAGCGGGAACTCGATGAACGTCATCCCGGGCGCGGTGACGAGCGGTATCATCGTCCCGAGCATCTGGAACACCATCAGGTACACCGCGGGGCGGACGGTTCGGTCGAACAGCAGGCCGACGCCGACGAGGGCCTCCCACCAGCCCAGGATCGGGAAGAAGAGGCCGAACGGGAGGAAGGAGATGCCCGTCGCCACGACGGGATCCGCGGGGCTGACGTCGAACGGCTTGACGATGCCGAACCAGAAAAACACCATCGCGAGGGCGTATCGGAGGACCGTGATTCCGTGATCGGAGAGCCACGATTCGAGCGTTCGATCCAGTTCTCTGAGCCTGTCCTGGGCCGCAGCGACGGCCGGTATCCGTCTGGTCGCCGGTCGGCCACGGTTCGGGTCTGCGCTCATGGTCGAGTCGATCTCCGCCGTCTAGGCTCCATAAACCCCGAGTTGGATTTTTCAGGTCCATACCATTACGAATAGAGCACCATAGCGAACGTTCGATACGGACGGAACCGCTGTATTCGCCACCTACTGTCGCTTTGCACGATACGACGGTGGCTCGAAGACCTGCACTCTGGCGTGCAGGTTCGTCCGTTGACGGGATGACGATGACGGTCGTTGTCGGCGTTCATGACAGCGACCGTGGGGTTTGAGAACGAGGGATCAGCGCGAGGTTCGGACGACCATACCGATACGGGTCCCCGATCGCTCGTGGCGGGGTCTTCGGGCGGCGCTCCGAACGCCGTCAACGATAGCTGGTGGAGTGGGACGCCGGAACCCGTTCGATGGAGTGGCCGAATACGAGGTGGTGATCGACCGCGGCGCTGTTCGCTTCGTGTGGCCGATCGGCCGTCCCGGTCGTTGCCTTCCACTCACACTGTCGACAGGTGAGTATCGATCTCTCCACACTGGCAGTAAGGGACACGGATGTTATAGAAACACGCCTGCAGTACTGAAGGCTATTGATAAGGGGGTGGATGGCCACGGCGGTATCGGATACGATGGCCGCGGCCCCGGCTCGTTCGGCGAGCGCGTCGATCCGTGCTTCCCGGCCGTGACGATGCCGGACCCGACGAAAACGGACATCCGATCGGGATCGATCGACGGGTCCGGTGGGTCGGCACTACCGATGATGGATCGGCCGACTGGCGACCCGAACACCCGGACCGACTTCGATACGTCGGCGATGCGGGACGTGCCGATGGACCGAACTGCCGGGCCCGAGGGGACGGCCGGCGCGGGCGCGTTCTCCTGTTCGACGGACACATCGTACCGACGGGCCACACACTGCCCGCCGACGGCGGTCGGGCGGCCGACTGAGAGGCCCCACGACGGTTCCGGAAGTCAGCCCTCGGTGAGCAGCCCCGCGAGGTCGCCGCCGACGTCCCCGATCGCCTCACGGGCCCGATCGACGTCGCGGAACGTCATGAACCCGTGGACCATGTCGTCGTAGTTCCTGTAGCGCGTGGGGACCCCGTCGCCGACGAGCCGCTCGGCGTACGCCGTCCCGCCGTCACGGAGCGGGTCGAACCCCGCCGTGACGACCGTCGTGGGGGCGACGCCGGAGAGGTCACAGGCGTTTGCCGGGTCGGCGTACGGGTTTCGCCTGTGGATCTCGTTCACGTAGTAACAGCGGTTGAACCACTCCATATCGTCCTCGCCGAGAACGATCCCCGCGTTCTCCCGGACGGATTCCTGGCGTTCCTCGATGCCGACGGCGGGATAGACGAGGGTCTGCTGGGCGATCTCGGGGCCATCGCGCTCGGCGGCCATGAGCGCAGCGACGGCAGCGAGGGTTCCCCCGGCCGAATCACCCGCGACCGCGACGGTCCCGGTTCCGTCGACCGCCTCCGGGTTCGCGGCCGCCCACTCGACGGCGGCATAGGCGTCCTCGACGGCCGCCGGGAACGGGTGTTCGGGCGCGAGCCGGTAATCGACCGAGAGGACGCCACAGCCGCTCTCCCGTGTAAGATGCCGACAGAGCCAGTCGTGCGTCTCGATACTCCCGAAAACGAACCCGCCGCCGTGAAAGAACACGACCGTCGGGACCGGCCCGTCCGCGTCCGGCAGGTAGAGGCGGGCAGTGAGTTCCCCCGCCGGACCGGGGATCCGTCGGTCGACGGTCGCGCCGACGGGCGGCGGGTTCCGGTTCCTGAGCCACATCGTCGGCCGGGTGAGAAGCCGGAGGAGCTTCACTCCACGGCGACTGTGCGGGAGCGGGAGGCGGTCCTGCCGGTCGACCGCCGCCTGTGCCTGCGGGTCGATCTCGCCGGCCTGCATGTCGGCTGGTAGATAGACAACCACAAAAACACTCCCGGATCCGGCGAACGTCGGTCCCGATGCCGTCGTCGGCGGTAGCACCGTGACGGGAAGGGCTGTGAACGCGGGCCCGCTCGGACCACGGCGGCTTCTCGGCTTCGTACTTCAACGACGATTCCGTAGTCGATCGGACCACTACCTCTCGCAGTCCCCAACGATTCTAGCGATCGGAGTGAAACACTCCCTTCTCACGCACGCCGTGAACGCGAGCAGGGACCGGAGAGACCGAAACAGAAAAGCGCCATCGGGGTCGACAGTAACATCTACTATGGAGATCCGCCTGGACGAGATCGATCGGCAGGTCATCTACAGTCTCATGAAGGACTCCCGCAACACGTCCGCTCCCGACGTCGCCGAGATGGTGAACGTCTCTCCCGGTACGATCCGAAACAGGATCGAACGCCTGGAGAAGGCCGGCGTGATCACCGGCTACTCCGCTCGCATCGATTTCGAACGTGCCGACGGACAGCTCACGAACCTCTACATCTGTAACGCACCCGTCTCGGAACGCGAGTCGCTCATCGGTCAGGTCCAGACTATCCCCGGCGTGATCAACGTCCGCGAGCTGATGGCAGGACAGCGAAACCTCCACGTTCTGGCCATCGGCGAGGACACGGCGGATCTCCGCAGGATCGCGACTGGGATCTCGAAGCTCGGGATCGACATCCAGGAGGAGGATCTCGTCGAGTCCGAGGTCGACCATCCCTACGTTCCGTACGGTCCCGAGGAGGACGAACGGCGGCGTACACTCTCCGACTTCATGAGTCTGGCAGGCGGATCGGAGATCGTCGAGATCACCGTCCAGGACGAAGCACCCGTCACGGGCTCCACGGTCGCGGAGGCCGTCGAGGACGGGATCATCGACAATCAGATCCTGCTGATCGCGATCGAGCGTGAAGGTGACATCCTCACTCCACACGGCAACACGACCATTCAGGCCAAGGACGTCGTGACGCTGTTCTCACGTGGAGGGGTTGACGAACCGATGCTGACGGGGTTCCGGGGCGACAGCACGCCGGCCTGATCGGACGGGGCTCCCCGCTCAGACCGACCGATCGAGAACGCGAAAGGCGGCCCAGATCACCCAGACCCAGACGACGACCCCGACGACGACGAGCTCCTGGCGGATCAAGAGGTCGCCCGTGATCTGCAGCGTGAAGTATTCCAGGGCGCCATAGAGAGCTATCACCGCAAGAACGTCCCAGATGGAACGTGGGTCCCTGATGCGTGGATGTCTCATTGAACGGTCGTCTCGTTAGCTCCAAAGCGTGTGGTCTCACTCCGTTTCCCGACTCGCCTTCCCCGAGTACGCTACTTCCGGTCCCCGTAACCGGTTTACGGTTGCAACATACAAATAGGCATTTGCTATTCATACCGTAAAAGCACGAGGGTAATACTCAGCCAAGCCGAACTCTATCGGTGTATTTATCTGACTGTGCCCATCCCTTTCGAGTACGGCAGTCGAGTAATCCGATATCAGACGGGCCGTAGTAATCCGTGATACAACAATGAGTAGTAGTGATCAGGAACTCGCACGTGATCTTGGCTTCTTGGAGGCGTATACCCTCGGATTAGGGACGATGATCGGAGCGGGGATCTTCGTTCTCCCGGGGATCGTCGCCGAAAGCGCCGGTCCGGCGAGCATGGTTTCGTTCACGCTCGGCGGTGTCGTTGCGCTCCTGGCGGCCCTCTCGCTTTCGGAACTGGCGACCGGGATGCCGAAAGCCGGGGGTAGCTACTACTACGTGAACCACGCCCTCGGGAGTTTCTTCGGGACCATCGTCGGGTGGGGGATGTGGGCCGGCCTGATGTTCGCGACGGCCTTCTACATGCTCGGCTTCGGCCAGTACCTCACCAACCAGCCCTCCGATGCGCTCATCGTCGTCGCCGCGGGGCTGGTGATGGCCTCGCTCCTCGTCGCGGTCAACTACCGGGGGGTCAAGGAGACGGGCTCGCTCCAGAACGTCATCGTTCTCGTGCTCATCTGTCTGATCGGCGCGTTCATCGTCGTCGGTCTCGTCCGGATCAACACCGACCTGCTCACGCCCTTCGCACCGGCCGGCTGGGGCGCGGTCGGTGCGACCACCGGAACGGTGTTCGTGACGTTCATCGGCTTCGAGGTCATCGCGACCAGCGCCGAGGAGATCAAGGACCCCGGACGGAACCTCCCGCTGTCGATGATCGCCGCGGTCGTGACGCCGACGTTGCTCTACGTCCTCGTCATGCTCGTGAGCACGGGTCTCCTCCCGGTTCCGGACCTGGCCGGCTCGGACGTGCCCGTTGCGGACGTCGCCGCCGAGGCAGTGGGGGTGTTCGGTGCGCTCAGCGTCGCCGGTTACAGTCTGGAGCTGGCGACGGTCGGATCGGTCATCATGATCGCTGGCGCGATCCTCGCGACGGTCTCTTCGGCGAACGCCTCGATCCTGTCCGCGGCCCGCGTCAACTTCGCCATGGGCCGCGATCGCATCCTCACCAACTGGCTCAACCAGATCCACGAGCAGTACCGGACGCCGTATCGAGCCATCGTCGCGACCGGTGCGCTCATCCTCCTGTTGATCGCAAGCCCGTTGCCGATCGACACGCTCGCCGACGTCGCGAGTTTCATGTTCCTCATCACGTACGCGCTCGTCCACATCGCGGTGATCGTTCTGCGCCGGGCCGACCCCGACGAGTACGAGCCGGACTTCCGGATCCCAGCCGTCCTCTACCCGGTCGTTCCGATAGTGGGCTCCCTGGCCTGTCTCGTCATCATGGTCCAGATGGCGTGGGTCGTGCAGGCGATCGGCCTCGGGATCGTCGGTGCCGGCGTCCTCTGGTATCAGTTCTACGCCAAGGACAAGGCGATCGCGACGAGCCTGGTCGGGGAAGCTATCGCGGAGCAACCCAGCCGACCGCCGGCCGACGAGCAGCTCTATCGCGTGGTCGTTCCGGTCGCGAACCCGGAGACACAGCGCCATCTCCTTCGGCTGGCGGCGGCCAGTGCACGGGAAAGCGCGAACTCGGAGGGGATCGACCGCGCGGAGATCGTCGCGGTCAACATCACCGAGGTCCCACCCCAGACGTCGCTCGAACAGATCGAGTTCGAGGAGGAACGCGTCGAACGGCAGAGTGCCCTCCTCGAAGGGGCGAGGGACAGCGGCGAGGAGTTCGACGTCGGTATCCGAACCCGTGCGATCGCCGGCCGCGACATCGGCAGCACGATCCTCACCGTCATCGACGAGGAGGACGCCGACGAAGTCCTCCTCGGCTGGGATGCACACCGCTCCCGGCGTGAGCATCTCTTCGGCTCGAACCTCGATCCGATCATGGGGCGGGCGCCCTGTGAAGTGACGTTCGTGCAGTACGGAAGCGATCGGATCGGGGACGTCGTCGTGCTGGTCAGCGGCGGGCCCCACACTCCGGCCGCCGTCAGACGCGGTGCCGAGTTCGCGGCTAGCGAACCCGACGCGACGCTGACGCTGCTCAACATCCAGCGCCCTGCCGAAACGAACGAGGCTGCCGACGAGGACGCATCCGAACCGCTCGACCCGATCGCGGAAGGGGAGTCCGTCATCGAACGGATCGCAACGGAGGCGGGACTCTCCGCGGACGAGTATACGACCCGGGTCGAGGTGAACGAGGACATCGAAGCGGGGATCCTCGGGTCGGTCAACGATTACGAGACGATCTGTGTCGGGACGACGCGCGACGGCGTCATCTCACAGGCGATCTCGGGAGCGATTCCCGAACGGATCGGACGGGAGGCGACGGGTACGGTCGCGATGGTTCGCGGCGAGGAGACCTCCCCGCGGTCGATCCGGGAGGGACTCATCGAACGGCTGAGCTCCTGAGCCCACCGGACGCTTACAGTGCTGTCCGTCCGGCAACTACAGTCGAAAAGAAGGAACGGTGGCCCGCTATCGGCGGCTCGACGCCCCGTTATACGGCTTCCGTCACCGCATCGAGGACCTCCGTATCCACGAAAATCACCAAGTGATCACCCTGCCGGACTACTGTATCGCCGCGCGGCGTCACGAACTTGCCGTCTCTGGAGATCGCACCGATCACGACCCGTTGTGGGAGATCGGTCATGGCGTCGGCGATCTCTCGGTCGACCAGTACGGATTCACGCCCGATTCCTACCTCTACGACCTCCGCGCGGTCGTGTTCGAGCATCGCGATCTTCTTGGTTCGATCGTGCCGAGTAAACTGAATGATCTCTTCGGCCGCTTCCTCAAGCGGACTAATCGCGACGTCGATCCCGACCTGTTCGAAGAGGTCCGCGTAGTCCGTCGATTCAATGACAGCGACCGTCCGATCGACCCCGAGGTGGGTCGCCAGTATGCACATCAGCAGGTTCTGCTCGTCCCGACCCATCGTGGCGACCAGGAGGTCCGCCCTCCCGATGTGCTCGCGTTTGAGAAAGTCTAGATCAGTTGCGCTTCTCTCCAAGACCGTCGTTTTCGGAAGCGCCTCGGCGATCGCACGTGCCCGGGCGGGATCACGCTCGATCAGCTGAGGGCGATACCCATGCTCCTCGAAAATCCGGGCGGTCTGAAAGCCGATCTCGCTTCCACCCACGATGACTATGTTCTCGAGGGACTCTCCCGCCTTCTGTCCGATCTCCTCCGAGAAACGTCTGATGGCGTCCGGGGCGCCGATCGTGACGATCCTATCACCGGATCGTAAGACGGTGTCCCCCTTCGGAACGAGCAGATCATCGTCCCGAAAGACTGCTGCGAACCTGAGGGCGTCATATCGATCCACGTCCCGAATCGATCGACCATCAAGCGGGCTTGTAGACGAGATATCGAACTCCGCCATCCGAACCACGCCCCCTGCGAACGAATTGACGTCATGAGCGCTCGGTAGCCCGGAAACACGGAAGATCGACTCGGCCGTCAACAGGTCGGTACTTATCAGGAGGTCGACGCCGAACGCCCCTTCTAAGCGAGTCCACGTCCGCAGGAAGTTTCGATGTTTGACACGCCCGATGGTGAATATGTCCCCGATCGCTTTGGCGATGTTACAGACGACGATGTTCGCCTCGTCGATGTCGGTACAGGCGATCACCATCTCCGCTTCGGCGATTCTCGCCTCTTCGAGGATTTGAAGGTCGGTCCCATCCCCCTGAACCGCTAATACGTCCATTGAATACGTCAGATCCTCGACCTTCTCGCCGTCCCGATCCACGACGACGACCTGATGGACTTCCGCGAGATCGTCCGCGATTGCCCATCCGACTTCGCCGGCTCCAACGATGATCACGTGCATGTAGATCCCTCGCAGTTCATTGGAGCGTAATCGCACAGGAGAACTGAAGTGTATTCCGGAACCTGTAATCTCCTTATAACTCTACTGCGTACTACGTATCTCATAGCGGTGATTTATGAACGCCCGGAACGAATCGCCGCTACTGATGGAACGGAGGAGACGTACATGAGATGGCTCGTCGACTGGCGCTCGAGTGTTAGTCTTTTGGGGACCGTCATCAAGTACCTCGCCCTGTCGATGACGATCCCGCTCTTCATCGCGATGTTTTATCAGGAAGACGTCTGGGTGTTTCTCCTCTCGATCCTCGTTACTGTCGGGCTCGGTTTCACCCTGGAGCGGCTGGAACCCGAACCCGATCTAGGTCCTCGTGAGGCACTCGTAGTAGTCTCGTTGGCGTGGCTCGGGGCCGCAATCATCGGTACCATTCCGTATCTCCTTGCGGGCTATGGCACCGCATCGACGCTCGCTCATCCGGTCAATGCCTTTTTCGAGTCGACCAGTGGCTTCACGACGACGGGTGCGACCGTCATGGGCGAAATCAGTCTTGATCGTCACTCCCACGCGTTGCTCATGTGGCGCCAGCTCACCCAATGGCTCGGCGGAATGGGGATCATCGTCCTCATGATCGCTATTCTCCCGGAACTGTCCGTTAACGGCGCTCAGCTGATGAGTTCCGAGGCGCCCGGTCCCGAACTCCAGAAACTGACGCCGAAAATCGCGGAAACCGCTCGTGCCCTCTGGCTCGTGTATTTCGGATTCACCGTTCTCTATATTCTGCTCCTCTATGGACTGCATGTGGCAGGTCTGGCGCCGAACATGGACCTGTATAACGCTGTTGCCCACGGCTTTACGACCCTGCCGACAGGTGGTTTCTCCCCACAAGCTGATAGTATCGCTGCGTTCTCTGCGGCCGTTCAGTGGGTCGTAATCCCGTTTATGGTCGTTGCGGGAGTGAACTTTGCACTGTTCTGGCGTGTCCTTCAGGGCGAAGCCCGAGCCATCGTTCGGGACTCCGAGTTTCGGACGTATGCCGGCGCGATAGCCGTCTTGATCGCGGTTCTGTCAGTGGTCCTGTTCCGCGGTGCCGCCCCAGTACTCGAGATCGGTGGTGCCACCGAAGGGGTAACCGAGAACACCCTCCGGCAGGCGGCATTTCAGATCGGGTCGCTCATGAACTCTACAGGGTACGCAACGAGCGATTTCGCACACTGGGATACGAACGCTCAGATGATACTGCTCTTTACCATGTTTATCGGTGGATCCGCCGGTTCGACCGGTGGGGGGATCAAGGTCATTCGGTGGCTGATCATCCTCAAAACAGTCCGACGTGAGCTGTTTGTCGCCGCAAACCCTGACACCGTTCGACCCGTTCGATTGGCCAACCGTACTGTCGACGAGGACGCGATCAAGGGGATCTTCGCCTTCACGCTGATGTATCTCATGCTGTTTGCCGTTGCTGCGGTACTCCTCGCGCTCGATTCGGCCCGGATCGGCTACGACCTCACTGCTCTTGAGGCGATCAGCGCCTCGCTCGCGACTCTCGGAAACATCGGACCCGGGTTCGGATCGCTCGGCCCGTTCGGGAGCTATCTGGAGTTCTCCAACGTCTCGAAGCTGCTGATGGTCTTCCTCATGTGGGTCGGCCGTCTCGAGATCGTTCCCGTTCTCGCGCTCTTCGTCACGGGTCTGGAACGCTGATCTTCCCGGTAGAGATCGTAAGCGAGCAGTATCCCCGCTTGCCGTCTGTAGCGAGGTCTCGGGGATCCTATCGCGAAAGTCACCGATAGAGATCGAGGCTCCGGAAGACCGCACCCAGCAACACCGCAACCGGGATGATCTCCAACCGACCGATCCACATGTTGAAGATCAGCATCAGCTTCGCCGTGGCTGGCATCTCGGGCCCAGTGATACCTGCATCGAGCCCGACGTTGCTCTGTGCGCTCATGACGTCGAAGACGACGTACTCGAGCGGATGGTCCGGTGACAGCACCCACAGTAATACCGTGACCCCGACGATCAGGAACAGAATCCAGAGGACGAACACGACCGTCGCCTCCGTGTATTCCCGCTGGACTTCCGATTCGCTGAGCGTTCGCTTCCCCATCCGGAGGCGGCGGACCGCCGTTCGTGGCGCGAAGACGCCCTTGACCTGCCAGACGGTCCCTTTGATCAGGGTGAGGACGCGAACGAGCTTGAGCCCGCCGACCGTCGATCCGGCGGCGGCCCCGGTAAGCATCCCCAGACAGATCAGGAGCGTCGGACCCGCCGTCCAGGCGACGTCGGTCCCGTCCCCGATGGTCGCGGTGCCGAACCCGGTGTTCGACGTGGCGGAGACGAACTGGAACAGCGCGATCCGGAACGTCTCCTCGAGCGACCCGTACTGGCCGTTGAGCCAGAGGAGCACGGTCAACGCTATCGAACCGGCGCTAAACCAGATGAAGACCCACCGCGTCTGGATGTCCGCATAGAAGTTCCGTAGCTCACCCCTCAGGATCAGATAATGGACCGGGAACGCGATGCTTCCGGCCACCATGACGGGAACGACCGCGTATTCGATCACCGGGCTCCCGTAGTGGCCGATCGAGTCCGCATGGATCGAGAACCCGCCAGTAGCGATGCCGGTCATGGCGTGGTTGATCGCCCCCCAGAGGGGCATTCCCACGGCGAGAAACAGCGCGATCGATGCGAGCGTGAAGCCGAGGTAGATCGTCCAGATCTCCTTGACCGTCGAGACGATGCTCGGATGGATCTTCTCCGAGCGGGCCTCGCTTTCGAACAAGGTGAGCGACCCGCTGCCGGGTCGGGCGAGGATCGCGACGGTGAGAACGATCACCCCGACCCCACCGATCCACTCGGTGAAGGAACGCCACCAGTGTAGCGAGCGGGGCAGCTCGTCTTCGACTGCCGCCATAGTCAGCCCGGTGCTGGTGAACCCGCTGATGCTCTCGAAGATCCCGTTCACTGGGTTGCGGAAGACGTCGGTGGTCTCGTCGACCGGCGGCGTGTTCATCCAGGCGGGGAACGGATCGACGCTGATCGTCCAAGCGATGAGCACGAACGGCAGCCCACCGAGGACGCCGACCGTAGCCCAGGTGCTCGCCGCCGTAACCATCGCCTCGAGCTTGCCCGATGGGGACGCGTCGCTGTAGCGCCGGGCCAGAAGCACACCGATGCCAGCCATCAGAACGGCCGAGACGACGAAGGTGGGAACTGCGTAGAACTCACGGTTGGCGATGGCGACCACGACCGAGACGACCAGCATAAGCGAGACCACCTGCAGGATGCGGCCGACGTCCCGCCCGGCCGTCCGGTACTGGACCTTCATGGATAGTCGCCCGTGAACGCAGTGACGGCCCCGCGAAGCGTCGCGTCGTCCGTGAACACCGTGACCTGATCGTCCGCCTGGATGACGGTGTTGCCCTGTGGTGCTCGTACGTCCCCGTCACGACTGAGCGCGACGACGAGACACCCGTCGGGGAGGACGTCCCCTTCCTTGGCCGCGTTCAGGGACCTCCCGGCCATGTCGGCGTTCTCGGAGACAGTCAGTTCGATCAGCTCCGTTCCGTCCTCGAGCTCGATGAAGTCATGGACGTCCGGATACCGGACGGAGTGGTAGAGGTGATCCGCGATCAGTCGCTGCGGGGTCTCCATCAGGTTCACCCCGATCTTCTCGAAGACCGGCAGGTGTTCGGGATCGTGGACGACGCTGACGAGGCTCGGAACGCCGTGTTCCTGTGCCAGGAGCATCACCATGATGTTCACCGCGTCGATGTTCGTCGTGCTGATGACCGCGTCGGCACGATCGACGTCGGCGTCCCTGAGTGCCCCGTTGGTCGTCGCGTCGGTGTTGAGGACGAGACAGTCGTGGCGTCGACTAACCGCCTGCGCGCGTGCCTCGTCCCTCTCGATCACGACGACGTCGTTCCCGTCGTTGACCGCCATGTCGATCAGGTTGGACCCGATCTTCCCCGCGCCGACGATGATCAGGTACATCGTCAGCCCCGCACCTCCCGGCGGACCCCGCTGTCGGCCTCCGGTATGGCCACTACCGGGCATGGGCTCTCCGTGACGAGACGGTGCTCCTCGTCGCCCGAGAGAAGTCTCGTCAGCCGGTTCGTTCTGCGAGGCGTGAAGAGGATCGCCGTCGCATCGATCTCACTGACCGTTTCGAGAATCTCCTCGACGACGTCACTCCCGTACCGTAATCGTGTCTCGAACCCCGGGGCCGTCCCTAGCTGCTCCTCAGCGATGTCGAAGAGACGGTCGGCCTGTTCTCGACGAGCCGCGAGCGGCGCCTTGTCCATGAACGTGCTTCGAGTTTCGATGACGTGCACGACTACGAGCCGTTCCGTTACGTCGGAGAGGTAGGGCGTCATCGCTCGACAGGTGCTTGCCGTGTCCGCTTCGCTCGCAACGGGAACGATCAGCCGCTCGAAGAGCAGAGCGGTCGTTCGCTTTCCCTCCCTGTTCGAATGACGGTGCGTATGATCGTCCGGGTTAGTTTCTGATGGCATTGTATCGACAGCCCACTGTTCAGGATACAGTAATATAAGTACCTAGTATTACGGATTAAGCAATATCGATGGCCGTCCTTCACGTCCAGAGTCGACGATATCCGCTCCCGGAGGACGTCTCACGAGGCTGACTTCGAGACGGAACGCCGGCAAGGAGGGCTTGGATCGGGGATCCCCAGAGATAGATCCCGATCGCGGTAACGAGGAGACAGGACCCCGTCGCGGTGATAGCGACCCCGAGACATAGGTTGCGACGGTCGGAGTGGGATATCGGAACGGGAACGGTCGAGACGAGCTCCTCGTAGGACAGCTCCGATCGGTGCTCCCGAACGTACAGTACGAGGTTCGTGTACGAGACACCGATCGATATCAGGAGATAGCCGAGAAGGGAGATGGAGAGAACGACCACCGGATCGTCGAACCACGGATCCGAAACGAGGACAAGCGAATAGTCCAGTCCAACCGCGGTCACCTTCACTACCAGATAGCCGTTGAAAATAGCGATAACGTAAATCATACGCTGTATAGATCTGTTTACTTCATTTGTAAGGCTATTAATTTCGGAATAGTCAACAGCCATTGGAGTGCCATTATGACTAACCCCACTATACTGTTTCGACCGTTGGAACCGGAAACCGGACATGAGAACGACCGTACTCCTCCCGTACAGCGTTCTTCGTCGCTTCCGGTTCGGGATGATGGAACACGTGCTCGTCCTCCTCGTAGAAACGATCATAGCATGACTGTCCCCCGCCCGGGGCTACCGGGTGTGAGATCCCGACGTAACCACAACCCCCTTGAGGGAACAGTAATAACCGGGGGCACATGCCGAAGGATCTAGAACGGGACTTGGGCCTCTCTGCTGTCATCGCAATCAGCATGGGTGCGATGATCGGTAGCGGGATCTTCATTCTCCCGGGATTGGCGATGGCCGAGGCGGGTCCCTCGGTCGTTCTCGCGTTCCTGATCGCCGGTGTTCTCGTGATCCCTGCCGCGCTCGCGATCTCGGAGCTCGGAACCGCGATGCCCGAAGCGGGCGGCGACTACGTGTTCATCGAGCGTGGAATGGGACCGGGCGTCGGTACCGTGGCCGGGATCGGGACGTGGCTTACCCTTCTGTTCAAAGGTGCGCTCGCGCTCGTCGGCGGAATGTTCTATCTAGATCTCCTCTTTCAGCTCCCGAACCTGACGGCTACGGCGCTGGTCATCGCGTCGCTGCTCATCGGGATCAATCTGGTCGGGGTCAAACAGACCGGCCAGCTTCAGACGTATATGGTCGTCGTCATGGTCGTCATCCTCGCGGGATTCATCGCGATGACCATCACTCAGGTCGAGGGGGGAAGCTACGAGCCGTTCTTCGCCGACGGTTTCGGTGGTCTCACGAGCGCGATCGCGCTCGTCATCGTCTCCTACGCTGGGGTTACGAAGATCGCGAGCGTCGCCGAGGAGATCAAGAACCCGGCTCGAAACCTCCCGCTTGGCCTCCTCATCTCGCTCGTCATCACCACCTTCCTGTACGTCTTCATCGTGTTCGTTCTCGTCGGCATCGTCGATGCCGAGACGCTATCGGGGACCAACGTTCCGATGGCCGATGCGGTCGAACCGCTCTTCGGCTTCTGGAGCGTCGGGATCATCGTTCTGGCAGCGATCCTAGCGCTCGTCTCGACCGCGAACGCCGGCATACTCACTGCCTCTCGCTATCCGCTCGCGTTGAGTCGTGACGGTTTACTTCCCGAACAGTTCGAGTACGTCCATCCGCGGTTCCGCACACCCATCGTGTCCATCCTGCTCACCGGTGGCGTGATGCTGTTCATCATCGCAGTGCTCCCGGTCGAGGAGATCGCCAAGATGGCGAGTGCGTTCCAGATCCTCGTTTATGCGTTGGTCAACGTTGCACTCATCGCGTTTCGGGAGGGCGACCTCGAGTGGTACGATCCCGACTTCCTGACGCCGTTCTATCCTTGGATGCCCCTGTTCGGGGTCGTCTCCGGTTTCTACATCATCACGCAGATGGACCTGCTCCCCCTCATCGGAGCGATCGGCATCATCGTCTTCGGGACGGTCTGGTATTTCGTGTTCGTCAAGGACCGCGTCGATCGAGAAGGGCTTGCCGTCGATGCCGTTCGACGCGAGGCCGGGCGTCAGTTTCTCGACGAGACCGCGACACAACTGACTACCGCTGCCACCGGAAACGAGGTGCTCATCGCGCTACGTCGGGACGTGAGCCGCCTGGAGGAGGATCGTCTGCTGCGGATCGCCGCACCGATCGCCCGGTTCCGAGATAGCCGGCTTCGGGTCGTTCGCTTCGACGAGGTTCCCGATCAGTACCCGCTCGATCGAGCGACCGCCCAGTCCCCCGGCGACCTCGAGTTCGAGGAACGAACGGACGATCTGGCCGAGGAGCTCGATGTCCCCGTCGAAGTCGCCGAGGTCGTCAGTCACGACACCAAACAGGCCGTCGTCAATTACGCTGAACGCCGTGGCGTGGACCTCCTCCTCACTCGTGCGGATCCCGTGAGCCGTCTCCGGACGCTGTTCGGGCGCGACAGTGACTGGATCCTCGAACACGCTCCCTGTAACGTCGTCTTCGTCCAAGCGGGCAAACTGGATTCGCTCGACGAGATCGCGATCGTCACCGATCAGAGTCCGTTCAACGATCCGCTGAAAGTCGAGCTCGCGGACTCGATCGCGAGCATCGCCGGCGGGCGAATTCGGTTCCTGTTCGCAGCCGGTTCCGGGGCCTCGGATTCGTCCATTCGGACGATCGAAGCGTATCACGCCGAACTCGACGAGCAGTGCTCGGTACCGGTCGAGGGGACGATCGTTCAGTCGGACGCGAAACTCGATGCGCTGCTGGCGGAGCTTCGATCCGCGGACGTCGTGATACTCTCGACGACGACACATCGGCTCCTTCCCGACCTCCTCTTCCAACGTGATACGGATCGGGTCGCGACCCGCCTCGAACAGCCGGTGTTGCTCGTCCATTCACGGAAATCCCGCCGGGCGACGTTCCTCGAGCCGCTCGTCGAACGACTTCTCTTTCGTGACTAACCTGCGGTCTCGCTACTGGTGAGTTCTCTCGTGGGTGCCCGGGAACGGTTCGGCTCGCTACTCGCCGTCACCTCGGACCTAGTAGACTTCGGGAGACGCCTCGCGTTCGTGATCCCGTTCGCCGACGAACTCCAGGAACTTCTTCGTTGCCTCCTCGCTTCCTGCGGCGATGAGGATGTCACCCTCCTCGACGGTGAACTCCGCACCGATCTCGGTCACCAGCTCGTCGCCGCGTTCGGCGGCGACGACCGTACAGCCCGTCTCCCGTCGAAGATCGACCTCATGGAGGCTCCGGCCTACGATCGCCGGTGTCTCGGTTCGAACGAACTCCGTTTGGGGCGTCAGGATCTCTGTACTGTCGGCCAAGAGGGAGGCGAGTATCTCGCCGGTTACGGTCGGCAGCGACAGCACGAAGTCGGCCCCTGCGTTATAGAGCTTCCAGACGTTCTCCGAACGATCCGCGCGCGCGATGATCTCAGTTTCGGGTGCGGTCTCCTTGATCATGAGCGACGAGTAGATGGTGGGGCTGTCCTCGTCCATCGTCAGAACGACCGCGCGTGCGTTCTCGATATCGGCCTCCGCTAGTGTTTCAGGGTCATTGACGTTCCCGACGACGTCGACCCCCTCCTGGGCTTCGAGATCGATCGTCGTAACGTCGATTCCCTCGTCTCTCAGCGCCTTGACGACTGCCCGCCCGGTCGCACCGTAGCCGGCGACGACGACGCGTGTACAGTCGTCGTTGTGGGGCGGAAGCGGGCGGGCTTCGACCTGCTCAAGTGCACTGTGGTTCCCGGCCGCGAGCAGGATCGTGTTCTCCTCGATCCGCATCGCCGGATCGGGGGAGACGACGAATTTCCCGCCGACCCAGACGCCAAGAATGGTGATCCCGGTTCGATCGAAGATCGATGCGTTCTCGATCGTCCGTCCGACGAGCGGACTCGTTTCCTCGACCAACAGCTCCGTGATCTCGAGGTCGGTGTCGACGTCGATCACCTGTCTGAGTTTCTCCGAGAACGATCGCATCGACCGAATCGCGAGCGCCTCTCCGAGCTGTTGGCGGGCTTGGACGACCTCGTCCGCGCCAGCATAGCGATGGTACGGCGCATCGGCGTGGTCCCGCACGACGCTGACGATCTGTAAGTCGGGGTTGACACGCGCTGCCGACAGGATCACTGTCGGGTTGGTCTCGTCGTCGACGTCTGCAACGAGCGCTTGTGCTTCCGGTGCGTTGGCCGCACGGAGCGTTGCGACTCTCTCGGGGTCGCCTTGGATAGCGTTTATCTCCTGTTCCCGGAGGTCGGTGACTACGTTCGGATCCTCGTCGACGATCACGTACGGGACGTCGACCTCCTCGAGCTCCTTGCGAAGTACATCGTCCCGAGCGGTATACGAACAGATGATAACGTGATCCGAGAGGTCGCTCGATTGTGGCGGTCCCGATTGGACCGCTTGTCGGAGCATCGGAACGGCGAAGATCGGGAGGGCAAGGAACATGAGGAGAACGCCGGTTACGTTCATCGCGAGCATGAGGAAGTTCAACTGAACGCTCGACCATGGAGCGTGTCCGCCGAACCCGGCGGTAGTGAGTGCTTCGATCACCACCTGGACTGCTTTGTAGATGGGGACCGCTTCGTTTTCGAAGGTGCCCATCGCCCAGCGATAGACGACGGCGTACACGGCGACGATAGCAGTGACTACGGACAGTGCGAGTGCGATCCGTCGGCGCCAATTGCTCACCGACAACGACTGTATGGTCCGCTCCCACCAATCGCTCATAAATACGTAGTGGGGTATGACCAGTTAAGAACCTATCTTTCTCGGATAACACGAAACCCCCCGCCCACGATCCGCGTCGAGGGTCGTGGAAACGGCGATCCGCAGCGGGGACGACGCTCCGGGCAGTCCCCTCGCCATCGGGTTCGAGAGGGAGGTGACGCGGATCCGGCCACGTCGGGGGGACGGTCAGGCGCGGTCGAGTATCGGTTGGATTTCGGCACGGGCGAACTCCTCCAGCTGGTCTTCGGTGGCGGTGACCGAACTGGTCCCTTCCGGGACGGTGAGTACGACCCTGTAGATCGTCGCCTCATCGGGGGAGTGCGGTGAGAACGCTATCGCTTCGTCATCACCTAGTTGACATCCGGACAGGCTGGGCTCGGACAACGCTCGCTCGAT
The DNA here is from genome assembly GCF_037996645.1 of Halalkalicoccus tibetensis. Classification (NCBI taxonomy): domain Archaea; kingdom Methanobacteriati; phylum Methanobacteriota; class Halobacteria; order Halobacteriales; family Halalkalicoccaceae; genus Halalkalicoccus; species Halalkalicoccus tibetensis. The sequence goes on from NZ_JBBMXV010000004.1 coordinate 502,647, forward strand.
ACACTGTTGAAGCACGGCGAGCTTTCGAACGCTACAGGAGAGTTGTATTTCCGTATCAGAGTCACGTATCAGGATTCGGCAATCAGATCCCTCTTCAGCTGCTGTTTCGACTACGAACTCCCCCATAGATGGTAGCGACAAGGATAGATAATAAATCCGTCGAACGAACGGCCCGGAATAACGAGGGAGGTATCAGAGTAGCGGTCTCCGTCGAGGGTCCGTCGTTCGCAGCGGGATTGTCGTCAGTGCCTTCGAAGTAGTGGTCGCTGACGTCGATCGGTACGAGACCGGATCCATACCGGAGCCGCTTTCGATCGGTTCTCCGCGAAAGTCGTCCCCGGAGCGGGGGTCGGTGACGGCGAAACCGTTTCGGCGCCACGAGGAGTATTCGGTACGATGATCGAGGTCCTGCGCCGGCTCAAGCGCCCGGTGCTCTCCGTCATGGCCCCGGCGTACGTCGTCGCGGGCGTCCTGCATTTCGTCGTGCCGGAGCTGTACGTCCGGATCGTGCCGCCGGTCCTCCCGGCGCCGCTCGCGCTCGTCTATCTCTCCGGCCTCGCCGAGATCGCCGTCGGGATCGGGCTCCTGCTCCCTCGGACTCGACGGTACGCGGCGTGGGCGACGGTCGCGTTGCTCGTCGTGGTCTTCCCGGCGAACGTCTACATGGCGACCCACGGGGTCGTCGAGGGGATGCCGGGCGGCGGCGACCCCTCCGACCTCGTTCGCTGGGGCCGACTCCCGCTGCAGGGCGTGTTGGTCCTCCTGGCGCTCTGGTACACCCGACCGACCGGAACGGAATAGCGCAGCTCTCACGGGGTCGACCCTACGATCCCGTCCGTTTCCGTTCGGGGTGTCGCGGAATGCGACAGTTGTTAGTAGGGAACATGAGACTCGATGGGTATGAGTCGTTCTTCGGTCGTGGACGTGGAGGCGCTCGTGTTCGACGTCTTCGGGACGGTCGTGGACTGGCACGGCGGGGTCGTGCGCGACGGCCGGGCGCTCGGCGAGGAGAAGGGGCTCGACGTCGACTGGGCGGCGTTCGCCGAGGCGTGGCGCGAGGAGTATCAGCCGTCGCTGGCCCGCGTCCGACGTGGCGAGATTCCGTGGCGGAACCTCGATGCGCTCCACCGCGAGTCGCTCGATCGCCTCCTCGATCGATACGGGTTGGACGAGCTATCCGAGGCGGAGAGGACGCACCTCAACCGCGTCTGGCACCGGCTCGACCCGTGGCCGGATGCGATTCCGGGCCTCAACCGGCTCCGATCGGACTACGTCGTCGCCCCGCTGTCGAACGGCCATCTGCGGCTCCTCACGAACATGGCCAAGCGCGCCGGCATCCCGTGGGACGCGATCCTCTCGGCCGAGCTCTCGGGACACTACAAGCCCGACGAGGAGGCCTACCGCACCGCCGTCGAGCTGCTCGATCTCCAGCCCGAGGAGGTCGTGATGGTCGCGGCCCACGAGCGGGATCTGGACGCGAGCCGCGAGCTGGGGCTCCGAACGGCCTACGTCCACCGACCTCTGGAATGGGGTCCCGATCGGGCTTCGGAGGCCGAGATGCCCGAGCCGTCGGCGTACGACGTCGTGGCAACGGACCTCGTGGACCTCGCGAAACGGCTCGGCGCCGAGCCCCTGATCTAGCGCCCTCCCACCGGGGCCACGACCCGCCGACGAACGAACCAAACGGGTGGACGCCATCGTGAGAATCCGCCCCTCTAGTTAACAGTGGGTAGGTGTGGATTCCTTGTTTTAACGCTAGTTGCTGAAAATCGTCTATGAACACCAACGTTGAAAAATTAGGTAGTTTTATGTCCCGTGTTATCGACGTGCCGTTGATGGCCCAGTACAACATTATTGATTCTGAAATAGGGCTCGTCGGCGCCACCGTGCTCATCGTCGGCAACGTCATCGGGATCAGCGCGTTCGTTCTCCCCGGGCCGCTCGCCGGCGACACCGGTCCGAGCGTCGTCCTCGCGTTGCTGCTCGCGATGGTGCCCCTCTCCTTCGGCATCCTGATGTCGCTACAGCTGGGGAGCGCGATCCCGGCGGCCGGCGGCAGCTACGTCTACGCCTCGAGACTCGTCGGCCCGTTCTGGGGGTTCCTGCTGCCGTGGATCGTCATCCCCGGGGTCTGGGCGGGGATGCTCTTCATCGGCGTCGGCTTCGCGGAGTACGTCGGCTTCGTCTCGGCGACCCTCGCGTCGGTCCCGTCGATCCCCGAGACCGTGCTCGTCTACGCCCTGCTCGTCCCCTTTCTCGTCGTCAACCTGCTCGGGATACGGATGGCCGCCATCGTCCAGTTCCTCATGGTCGCGTGTATCATCGTCGGGATGCTCGTGTTCATCGTTCCCGGCGCGTTCCTCGTCGATCCTGGGAATTACCGCCCGCTGTTCCCCCGCGGCATCAGTCCCTTCGTCATCGCCGTCGTCTCGCTGTACTTCCCGCTGCGCGGGTTCCGCCTGGTCCTCGAGTTGGGCGAGGAGATGGAGGACCCGGCGCGGAACATCCCACGGGTCCTCGGACTGTCGGCGGCGATCTCGCTCTCGTTGCTCGTCGGCGTCGTCGCGGTGCTGGTCGGGACGACCGACTGGCGGCTCCTCGGCGGGATGGACGCGGCCGTGGCCCAGGTCTCGCTCGCCCACTTCCCGGCACCCCTGACCGCCCTCGTGCTGCTCGCGGCCGCGATGGGCGCGCTGACCTCGATCAACATGACCTACACCGCCTATTCGCGAGTCCTCATGCGGGCCGGCCGCGACGACATCATCCCGATGGCGATGGCGCGGGTCGATAGCCGAACCGGCTCCCCGTACGTCGCCATCACCGCCCTCGGCGTCCCCCCGTTGCTCGTCGCCCCGGTCGCCCCCGATACCGTCACTCTCTCGATCGCGCTGTCGATGACGATCCTGTTCGGCCTCGCCGTCGCCGGCGTCTCGCTGTGGAACCTCCCGAAGGTCTTCCCGGAGCGCTACGAACACTCGCTCTACAAGCTGCCGCCGTGGGCGCTCAAGCTGACCGCCATCGGAGCGGTCGGCTCCGCGGCGATCCTCTGGGTCCTGACCGCGACGCAGCTCCCGGTGATGGTCGCCGTGCTGCTCGGCTGGCTCGTCGTCGGCTATCTCTTCTACCGAATCCGAGTGAGCTGGTACGAGCGCAAGGGGATCGACCTCGAGACGCGGATGAAACGGCTCCACGAGAACGAACGGCTCGACGCCGACTGACCGTCGGCGCGCGAACCGGGCGGACCCCCTCCCCCGAGCGCCCGTCGGGGAATACCATCCGCCCGAGGGGTACGTACGAGTAAAAAACCGCAACGTATTCGTAATGGTTCTGCATAGCCTCTAGTACGACGCCGGTCACCCGAAAAAGGGACTGCGCTCATGGTCGGACGCACCCCTGCTGGCGTCGTATGGGTGCCTCTGACGTCTTTTCCCGTGTCCGGCCAGCGGGGTGTTCCCACACACGGGAGCCTCGCTCATTAGTGTTTCCGTCCCTCATTACCGTCGGACGGTCCGCACCACCGCGAGCCGCCGGTCGTTGCCATCCGCCCGTCTCCGACCCGCACCCTCGCGAACGTCGGGGAACAGGTGTTCGTTACATATTCCTGTTACAGGTAGTTATTACAGACGTCACTGTAGCCACAGGGGCTTGCCGTAGTAGGGCAACGGCGTCGACGCCACCGAGGGCGGCTCAGAAGGGCCCAGGGTCGCGCTCGTGCTCCTCGCTGCGCCGGTGGCGTGCGGTCGCTGTAGCCCTCCTGCCCGATCGGCACAACGGGTCGTCTCAGTAACGGCGTTCGCCGCCGTTGATCTTCTTCGCGGCCCATTTCTTCGTGTCCAGTGCGAACAGCCGGTAGCGCTGTGCTTTACTCATACGAGAGTAAATAGTTCGCCGGCGCGTAAAGCCGTTGTGGCCGGCCAGCCCGTCGACAGTTCGGGACCGTCCGCACGGGATCCGTGACGGGCCCGGAGGGGTGATCCGCGGCCAGGCGCTACGGGTCGGGGAACTCCTCCTGGTAGGCCGTCCCGTCGAGCCGGTCCTCCCGGAGCGGCCAGAAGGCGAGCAGCGTCGCGCTCTCCCCGTCGACCGCCCGCGACGTGTGGGGAACCTCCGGCGGGATCGCCAGCGTGTCGTACGGCTCGAGCTCGACGCGATCGCCGTCGACGAGGAAGTCGAGGCGTCCCTCGACGAGCATGTTGGTCTGCTCGTACGGGTGGGTATGTGGCTCGCCGTCCGCCTTCTCGGGGCCGATCCGGGAGAAGCCGATCGTCTGGTCGACGCCGCGGAAGACCACCTGCTCGAAGCCCGGCTCCTCCCGATAGGGGGCGACCTCCCGCAGGTTGTGGACGGCCGGGACCGCGGATCGGTCGTAATCGCGTGGCATGAGGATACGTCCCGACCAGTGGGGGATAAACGTGCTCGTTCCCGGCTGCCCCGCTTCGGACCGGAACCCAGCGTCCAACCGTCACGGTCGCTACAGCCCTCCGGACGGACGCCGCCACGCGCTTGCCCCTTCGGCAATCGACTGTGGCGTGGTATCGATTATCGGCATGATCAAGCAGAACGGTTAGGCGCCTCCGGCGGAACGATCCACCATGGTCAGACTCTCGACGATCGTGATCGCGCTCGCCATCGTTCTCGGGATCGGTCTCATCCCCATTCCGGTCGTCCCGGGTGTCGGGATCGTCGTCGGTCTCTCGGGGATCGTCCTCGGCATCGTCCTTCGAGTTCTCGGCTACTGACCGGGTCCGACGGGCTGTGGGACCACCGGCGGACGCGCTCAGACCGCGTCGGGACCGCGCTTGCCGGTTCTGATCTGTACCGCGTCCTCGACGGGGGTTACGAAGATCTTGCCGTCGCCCGGATCGCCGGTGTTCGCGCCCTCGCGGATCGCCTCGATGACCCTGTCGACCGGGATCTCCGCGACGACGCACTCGATCTTGACCTTCTGGTGGAGGTCGACGGTGTACTCCTCGCCGCGCCACTGGCCCTTCTGGGCGGGCTGGTTGCCACGCCCGGAGACGTTCGTCACCGTCAGCGAGGGCGCGCCCGCCTCCGCGAGCGTTCGCTTGACCTCGCCGAGGCGGTCGGGCCGGATGATCGCCGTGATCATCCTGATCTCCCCGTCGGCGTTCGTCCCGTCCTCGGCGTCCGATCGGCCGCCGTCGGTGAGGACGGCGGGGTCGTTCGTATCGGCGTTCCGAGCCATGAGTGATCACATAGAACGGCGGTATTTAGGGTTTGTCGTCGGCCGTGTGAACAACGCTCACGATTCGAGCGCCGTAGCGATCGAGGCGACCGGCGGGGAACGATTGACCCGTCCGGAGCGAGTAGCCGGCGTATGGTCGAGGTCACGTACGAGAACGCGGACGACGAGGTAGCGACGATCCGGGCCGAGGAAGCCAGGGTGAGCCCTCAGGAGCGCTACCTACAGGTGGTCGTCACCGAGGGCGAACGACAGCTCGACATCCCCACGCGGCGGGTGATCGCGGTCGAGCGGGACCCGACAGAGGAGGACGACGACTCCTGGACGGCAAGCGCCCAGTATCTCTGAGGCGCTCGCGACGGCAACCCGTATCGAACGGGGCCGACAGCCGGTCGCTCACGTCGACAGGGCGGGTCGCGCGGAAGCCGCCTCGATGCCGCCTCCATTTAAGACCTTCACGCAACAATGTAGTAAATCGGTCTTCGGAAGGCCGTAATCGGGATCGGCTCGGCTCCCGGACGCTTCGATCCCGGGCAGTCAGGACCGGTCAACCGCCCGAACCGTCGCGGAGACGCCGTCGGCCGGCCGGAGGGTCGGCGTGGGCCGCAGGTCACGCAGTTCGGCGCTCGCCACGTCGATCTCGAACGCCTGCGTGAGCCGGGCGACCGCCAGAACGGCTCCCGACAGCGCGAACCGCGAACCGATGCAGGCGTGTGGTCCCGTGCTGAACGGGAAGTACGCACCCACCGAGCTCGGCGAGCGACGCTCCCACCGACCCGGGTCGAACCGGTTCGGCGCGTCGAAATACCGCTCGTCCCGGTGGACCGACCACTGGGGGAGGATCACCGCGGACCCCTCCTCGACGCGGTAGTCGCCGAGCCGTACCTTCCGACTGGCCTGCCGGAACACCGCCCAGGCGGGCGGGTATAGGCGGAGGGCCTCGCGATAGACGTGCCCGGCGTACTCCAGCTCGCCGACGTGCTCGTATCGCGGCCGTTCGTCGCCCAGCACGGCGTCGGCCTCCTCGCGAACGCGCTCGCGCATCGAGGGATGGCGGGCGAGGAGGGCGAGCGTGTAGGTGAGGCTGAGGGCCGTGGTCTCGTGTCCGGCGATCAGGAACGTCGCGACCTCGTCGCGGATCTGGTTCTCCGAGTACGTGACGTCCGGGTCGTCCTCCGCCCGGAGCAGCAGCGCCAGCATGTCCCGCGGCGGCCCCTCTCGCTCGTCGCCCGCGTCCGCGAGCGACGCTCGGCGCTGCTCGATGATCCGATCACTGAGTTCCCGGATGCCCTCCGCGGCGCGCCGGAACTCCGGCGACGTCCGCTGTGGGAGCCAGCTCGGACGGACGCTCGTCGGCGAGAACTCGAGCTCGGCCCCGGCGATCCGCATCCAGTCGTGGAACTGCTCGGCGTTCTCGCGCCCGATGTCCTCCCCCAGGAGGATCTCCGAGGCGACGCGTATCGTCAGCGACGTCATCTCCTCGTGGAGATCCCGAGCCTCGGGGTCGTCGGCCGCGTGCCACTCGTCGACGAGCCCGTCGACCGTCTCGCCGACCGTGTTCGCGTACGCCGTGACCTGCTTGCCCCTGAACGCGGGCCCCATGATCGAGCGCTGCTGGCGCCACAGCGCCCCCTCGCTCTGGACGAGGCCCTGTTCCGCGATGAGCGCCGAGGGCTCCCGAGCGGGAACGCGGCTGAACGCCCCGGGACGCGCGAGGGCGTCGTGGATCAGGTCGGGGTCCGTCACGATGACCAACGGGGCACGGCCGGGGATCGGCACAGCGACGATCTCCTCGAAGCGGGCCTGCATCCCCTCGAGGAACCGGAACGGATCGGTGCCGAACCGGACCGCGTTGACGATCCCGGCACGGGGCGGGTGGGGAATCTCCTGTTGCATATGACGATATACGGTTACCCATGCTTGACTCTACCGCCGTTCCAGTCCGCCCCTGCTGGCGAGCCGAGCGACCCATCCGAGCCGTTCAGTCATCGACCCGGCAACCGGGAACCGAGTATCGGTCGGCCGACGAGCGGTTCGGCTCGCCCCGCCCGACCGGTTCCCGGATCGAACCGTCCGGTCGGCGCCGATCGAGTCGGTGCGAGACGTTCCGACCGCGTCCTAAATCATATTAGAAAGAATGTGAATACTATACGAGAACGGATATGTGACGAACCGCGGCTCTGGCATCAGGAGCGGGAACGGGAAGCGAACGGATGTGGTGTGTTCTCGTGGGCAGTAGGAACGGACGGTTCGGTCGTATAGTACGGATTTGGGACGGAAACGGTTCGAAGAGAAACGACCCCGGTCGTCCTACGTGCGTCGAGCCATGTGGGGTCGTTCCACTTTACGTATGTAAATATACTAACTCATATGTCATATGTGAGAGGGACGTTTTCAGAGTGACAGAACGGAAGTTGTGATGACTTGCCTAGTGTCCTGATATAGAGAACGGAAAATCTCCGGCGCCGAAATATAATTACAGACGTACCGTCGTAAGGAACTGATCCCTCGTTCTGGGCGAGCGGCCCGCCGCACGACGGTACGAACGCTCGACGGCCGCAGGACGCCGCTTCGGGCGGTTCTCGATCCGCTCGTGTCGCGACACGCGGTTCCCGGGGGAAACCGGCGGGAACGCCGTCCGCACATCGGTTCGAACTAATAAAGAATACTGTTCTCTATATCAGAAAAGACCTCGATCGTTTCGACACTGGAGTGGGACCGTCGAGTGTCGGCAGGCAGTACCGACGGTGGAGCCGTGGCCGCGGTACGTCGAACCGCTCGTCCCGCAGGAACGGTCTCTGGGGATCGAAGCCGTATCGAGCGGGCTACGAGTAGTTGTACTCCAGCTCGATGACGTTCGCCGTGCCCAGAACGGAGTTCGGGAGATCCTCGTGGAACCGCTCGTCGCCGACGCGGTGAAGGGGACAGGCGACGCTGATGGCACCGATGCTCCGGTCCTGGTCGTTGGTGATGGGGGCGGCGACACAGCACAGCCCCATGAGCCGCTCCTCGCGATCGGTCGCGTACTTGCGCTCACGGATGACCTCGAGTTCGTCGAAGAACTCCTCGCGGTCGGTGATGGTTCGGTCGGTCATCCCGGGCATGCCATGGGTGTCGAGGATCTCCTCGACCTCCTCGCGCGGACGGAAGGCGAGTATCGCCTTGCCGAGCCCCGTACAGTGCAACCTGACGCGCTTTCCCTCGTAGGTGTCGAGCTCGACCGCGTTCTCGCCCTTCGACTGATAGAGGTAGATCCCGGTCCCGTTCTGCTCGATGAGGAGGTTCGCGAGCTCCCCCGTCTCGTCCGCGAGGTTGTCGACCTCGTGCCGGGCGGCGTTGTAGATCCCCGTTCGGTTCCTGGCGTACGCCCCGAGACCCAGAAACGAAAGGCCGATCTGGTACTCGTCGCCCTTCTTCGAGAGGTACTCCTTGTTCACCAGCGTGTTCAGGTGGTTGTGCACCGCGCTCTTTCCGATGTCGACGCGCTCGGACACCTCGGATACCCCCGCACCGTCCAGCTCCTGGACGATCTCGATGATCTCGAACGCCCTGTCGACCGTTCGAACGGGGTGTTTCGGTTCTGCCATAGTAGTACATTATAATGAATGTGTATATATTTTTCTGTGGAGAACGGACGTGGCTACAGGAAGAACGACGCCGGTGTCAGCCAGTACGGCACCGTCGCTTGACGGGGTCGATCGTTTCCGGTACCGGTAGGAGGGAGGGACGTATCTCCGGGTTCTAGACGTGGCCCTGTGTCCGGGAGCCGCGTTTCAGACCTCGACGACGGAGTTGGTCAGGGTGCCGATGTCGTCGATCTCGATGTCGACGACGTCGCCCTCCTGGAGCGTGAACCCGTCGTCGGGGACGAGCGAGGTCCCCGTCAGCAGCACGGACATCTCGGGAACGGCGTTGTGTCTGGCGTAACACTCGACCAGCTCCGGGACCGTCCGGACCATTTCGGCGGTGCTGGTTGCCTCCTCGTAGAGCGTTCGACCGTCCCGGGAGATCTCCATACTCATCTCGAGATCGTGGGGATCGTCGATCGAATCGGCCGACCTGACGCAGGGGCCGATCGAACAACAGCGGTCGTAGACCTTCGCCTGGGGGAGATACAGCGGGTTCTCGCCCTCGATCGAGCGGCTGCTCATGTCGTTGCCGATCGTGTAGCCGACGATCTCGCCCTGATAGAGGACGACGGCCAGTTCGGGCTCGGGGACGTCCCAGTCGGAGTCCGATCGGATGCCGACCTGATCGTTCGGCCCGACGACCCGGCTGGGCGTGGCCTTGAAGAACACCTCGGGGCGGCTGCTGTCGTAGACGTTCAGATACATGTCGGGCATCGTGCTCTCTTCCTCGCGGGCCTGCTCGCTGATGCTGTAGGTGACGCCGGCCGCCCAGACCTCGTCGGCCGCAACGGGCGGCCGGTCAGTGCCCTCGACGGCGTCGGGATCGAGGGGGTCGAGCTCGCCGAGCAGCCGGTCGGTGACGTCGTCGATCGGAACGTCCGAGATCGAGGAGGCCGAAACGAGGTCGCCGAACCCACGAATACCCCGGTTGGCCGACGTGAGGTCGTACACGTCGCCGCCGGTTTCGACACAGAGCCGTCCGTCATCACCCGCCGCAAGCTGGTAATACCGCATACTGTTTCATGTTCACATCCTCACGTATAGATCTTTGGTATCGGTTACCGCGTTTCGTCGGGCGGACGTCGAGTCCCGGGCCCGAGCCCGAAACCGAAAACGCCCCTCCCGTTCGTAGCGGTCAAACGGCCGCTGGTCGGCGGAGATCGATGGGATCCTTACCGGTGCTCGACGCCGACGTCGGTCAACGGCGCGTCGACGACCGCGAGGCCATATCCGGGAACCGTTTCGGACCCCTGCAGCATCGACGCCCCGTCCGGAGGCTTGACGAGGAGTTCGCGATCGGAGAAGTTCGTGACCCAGGTGAGGCCGTCGCGCTCGACGACACGGACCCGCGGCGGAAGCGGTTCGGCCGTCGCCGGAACTCCCGCGTCCGCGAGCAGGTCGGAGACGATCGCGTCGGCGAGCGAATCGCCGGGCCAGACGCCACAGTAGCGGGCATGGCCGTCGCCGACGGCGTTGGCCGTGATCGCGGGATGACCCGCCGCTCGCCCGGTTCGGTACTCCCCGACGGCGAGCGCCGCGTCCGTGCTTAGTCGCTCGTTCCAGACGCGGTACTCGAACGGATCGCCATCGTACCGGAGCTCCCGCTCCATCTCCGGGTGTGGCGTCCCCCAGTCCTCGACCGTCGCGCCGACGAGCCCCGAGAGCGGACCCGGGGCCGGCTCGTTCAACAGCGCGTTCGCGCGGTCCTTGACGCCGGAGCGCATCGTCAGGAGGAGCTCGCCACCCCCCTCGACGTACGTCCCGAGCCGGGCCGCGACGTCGTCGTCGACGAGATGGAGCGTCGGCGCGACGACGGCCGCATAGGGTTCGAGGTCGCGGGTCGGCGGGACGACGTCGACGGCGACGCCGCGGGCCCGAAGCGCCCGGTAGTAGGTCTCGAGGTGGTCCCAGTAGTCGAACTCGGGGGCGTGTGGCTGGGCCTCCAGCGCCCACAGGTTGTCGTACTCGTGGAGGAGTGCGACGGAGGCCTCGTTGCCGTCGAGCCCGGGGAGGCTCCCGAGCTCGTCGGCGGCCCTGGCGGCCTCGTCGTGGCCCCGATCCGGAGTTCCGTCTGCCTTCAGCAACCCCGCGTGATACTGCTCCTGGCCGAACCGGCAGCGTCGCCACCGGAAGTACGAGACGACGTCCGCGCCGTGAGCCACGGCGTGGTGGGCCCACAGCCGCATCGCGCCGTCGGCCGGCTGGGTGGAATAGGGCGGCCAGTTCACGTCGCCGGGCTGCTGTTCCATCACCCAGAACGGCTCGTCGGTCACCGACCGGTAGAGGTCGTGGTTCAGCCCGATGACGTCCGGGTCGCCGACCAGCAGGTCCTCGACCGCCGGGTCGTCCCCTTCCCGCTGGGAGTGGCCGGTGGGATACGAGTCCCAGGAGGCGAAGTCGAGGCTCTCGCTCACGTCGTAGCTGTCCAGCGCGGAGAAGTGACCCATGAAGTTGTGCGTGACGAACCAGTCGTCGTTGGCCGCCCGCAGGAGCTCGACCTGGCGGTCGTTGTAGTCGACGACGCTATCGCTCGCGAAGCGGGCGTAATCGAGCAGCAGCGACGGGTGGTGCTCGGCGACGGTGTGTCGAGGCGGCTCCACCTGTTCGAAGTCGTTGTAGCGCTGGCTCCAGAACGCGGTCCCCCAGGCGTCGTTGAGCGCGTCGACGTCGCCGTAGCGCTCGCGGAGCCACTCGCTGAACGCCGCCGAGCAGTCCTCGCAGTAACACCGGACCGTCCCGTGGCAGCCGAACTCGTTGTCGGTCTGCCAGCCGGCGACGGCGGGATGGTCGGCGAAGCGCTCGGCCATTCGGGTGACGATCCGGTCGGTCTCCTCGGCGTACGCCGGCGAGTTGAAGCAGTAATGCCGGCGGCTGCCGAACTGCCGGGTCGTCCCGTCGGGCTCCTCCTGGAGCATCCCCGGGTGCTCGTCGACGAGCCATCGGGGCGGCGTCGCCGTCGGCGTGCACAACACGGCCTCCATGCCGCGTTCGTCGATGTGATCCAGCGCCGTCTCGAGCCAGCCGAACTCGAACTCGCCGCGCTTTGGCTCCAGTTCGGACCAGGAGAACTCCGCCATCCGGACGTGTTCGAGACCCAGGTCGGCCATCCGTCGAACGTCCGCTTCCCATCGCTCGCTCGGCCAATGCTCGGGGAAGTAACAGACACCGAGTGACATACACTACCAACCGTGCTGGCCCCCTTATTCGCTCCGGTTCTCCGTACCCGCCCGATCGATGGTGATCGTTTATTAGGCTGCGGGACGACCCGACGAACGTCATGACAGTTAGACAGCTCTCGTCACGGATGGTGGGCAAGATGGGCGCGATGCTGATCGCGTTCGTCGCCCTCGCGTACTTCGGCGTACAGTACATGCTGACGCAGGGGTGGGGGTTGGTGTTCGAGGTGGCCTACATACTGGTCCTGCTGATCGTCTTCGCGATCGTCGCCGATCGGCTGTTCATCCGCTGATCATGGACCGAGGGTTACTACCGAAGCCGCGAACGCCTGACCGCGGCCCGCTATAGCGATGCCGGGAAACGACGCGACCACGCCAGTCGGCTGGGAGCAGCTGTCGCCGGCCGAGACGAGACGAGGGATACGGCAGGCGGCACGGGAGATGGGTGGGCTGGTACGGAGCACGCTCGGCCCGCTGGGCGTCGACAAGATGGTCGTCCGCCGGATGCAGGACGACACCATCCGCACGTTCGTCAGCAACGACGGCGTGGCGATCCTCGAGGAGTTCGAGGGCGAGACCGACCACCCGATCGCGAACCGTTTCATCGCGCTCGCGGAGGACCACGAGGACGCGCTGGGCGACGGGACGACGACGACGACGCTGCTGACGAGCGAGCTGCTGGCGACGGGCATCGACCTGATCGAGGAGGGCGTCCCCCCGACGGCCGTCGTCGAGGGGTTCTCGATCGGCGCCCAGCGAACGCTCGAGGTCTGGGACGAGCTCGCGATCCCGGTCGCGGAGAGCGACCGTCCGACCGTCCGATCGGCCTTCGATCGGGCACGGCTCGAACGCATCGCCCGCGGCGGGATGACGAACGGTCGGGCCGGCGCCTGGCCGCTCGCGGGGCTCGCCGAGGACGTGGTCGACGCCGTCCTCCGCGTCTGGGAGCCCCGGCGGGGGACCGTCCATCTGGGCTACGTCGCGATCGAGACGTTCCCCGGCGGCGACGTGACCGATAGCGAACTGATTCCCGGAACCCTGCTGCCGTACGACCCGATGACGGCGGACGATCGCCTCCCGGTCGAGGGCGGGGTCCTCCTGATCGACGGCGACCTCCAGCCCCGCGAGCTCCGGTCGGGCTCGGTCGCGATCGACGGCGCCCGCGCGGGCGCCGTCGACGAGTTCGACACGGAGAGCGCGCGGATCGCCGAGGCGATCGCCCGATCGGGCGTCGAGGCGGCGTTCGTCACCGGCGACGCGAGCGCCGCCATCGGCGACCGGCTGGCCGAACGCGGCGTCGTCACCGTCCGGAACGTCAAGCGCTCGGACATCGACGTCCTCTCGCGGGTCACCGGCGCCACGAGCCGCGGCCCCGTCACGCCCAACAACCCCCCACTGGACGCCGAACTCGGCGTCGGCTCGGTCGGGTGGCGCGAGGCGACGGGCGGGAAGCGATGGCTCGAGGTCACCGCGCCCGCGGGGAGCGAGCCGCGGAGCGTCGGGCTGGTCGTCCGCGGCGGCACCGAGAGCTCGGCCGGCGAGGCCGAACGCCGCATCAAGGACGGGCTCAACGCGGTCCGTGCCGCGATCAAGCGACCGGCGGCCCTCCCCGGGGGCGGGGCGGCCGACCTCGCGGCGGCACGGGCGGTCCGGGAGCTGGCGCCGAAGTTCGACGGCCGCGAGCAGCTTGCGGTCGAGGGGTTCGCCGAGGCGATGGAGGTGGTCCCGCGGACGCTCGCGCGCAACGCGGGCCGCGACCCCATCGACTCGATGACCGATCTGCGGGTCCGCCACGACGCCGGTCGTTCGAGAGCCGGGATCGACGCCGACGGGCGGCTCGTCGACGACGTCGTCGCCGCGAGCGACGCGCTGAACGCCCACCTCGTCCGCACCGGCGGCCTGATCCGCGGCGTCGAGTTCGCGAACTCGCTGTTCACCGTCGACGGCGTCGTCTTCAACGACGGTCCGCCGGTCCCGTTCGGCGACGACGGGCAGTGAGGCGCTAATCAGAAGAGGAAGGCGGTGATCACGCCCGCGAGCGTCACCGGCAGGACGCTCGCGACGCTTCGCTTCTCGTCGATCTCGTAGAGCCGCTGGACGACCGGCAACATCAGGAAGCCCGTCAGCACCCAGGCGCCGGCCTTGAGCGCGCGGACGGCGTGCATCTGGGGGGTGTCGTAGACGAACGAGTACGCCGACAGCGCGAACTCGGCCGCGTCGCCGTCCTGTGTGGCCGCCTGCGCGGCCGCGCCGTCCGGGACCGCCACCGTCGAGATCAGGACCGATCCGATCACGAAGACGGGGACGAACAACACCGTCAGGTAGCCGCCGATCTTGAACGTGTCGAGCTCCATGACGTGGTCCTCCGAGAGATAGCCGGCGATGACGCCGATGAGGCCGAAGTAGACGAACCACGAGAACGCCACCACGAACGCGCCGAACAGGAAGTTGATGAGCAGCGCGGCCGGCCAGCCGGGAAAGAGGTAGCCTTCGGCGACGACGAAGGGCTCGCTCAGGTACTCGAACGCGCCGCGCGCAAGCGCGTGCAGCGCGAGGCCCGTCAGGGCCGGCAGCCATCCGTACCGGCGGACGACGCCAATCATCCCCTCGATGTCGTCGGACCGGCCGAGCTCGCGCCAGGGGCGGAGCACCGCCCACCCCGACGCCCGCCGGTCGTGATCCGCGTTCCGAGCCATACTCGGTGGACTCGCCAGCCGGTCAAAAAGTTGGCGTCCGAGCGGGCATCAGGCCGAGGGCGCCACCTCGCGACGCTCGTCGGCGTACGCGAGGCTGAGGCCGGAGTCGGCGTCGAAGAGGTGCGCCTGATCCAGGTTCAGGTCCAAGAAGACCTCGGCGGTGTCCTGGGGGATCGCCTCGGGCTCGATGAACGCCTTCCGTTCCTCGACCTCGACGTCCGGCGCCGCCTCCCCCTCCTCGTCGGGGTCCGGGATCCCCTCGTTGACGATCCCGTCGTCCTCGCCGATGTCGAAGTACAGCAGGTCGCGCGCGCCGAGGGGTTCGACGATGTCGACGCCGGCGCTGATCGTGCCCTCCGTGCGGGTCTCGCTGACGCTGATGTCTTCGGGCCGGACCCCCAGCTTCATCCGGTTGAAGCCGGCGGCCTCGATGCGTTCGGCACGCTCGGAATCGATCGGGAGGTCGATGTCGCCGACGAGCCGGCCGCCGTCGTCAGTGGGCTCGTACTCGATGTCGAAGACGTTCATCGACGGGCTCCCGATGAACTGCCCGACGAACAGGTTGCGCGGCCGGTTGTAGACCTCGCGCGGCGTCCCGACCTGCTGGAGCTCGCCGTGGTTGAGGATCGCGATCCGGTCGGACATCGTCATCGCCTCCTCCTGGTCGTGGGTGACGTAGATCGCCGTCGTCTCGAGCTCCTGCTGGATGCGCTGGAGTTCCGTGCGCATGTGTTTCCGGAGCTTCGCGTCGAGGTTCGAGAGCGGTTCGTCGAACAGGAACACGGCGGGTTGGCGGACGATCGCCCGTCCGGTCGCGACGCGCTGTTGCTGGCCGCCCGAGAGCTGCTTGGGCCGGTCGTCGAGCAGCTCCGGGATCCCCATCAGCTCGGCGGCCTCCTCGACGCGGTCGTAGATCTCGTCGTCCGGGAGGTCGGTCGAGCGCTTGAGCCCGAACGCCATGTTCTCGCGGACCGAGAGGTGGGGATAGAGCGCGTAGCTCTGGAACACCATCGCGATGTCGCGGTGGCGCGGCGGGAGCTTGTTGACCCGCTCGCCGCCGATCGAGATGGTCCCGCCGGTGATCTCCTCGAGACCCGCCACCATCCGCAGCAGCGTCGACTTCCCGGAGCCACTCGGTCCCACCAGGGTGAGGAATTCGCCGCCCTCTATCTCCAGATCGAAGTCCTCCACCGCCACGACGTCCCCGTCGTAGACCTTTCTCACTCCCTCGAACTCGATAGAGCTCATCGATCGTGACGTACGGAACCGGCACCTAATATTCTTTGGGTGTCGTTGTCGCGGGACGGACTATCAGATCCGACGACGAACGGCGCCACGGGGAGCGGGGCCGACTACGATTTGACGGCGCCCTCGGCGAGCCCCTTGACGATGTAGTTCTGTAGCAGGAAGAAGACGATCAGCATCGGGAGCGTCGCGCCGATGGCGCCGGCCATCAGCATGTCCCAGTTGAGCGCGAACTGGCCGACCCACTCGCCCATCCCGGGCGGGAGGGTCTGTTGCTGGGAGTCGTTGATCAACACCAATGCGAAGATGAACTCGTTCCAGGCCAGCACCCACGTGAAGATCGCGGTCGTCGCGATCGCGGGCGCCGACAGCGGGAGGATCACCCGAACGACGGCGCCGAGTCGGGTGCTGCCGTCGATCATCGCCGCCTCCTCGAGCGACTGGGGTAGGTTCTCGTAGAACCCGCGCAGCATCCAGATCGCGAACGGCAACGTGAACGCGACGTACGCGATCACGAGCCCGCTGAGCGAGTTGACCAACCCGAGGTCTTGGAAGACCAGGAACAGCGGGATCGCGAGCAGGACCGCGGGGAACATCTGGGTGATGAGCAGGAACGTCGCCATCGCCGTCCGGCCCTTGTACCGGAGCCGGCCGATGCTGTAGGCACCCAGCGTACAGACCCCGATGCTCAGCGCGGTCGCGCCGAGGCTGACGATCAGGCTGTTGCGGAACCAGTAGGGGAAGTCGGACTCGTACCAGACCCGGAAGTAGGCCGAGAAATCCGCGCCCGCGGCCCAGGCGGCGGGGTCGTCGATGAACGACTGGAACCCGATCTGGTTGACCGAGACGATGAACATCCACAGCACCGGCGAGAGGACGATCGCGATCAGCGACCACAGCAGGGCGTGAAAGCCCGCCCGCCTGGCGAGATCGGCCCGCCGCTCGGTCAGGAAGCCGGTCGATTCCTCCGACGTGGTGTGTGTGTCAGTTGCCATGGTCATTTCCCCCCGACGTCCTCACGGTAGAGGCGCAGGTAGATCAGGCCGTAGGTCAGCATCACCGCCAGCATCGCGACCGCGATCGCGCTGGCCAGTCCCATCTCGCCGAGGTGGAACGCCCGCTCGTAGATGTAGACCGGCAGCACCATCGACGAGTTGCCGGGCCCGCCGCCGGTCATCACGTAGATCAGCGTGAAGTGGTTGAGCGACCAGAGGCTCATCAGCAGCGTCATCACGACCGCGACCGGCTGGAGGAACGGCAGCGTGATGTGGCGAAACGAGTCGATCCGCGAGGAGCCGTCGACGTGGGCCGCCTCGTAGAGATCGCCCGGGATCCCCTTCATCCC
This sequence comes from Halalkalicoccus tibetensis, assembly GCF_037996645.1. Classification (NCBI taxonomy): domain Archaea; kingdom Methanobacteriati; phylum Methanobacteriota; class Halobacteria; order Halobacteriales; family Halalkalicoccaceae; genus Halalkalicoccus; species Halalkalicoccus tibetensis. Next base: position 519,941 of record NZ_JBBMXV010000004.1, read on the forward strand.
CGCCAGGAAGGTGAGCATGAAGAACGGGAAGTTCCGCCAGACCCACGCGAGCATGATCGAGAACAGCGCGTAGCGCGAGCTCGCGATCCAGGGGAGCCCCTCGCTGATCCCGGCCAGCCTGAGGAAGCCGTTGAGCGGACCGAGCTCGAAGTTGTACAACAGCCGCCAGTTCAGCGCGATCGAGATGAACGGGATCGCCCAGGGCAGCAGCAGCAGCGTCGTCGCGATCGACCGACCCCGGAAGTCGCGGTTCAGCAGGATCGCGAAGCCGAGCCCGATGAGGGCCATGATCACGACCGACGCGAACGCCCACACCAGCGTGTTGCGCATGATGAGCCAGAACTCCGTCCAGCCGAGGATGAATGCGTAGTGGTCGAGCCCGACCCACTGGGGCTCGCCGATCCCGTCGTACTCGAAGAAGCTGAGATAGATCCCGCGCAGCAGCGGGTAGACGCTCACCAGCCCCAGAGCTATCAGCGAGGGCAGGAGGAACAGCCATCCCCAGACGCTCTCCTTCGAGAGCCAGTGGTAGTACTCGCGCGGGAGCTCGAAACCTCGTAGTTCTCCTATTTTAGTTGCCATTTTGGATGTGAACGGTCGGTGTCAGGGGGTCCAGATCTGCGGCGTGTCGCCGTCGCCCTCGATCCAGGGCTGCAGTTCCTCGGGTGCGTCGTCGAGTTCGGGCGGGTCCGTGCTCTGCTCGAGTTCGTAGTCGACGTCGCCGCTGATCGTCTCGCGCATGTCGTTGGCCAGGCTGAGGAGCGTCTCCTGGGGGTCCTGTTCGGCCCCGAGGATGCCCGAGATCGCGACCGAGTACGCGTCCGTGGCGCCCTCTATGTCGCCGAGGAACGGCGCGTTGCGCTCGGATCCGGTGACGCCGTAGCGGGCGACGTCTTCTGCCTGTTCGAGGCGCGAGGCGATCCACTCGTCGGGGATCTCGGTCTCGTTCTCGGTGAACGGCGGGATCTCCTCCTGGGCCTCGCGCACGGGGAGGAAGTTCGGCGTCGCCTCCGTGAAGTACTCCTCCATCGTCTCGGGTTCGGTCATGTACTCGATGAACGACATCGAGATGTCGTCGTCGACGTCGTGCTGTGTGTAGTCGGACTCGAACGCCGAGAGACAGCTCCCGCCCATGAATGCGGTGTTCGTTCCCATGGGACCCTCCGGGATCAGCGAGAGCTCGGTCGTCTCGACGGTCTCCTCTTCCTGGTTGACCATCTCGTTGGCGGCGTCGCCGGAGTTGATCATGAAGGCCGCGTTGCCCTCGCGGTAGAGCTGCTCGGCGTCGGTGCTGTCGGTCCCGGCCCAGCCGCCGGGAACGATGCCCCACTCCTCCTGGAGGCTCGCCATCCAGAGGTGGCTGAACAGCGACTCCGGGGAGTCCATCTCGACCGTCCACTCGTCCGCGTCCTCGTCGTAGCCGTAGAAGTCGCCGCCGGACTGGGCGGTCAGACCGTAGATCACCTGCCCGGTCCCCGTGTCCTGTGCCCCGCCCGAGACGAAGCCGGCCGAATCGGTCTCCGACTGGACGTCCGTCCCCATCTCGATCAGCTCCTCCCAGGTCTCGGGGGGGCTGTCGTGGCCGGCCTCCTCGAGGATGGCCATGTTCGTATAGAAGCTCCGCACCTCGATGAACCACGGGAACCCCCAGACCTCGTCCTCGTAGTCGCCCCAGTAGGAGGGGACCTCGTACCAGTCGTCGTACTGCTCGAACAGCTCCGTGTTCGGCCGGACGACCCCCGAGGCGCCGTAGTCGACGGCGTGCTCGTTGGCCATCTCGCTGACGTTGGGCGCGCTCTGGCCCTGGAGGGCGGCCGTCCACTCCTCGAAGACCTGGTCCCAGGTGACGACGTTGGTGGTGACGTTGACCTCCTCGTCGGCCCAGTCCTCGAAGCCTTCGGCGGTCTCCTGGATCGCCTGCGTCTCCTCGGGGATGTAGCCTCGCATCGTCCACCAGACGAAGTCGCCCTCGCCGGTTCCCTGGCTGTCGTCCCCGCCGATACAGCCCGCCAGCCCGGCGCTCGCGCCCGCGGCGGCCATCGTCCCCGCCGTCTCCATGAACCCCCGCCGCGAGTAGTCGTCGGGATCGGGCTCGGAACCCGAAGACGCCGGGTCCTCGTCGTGTCCGTCCTCCGCAGTCGTTCCTCCCCTTTCCGTGTCTCTATGTGTCATGGGTGACCTCGTCTCTGGTAGAGTATGTTCTGACATAAATAACCCTGTGGTTGAGGGGAGATACCGCTTCGAGAGCCAGTGGTAGTACTCGCGCGGGAGCTCGAAGTCGCGCACGTCTCGTTCAGTGGACGTTTGCCGATGATCGTGAGTGGCTTCTATGGGTTCCAGATCTGGGGTACTCCGTCGCCCTGAATCCAGGCTTGAAGCTCGTCGGGCGCGTCGTCGAGGTCCGGCAGGTCCGTGTTCTCCTCGAGTTCGTAATCCACCGCATCGCTGACGCCTTCGCGGACCCGGTTCGCCTGATCGACCACGGAATCACGGGGGTCCTCACCCCCACCGAGGATAGCCGAGATAGCGACCGAAAACCCGTCCGTTGCGCCCTCGACGTCGCCGAGGAACGGTGTGTTCTGCTCGAGGCCGGTGATCCCGTAGGCGGCGACGTCCTCGGCCTGTTCGAGCCGGGAGTCGATCCATTCGTCGGGGATCTCGGTGGAGTTCTCGGTAAACGGCGGGATCTCCTCCTGGGCCTCGCGCACGGGGAGGAAGTTCGGCGCCGCTTCCGGGAAATACTCCTCCATCGTCTCGGGCTCGGTCATGTACTCGATGAACGACATCGAGATGTCGTCGTCGACGTCGTGTTGCGTGTAGTCGGATTCGAACGCCGAGAGACAGCTCCCGCCCATGAAGGCGGTGTTCGTTCCCATGGGACCCTCCGGGATCAGCGAGAGTTCGGTTGCGTCGGCGATGTCCTCGTCTTCGTTGATCATCTCGTTTGCCGCGTCACCGGAGTTGATCATGAAGGCGGCGTTGCCCTCGCGATAGAGTTGTTCGGCGTCGGTACTGTCCATACCCGACCACCCACCCGGGGCGATGTCCCACTCCTCCTGGAAGCTCGCCATCCAGAGATGCGCGAACAGCGACGTCGGTGAGTCCATCTCGACCGACCACTCGTCTCCATCGCGACCGAAGAAGTCACCACCGGACTGGGCGGTTATACCGTAGACCACCTGCCCGGTTCCGGTGTCCTGTGCCCCACCGGAGACGAAACCGGTCTCTCCAGTGTCGTCCTCGACGTCCATCGCCATCTCGATCAGCTCCTCCCAGGTCTCGGGCGGACTGTCGTGGCCGGCCTCCTCGAGGAGAGCCATGTTCGAGTAGAAGCTTCGGATCTCCATGAACCACGGGAAGCCCCAGAACTCACCGTCGTAATCGCCCCAGTAGGAGGGGACCTCGTACCAGTCGTCGTACTGCTCGAACAGCTCCGTGTTCGGCTGTACAGCGCCAGCGGAACCATAATCGACCGCATGTGCGTTCGCCATCTCACTGACGTTGGGTGCGCTCTGGCCTTGGAGGGCGGCCGTCCACTCCTCGAAGACCTGGTCCCAGGTGACGACGTTGGTGGTGACGTTGACCTCCTCGTCGGCCCAGTCCTCGAAGCCTTCGGCGGTCTCCTGGATCGCCTGCGTCTCCTCGGGAATGTAGCCTCGCATCGTCCACCAGACGAAGTCGCCCTCGCCGGTTCCCTGGTTGTCGTCTCCGCCGATACAGCCCGCCAGCCCGGCGCTGGCACCCGCGGCGGCCATCGTCCCCGCCGTCTCCATGAACCCCCGCCGCGAGTAGTCGTCGGGATCGGGCTCGGAACCCGAAGACGCCGGCTCCTGATCGAATCCGTCCTCCGCAGCCGAGCCTCTCCTTGCCGTGTCTCTACGTGTCATGGTGGCCTCGCCTCTGGTAGAGTGTATTCTAACATAAATAACCCTGTGGCCAGGGACACTGCTGGACCCGTTCGGGGACCGTAACCCGAGGGGTCGTCTCGTATCGACCCGACACCGTTATCGGGTGAACCGAAACAATAGAGTGGGTGGGCATCGACGACACATGCGTGAGCGAGTCCAAGCAGAACTACATCGACGGAGAGTGGAGCGAAGCATCGACCGGGGAGACCTTCGAGACGACGGACCCGGCGGCACCCTCGGAGACCGTCGCCGAGTACCAGCAGTCGGGCGAGGAGGACGCCGAGGAGGCCGTCGCCGCGGCGGCCGCGGCCCAGGACGAGTGGGCGGCGACCCCCGGTCCCGAGCGCGGCGCGATCCTGCGCGAGACGGGGTCGATCCTCGAGAGCAGGAAAGACGAACTGACCGAGCTCATGACCCGTGAGGAGGGCAAAACTCACGCCGAAGCCGGCGGCGAGGTACAGCGGGCCATCGACATCTTCTATTACTTCGCCGAGAAGACCCGCGACCTCGGCGGGAACGTCAAAGCCGCGAGCGGGCGGCGGACGAACCTCTATACGGTGAACCAGCCCGTCGGCGTCGCCGCGCTGATCACGCCCTGGAACTACCCGATCGCCATCCCCGCCTGGAAGGTCGCGCCCGCGCTCGCGGCGGGCAACACGCTCGCCCTCAAGCCGGCGTCGGTCGCGGCCGGCACCGCCGTCGCGATCTTCGAGGCGCTCGACGAGGCGGGACTCCCCGACGGCGTCGCGAACATCGTCACCGGCCCCGGCAGCACGGTCGGCGACACGCTGATCTCCCACGACGACGTCGACGCCGTCTCCTTCACCGGCAGCAGCGAGGTCGGCGAGATGGTCTACTCGAAGGCCACCGACGACGGAAAGCGCGTCCAGACCGAGCTGGGCGGGAAGAACCCGACGGTCGTCTCCGACACCGCGGACGTCGAGGAGGCCGCCGAGATCGTCGCCGGCGGGGCCTTCGGCGTCACCGGCCAGGCCTGTACCGCCGGCTCGCGCGCCATCGTCCACACCGACGTCCACGACGAGTTCGTCGAGCGCGTCGTCGAGGAGGCCGAGGCCCTCGAGGTCGGCCCCGGTGACGAGTACGACATGGGACCGCAGGTCACCGAGAGCGAGCTCGAGAGCAGTCTCGAGTACATCGATATCGCCGGCGACGAGGGCGCCACCCTCGAGACGGGCGGCGGCCGCCCCGAGGGCGAGCGCTTCGAGGAGGGTTACTACGTCGAACCGACCGTCTTCAGCGACGTCGAACCCCATGACCGCCTCGCCCAGGAGGAGGTCTTCGGTCCCGTGCTGGCCGTGCTCGAGGTCGAGGACTTCGAGGACGGGCTGCATGTGGCCAACGACGTCGACTACGGGCTCGCGGCGAGCATCCTCACGAACGACCACACCGAGGCCGAACGGTTCGTCGACGAGATCGAGGCGGGCGTCGCGAAGGTCAACACCGCGACGACCGGCCTCGAGCTCCACGTCCCCTTCGGCGGGTTCAAGCGCTCCTCGAGCGAGACGTGGCGCGAGCAGGGCGACGCGGGCCTCGACTTCTACACGATCGAGAAGACCGTCTACGACAGCTTCTAAACTACCCATCCGGTCCCGAAGTTTTAGGACCGGCGGGGTGAATCGAGGAGTCATGCAGTACGAGAACCCGGTGCTTCCGGGCACGCATCCCGATCCGACGGTCTGTCGCGTCGGCGACGACTACTACCTCGCGACGAGCTCCTTCGAGTATTTCCCGGGCGTTCCGCTGTATCACAGCAACGACCTCGTCTCCTGGGAGCACATCGGCCACGCGCTCGACCGCGAGAGCCAGCTCGATCTCGAGGATATCGAGTCCTCCGACGGCATCTACGCGCCGACGCTTCGCCACCATGAGGGGACCTTCTACCTCGTCACCACGCTCGTCGGCGGCGAGGGCAACTTCGTCGTCACCGCCGACGATCCCGCGGGCGAGTGGTCCGATCCCGTTTCCCTCGACGCGCCGGGGTTCGATCCCGACCTGTTCTTCGAGGGCGACACCGCCTACCTCTCGTACGCCGCCGGGCCGACGCTGCCCGAAACGACGATCAAGAACGCAACGGTCGACCTCGAAACGGGGGACGTGGGCGAGCCCCAAGAGCTGTGGGAGGGGATCGAGGGGACGTTCTGCGAGGCCCCGCACCTCTACGAGGTCGACGGGACCTACTACCTCCTCACGGCGGAAGGAGGCACGCACGTCAACCACATGGTCGTCGCGGCACGGGCCGACGATCCGATGGGACCGTTCGAGCCCTGTCCCCGGAACCCGATCCTCTCGCATCGCGGCCACCCGATGCGCTCGATCGACGCGACGGGCCACGGCGACCTGGTCGACGCCCCCGACGGTTCGTGGTGGCTCGTCTTCCTCGGGATCCGCCAGCGGGGCGGCCACCCCGGCTGGCACCATCTCGGCCGAGAGACGTTCCTCGCGCCCGTGGAATGGGACGGGGGATGGCCCGTCGTCAACGGCGGCGACCCGGTCGAGATCGAGACGACGGTCGACTCCCTTCCCGGCGAAGGGACACCGAGACCGTCGGCGCCGGCCCGCGCCACCCGCGAGGCGTTCGACGGCGAGCGCCTCGACGGCGCGTTCGAGTACCGCCGCAACCCCGATGCCGACGCCTATTCGCTCGACGGTGAGGAACTGACCCTTCGCCCCCGAACGACGTCCCTCGACGAACCGGGCGCGACGTTCGTCGGCCGTCGGCAGGCACAGTTCGACTGTCGGGTCGAGGCCGATATCGCGTTCGACCCCGATCCCGGTGAGGAGGCCGGCCTTGCGCTGATCGCGGACGAACGGCACCACTACGAGATCGGGATTGCCGGCCGCGAGGGGAACCCGATCGCGTTCGTCCGATTGCGCGTCGGCGACCTGTGTGACGTCGTCGCCGAGCGGCCGGTAGAGGGCACGGACCACCGGCTCGCTGTCGACGCGACGGCCGAGGCGTATCGCTTCCGTATCGGGACCGACGACGAGGGAACGGAGGAGCTCGCGTCGGCGGCGACGCGGTATCTCGCCACGGAGGTCACGGGCTGTTTCACGGGCGTCTACGTCGGACCCTACGCCACGGGCAGCTCGGACGCCCGATCCGACGACCGGGAGGGCGAGAGGGCGGCGCGTTTCGAGCGGTTCGCCTACGAACCGTCCGAGTGAGGGACGCGGGTCGCGGTGGTCCGAGCGGGTCCGGGGCGTCCCTCGATAACAAACGTGAAATACCTTGCTGTAGATATCCCGTTCGTATGCCGAACTACCGGGAACTCCACGATCCCAACGCAGAGTATACGATGCGGGACCTCTCGGCCGAGACGATGCAGCTCGACGCCGACCGCGGCCCCCGAAACGTCGAGATCACCGACGTCCAGACGACGATGGTCGACGGCAACTACCCCTGGATCCTCGTCCGGGTCTACACGGACGCGGGGATCGTCGGCACCGGCGAGTGCTACTGGGGCGGCGGCGACGCCGCGATCATCGAACGGATGGCCCCCTTCGTCATCGGCGAGAACCCGATGGACATCGATCGCCTCTACGAACACCTGATCCAGAAGATGTCGGGCGAGGGCTCGATCTCGGGCAAGACCATCTCGGCGATCTCCGGGATCGAGATCGCGCTGCACGACATCACGGGCAAGATCCTCGACGTGCCCGCCTACCAGCTCGTCGGCGGGAAGTACCGCGACGACGTTCGGGTCTACTGTGACCTCCACACCGAGAACGAGGCCGACCCGCAGGCCTGCGCCGACGAGGGCGAGCGCGTCGTCGAGGAGCTGGGCTACGACGCCATCAAGTTCGATCTGGACGTCCCCTCGGGCCACGAGAAGGACCGCGCGAACCGCCACCTGCGCGCCCCGGAGATCGACCACAAGGTCGAGATCGTCGAGGCGGTCACCGAGCGCGTCGGCGACCGCGCGGACGTCGCCTTCGACTGCCACTGGTCCTTTTCGGCGGGCTCCGCGAAGCGGCTCGTGACCGCGCTCGAGGAGTACGACGTCTGGTGGCTCGAGGACCCCGTTCCCCCGGAGAACCACGACGTCCAGCGCGAGATCACCCAGTTCACCTCGACGCCGATCACCGTCGGCGAGAACGAGTACCGGACCCACGGCCAACGCCGCCTGCTCGAGGAGCAGGCCGTCGACATCCTCGCGCCCGACCTCCCGCGGGTCGGGGGAATGCGCGAGACGATGAAGATCGCGATCCTCGCGGACCTCTACTACGTTCCGATCGCGATGCACAACGTCTCCTCGCCGATCGGGACGATGGCGAGCGCGCAGGTCGCCGCCGCCATCCCCAACTCGCTGGCGCTGGAGTACCACTCCTACGAGCTCGGCTGGTGGGAGGACCTCGTCGAGGAGGACGGCCTCATCGAGGACGGCCGCATGGAAGTCCCCGAGAAGCCGGGGCTCGGGCTCACGCTCGACCTCGACGCCGTCGAGGAGCACATGGTCGAGGGCGAGGAACTCTTCGACGAGGCGTAAGCAAAGCAAAGCTCGCTGAGCTCTGCTCAGCGGTGTTCGACGAAGCGTTCGTCCCGGTCCGCGCGGGCTGCCGTCTGTTACTGCGGTTCCATCCCCGCGGCCCATTCGACGCCGTTCACCAGCAACGAGCGAAAGCCGTCGGTCTCGAAGACCTCCTCGGTGTGGCCCAGCGAGAGGTAGTAGACCCGTCCCTCTCCATAGCGCTTCGTCCACGCCACCGGGTACTCCGCTAAGTCGGGGTGGTCCATCCGGGCGAGGACGGAGACGTCGTCGTCGCACTCCACCTGGTAGGGCTCGTCGAAGACCGTGAAGTCGTCGACGCCGGCGGTGATCGGGTGGTCGTCGACGATCCCGACGCCGAACTCGCTCTGTTCGGGATGGTCGAGGAAGTGACCGCTGAGCAGCTCGCGCAGCTCCGGAAGGGGCTCCTCGCGGGTGTCGAGGACGTCGTCGGGGTCGTCCGACGCAGTGCTCGTGAGGTCCGCGGCGCAGTGGACCCCGACGTAGCCGTTGCCCTCACGAACGAACGCGAGGAGCCCCTCGCGCTGTTCGTCCGACAGCGTGCTGTCGGTCAGGTAGTCGAGGACGACGTCGTATTCGTCGAGGTCCGAGAGGGCGTCCTTGTCGGTCGTGAGCGTGAGTTCGATCGTGTTCCCGAGGACCTCCTCGAAACGCGGTCCGACCTCCTCGAAGTCGTGGAACGGGAACGCTGTCTCGCCGATCGCGAGCACGCGTAGTGACATGCCTCTTCGATCGACGTGCCTTCACAAAAATGCAGGGTATACGGGAAGGCTCTGCTCGGGGTGGGAGAGCGGCCGCGTCAGTCGAGCGGGACCCGCCCGCGTTCGTCGGCGACCCCCGAATGCTCGTGGAAGAACGTGACGAGCGTGTCTCGCCACCGCTCTGCCTGCAGGACGTGCTCGTCGAACCGCTCGGCGACGTGGCGGTGGCGCCGGTCGTCGATGTCCCCCTCGAGCGAGCTCCATCGATCGTGAAGCCTCCGTACCTCCTCGACGCCGGCGAAGCAGTTGTCGTAGAGCCGTTGGATCACGGTCGTCCCGTCGGCGAGCTCGTGCTCCCAGGGGAGGCGATGGAAGAACAACAGCAGCTCCTCCGGGCAGTCCTCGGGGGAGGCGTAGCGCTCGGCGACCGGCTCGCGGTACTGCTCGACGTAGCCGCTCCCCTCGCTCGTGCGGTCGATCCCGATTCCCTCCCCGTCGGCGACGTGGTACTCGGGCCACTCGCCGGGCGAGGGGTCGTAGTGGTTCTCGAGGGCGGCCTCGCCGTTGTACATCATGTGCATCAACCCGATGCCGCCGGTGTGATAGTCGATCGAGGCCTCCCACGAATCGAGCAGGATCTCGCTCACTGTCTCGACGGTCGTCGGATCGTCGCCGAAGCTCTGTCTGATCCACTCGTCGGTGACCGTTTCCGAGTCGAGGTCGGGATCCCAGCAGAGCCGCCCGTAGCCGTAGAGGTTCGCTCCCGCGAGGTGGTGGCCGAACCAGTTGGGGTCGTCACCGACGACGCCGACGCCGGCGATCCCCTGGCCCTCGGTCCCGCCGAGGACGTCCTTGACGGGCGAGCCGTTCCCATCGGTATCGAACTCGAGGACCTCCTTCCACTGGGGGACGAGATAGCACGCGTGAACGCCCTGGCCGGTGTACTCGCCGGTAATCTGGAGCTCACAGCCCATCGCCGTCTCGGGCATCGCGCCGAACAGCGTCGAGACCGGCTCGCGGGGCTGGAAGTCTATGGGCCCGTTCTTGATCTGGACGGTGACGTTCTCGTGGAACTCGCCGTCGAGCGGTTCGAACGTCTCGTAGGCCTGCACCGCCCGGTCCTCGTGCTCCGAGTAGACGAACGCGCGCCACCAGACGCGCCCGCCGTGGGGGGCGAGCGCGCGGGCGATGACGTTCGCGCCCTCGGCGTGGTCCCGGTCGTAGTCGTAGGGTCCCGTCTGGCCCTCCGAGTCCGCCTTGACGACGAACCCGCCGAAGTCGGGGATCCGGTCGTAGACTTCCTCCGCCTTCCCGGCCCACCACTCCTCGACGGCGGGGTCGAGGGGATCGGCCGTCTCTAATCCTCCAATGAGCATCGGGGAGGCGTAGTTCACCGACAGGTAGGTCTTGATCCCATACTGGCGGAACACGGACGCGAGCGCGGCGACCTTCTCCAGGTTCTCGGATTCGAGCAGCTGCCAGCCCGCCTGCCCGGAGACGACCTCGTTGGCGCCCTCTCGCCCGGGGATCTTCGTGTTGACGTTGTTGACCGAGACGCCGTTGATCCCGACCGAAGCGAGAAGCCGCGCGTAGTCGTAATAGCGCTCCTTCAGGTCGGGCAGGCGCTCCCAGTCGAAGAGCGTCCGGCCGGCATAGCCGCGCTCGACCGACCCGCGGAACGGGTCGTCCCAGTGGTTGATCATCCGCGTCTCGTTGGCGGGCTCCTCGACGACGTCGAGGTCAATGATCGGCTCGCCGGTCGCCATCAGCCGGAGCAGGTGGAAGGTGCCGTAGACCAGTCCTCGATCCCGTGGCGCCGTGAGGACGGTACAGTCGCTCCCCTCCCACTCGACCGATCGGATCAGGTAGCCCTCGTCATGGAGCCCGCGGACCTCGTCGGGATCGACCGACTCGCTGATCGGGCGCATCTCGTCGGGAAGCCCGATCGCGAGGAAGCCATCGACCGACCGGGGCGGGTGCTGCCAGAGGTGTGGCTCCCGCCCGAGCAGCCCGCCCAGCCCGCGTCGGAGCTCCTCGCGGACGGCGCCCAGTTCGGGGGCGCCCTCGGAGACGTAGGCGTGGGTGCAGTGTCTCCGATAGGCATTCGATAGTTCCTCGTCCTCGACCGGCTCGTAACGCAGCCAGCAGTCGTCGTAGTCCTCGACCGGCATGACCCGTCGTTGACCGGCGTCGATCAAAGTCCTGCCGGTCGGTCGATTAGGAGGCCTCGATCAGTCCTCCACGAGCGCCTCCCGGACGGCGTGATATGCGGGCTTGGGGTCGCAGCCGTCGTCGAACAGTAACGGATCGCCCGTGAACCGCTCGGGGAAGTCCTTGAAGCCCCGCAGCCAGGAGGTCGCGTCGTTGACGCCCCACTGGACGAGGGTATCACACCCCGCCTCGAGACAGGCCTCGGTGATCGCCCGGTAGTACTCGGCCTGCTGCTCCAGAGCGTCCTCGGGCCGTTCGTCGGCCGGAAACGCGACGTCCATCTCGGTGATCTGCACGTCGAGGCCGAGCTCGCGGAATCGCCGAACGTTCTCCGCGACCGAGTCGGGGTCGGGCCACTCCCCGAGCGCGTGACACTGGAGGCCGACGCCGTCGATCGGGACGCCCCGATCGAGCAGGTCCGAGAGGAGGTCGTGGATGGCGTCGGACTTCCCGTTGACCGCGTCGGCGCCGTAGTCGTTGTAGTAGAGGTCGGCGTCAGTGACCTCGCGGGCCCACCGGAACGCCTTATCGAGGTACTCCTCACCCATCGCGTCGGCCCACACCGTCTCCCGGAGCGTGCCGTCGTCGGCGACCGCCTCGTTGACGACGTCCCAGGCGTCGATCTTCGCGCGATACCGCCCCGCCACCGTATGAACGTGGTCCCGGAGGAACGTTTCGAGCTGTTCGTCGGTGTAGTCCCACGCCTGGAACCAGTCGGGCTTCTGGTTGTGCCAGACGAGGGTGTGCCCGCGGACGTACATGTCGTGGGCGCGCCCGAAGTCGACGATCGCGTCGGCGTCGGTGAAGTCGTAGGTCTTCCGCGAGGGGCGGAGCGGCCCCATCTTCAGGGCGTTCTCGGGCGTGATCGCGTTGAACTCGTTTCTCGCGGCCTTCCAGTAGCTCGGGTCGCTCCGGAGCGACCGGGCGTTCAGCGCGGCGCCGATCCGGAAGCCGCGGTCGTCGGCCGTCTCTCTAAGGGACGAATGGGTCGACATCGCTCTACCGAACACACGATTACGGAATAAATCTGTAGGTACCGGCGGCTCGGGGCGTAACGCCTGTATAGCTGGCTTTCGAAGCCGGGGTATGGATTCCGCGCAGCGACAACGACGCCTCGCCCGCCGGGCGCTCTGGGGGTCGGTCGTCATCGGTCTCGGCGTCATCGGCTACTTCGGCCTGCAGGGGGAGTTCGTCACGGCGACCGTGGTCGGCGCGCTGCTGATCGGCGGGGGCTACTTCGAGTATCGCCGTCGGCTGCGCGACCTCGAGATGATCGACGGCGACGCCGAGGAGGACCCCTTCGAGCGCCGCGAGCGCTTTCGCTGACGGAGCTCGGGCGACCCGAGCGGTACGCTTATGGCTCGACCCCGAGTCTGTTCGCCGGTAGCATGACAACGGAACTCACGGCAGAGCAGCGCGATCGCCTGACGCAGCTCCACAGCGCGCTGATCAACGACATCACCGACGAGATGGGCATCGACGACAACGTGATCCCCGGGACGCGGATCCGGCCCGTCTGGGGCCGCGAGCCGGTCGTCGGGACCGCCTGCCCCTCCCAGCGCGTCGAGATCGGCTACGAGGAGGAGGGGTCGGACGACCCCCGGGACTCCGAGTTCTTCCAGTACCTCGAGAGCGTCGAGGAGGGGGACTTCGTCGTGATGGCCGCACCCCCGGAGACCGAGGTCGGCCTCTGGGGGGAACTGCTGAGCACGATCGTCCAGGAGAACGGCGCCGTGGGCGCGCTGATCGACGGGCCGACCCGCGACTCGCGGCTGATCGAGGAGCACGCCTTCCCCGTCTGGTCGGACGGCCACAGCTCGATCGAATCGTTCGGCCGCGTGAGCTTCCGGGAGTACGACGTCCCCGTTTCCGTCCACGGCGTGACGATCCGTCCGGGCGACGTCCTCTTCGCCGACTACGAGTCGATCGTGGTCCTCGATCCCGGGATCGTCGAGGAGGTACTCGAACGGGGCGAGGAGGAACTCGAGACCGAGAACGCCGTCCGGGAGGACATCAGATCGGGCGACAGCGTCTTCGAGGTCTGGGACCGGTACGGCACACTCTGATCGACCGTTCTCAGTCCATCCCCGAACGCCCGATGCGCCACTCCTGGAGCTTCTGGGTGCTGTAGGTGAGCGTGATGATCGCACCGTAGCCGATGGTACAGATGATCATCGCGACCATCGCGTACAGCGCCAGGAACCCGGCGGCCTGGTAGGAGCCGAGCGACTGGGCGAGCGCCGAGAGCCCCAACAACCCCGCCGCGATCGGGACGAGCGCCAGCAGGTACGGGTGCTCGAACCGTTGCATATAGACGTCCAGCATGGAACAGTGGTCTCGGTCCACCTATATCAATCATGTGGTCCAGTCGGGAACCGATCGCCCGTCCCGTAGAGAGGGCGAAACCGCCGCTCGATGGACCGTCGTCTTTATTGACTCAGGTATGGTACTCGTGGGCAATGGCCCGTCGTCCCTCGAGTCTCAGCCACCAGATCTGGCTGTCGATCCTCGCCGTCAGTATCGCGATGCTGCTGTTGCTCGGCTGGTCGTTCCTCCATCTCGAGCCCGGGACGCCCTCCTACGTGATCGGGCAGGTGAGCGCCGTCGTCGTCGTCGTCACCATTCTCGGTACGCTGCTCGCGCTGACCTCCGACTGGGTTCCGTTCTGAAGTCGTAGAAGGAACGGAACGCGTCAGCTCCGCGCCTCGTCGGTAGCCGTCGTCCCGTCGGCCGTCGTCGCCTCCTCGGCGTCGTCCGTAATCTCCGGGCTGCGCCAGTACTCGTGGTCCTCGAGTTCGCGGAAGCACTTCGTCCGGTGGTGCTCGCCCTCCTCGGTCTCGTAGAGCTCCGGGGCCTCCTGGCGGCAGGCCTCGCGCGCCTCCGGACAGCGCGTGTGGAACCGACAGCCCGACGGCGGGTTGGTCGCGTCGGGGATGTCGATCTTCCGGACCGGCGGCGACTCGCGCATGGCCTCCTCGGCCTGCTCGGGGTCGAGTATGGGCGTCGCCCACCGCAGCACCTTCGTGTAAGGGTGTTGGGGGTCGTGGATGATCTCGTCGGCGGTCCCGATCTCGACGATCTCCCCGAGATACATCACGGCGATCCTCCCGCCCGACTTCCCCGCCAGATACCGGGCGTTCGCGAGGTCGTGGCTAATGAAGACGAACGAGGTGTCGAAGACCTCCTGCATCTCGAGGAACAGGTCCATCACGCCGATCCGCAGCGAGACGTCCAGCGCGCTGACGGCCTCGTCGGCCAGGATCACGTCGGGTTCGACCAGCAGCGCGCGGATGAGCGCTACCCGCTGTTGCTCGCCGCCCGAGAGCTGGTGGACGTAGCGCTCGGCGTAGTCCTCGGGCGGGCTGATACCCGTCCGTTTGAGCATGTTGAGGATCCGGTTTCGCCGTTCCTCGTAGTTGAGATGCGGGCTCCAGCGCTTCAGCGGCACCGCGAGGTTGTCGAGCACCGACCGATAGGGGTTGAGCGCGGCGCCGGGATCCTGGTGGATGATCTGCAGCGAGCGGCGGATCTCCTCGAAGGTGATGTCGGCGTCCGATTTCCCTTCCCTGATGTCCCAGATGTCGTTGCCGCGGTACTCGATCGACCCGCCCGTGGGCCGCTGGAGGCCCACTGCGGCCTTCCCGAGGGTCGTCTTCCCACAGCCGCTCTCGCCGACCAGGGCGATCACGTCGTTCTCGTCGATATCGAGCGAGATGTCGTCGACCGCCCGGACGGTCGGCTCCGCCTCGATCCCTATCCGGTCGCCGAGCCAGGAGGGGACCATCGCGTTCATCATCGAGGTGTCCTCGAAGTGGACCTCCAGGTCCGAGATCGAGACGAGGGAGTCGTCGGCGCTCATCGCTCCCCACCCCCGAAGGAGAGGGGGACCGCCTCGTCGGCCTGTTCGTGGTAGTGACAGCGCACCTCGTGTTCGCCATCGACGTGGTAGAAGCCGGGATCGTCCGCCACGCAGCGCTCGTCGCCCAGCGGGCATCGCGGGTGATACGAACAGCCCTTCGGATGGTTGACCGGGTCCGGGCTCTCGCCCTCGATCTGTCTCATATCGTCGAGCGGCGTCTCGAGGTTGGGCGTGGACTTGAGCAACGCGCGCGTGTAGGGGTGAGAGGCGTTCCCGAGGATGTCGTTCGCCTCCCCGATCTCGATGAACTCGAAGGCGTACATCACCGCCATCCGGTCGGCGAACCCGGAGACGATCGGCAGGTCGTGGCTGATGAACACCATCGTGAGGTCGTACTTGTCCCTGATGTCGTAGAGCAGGTTGAGGATCGAGCGCTGCATCAGCAGGTCCAGCGCCGCGGTCGGCTCGTCCATCACCAGGACCTCGGGCTCGAGGATCAGGCTGAGGGCGATCAGCGCGCGCTGTTTCTGCCCGCCGGAGAGCTCGTGGGGGAACGACCGGAGCATTCGGTCGGGGTCGAGGTGGAGGTCCGTGAACAGCTGCTCGGCCCGTTCGAGCCCCTCGTCCTTGTCCCAGCCGTGGGCGTCGAGCGTTTCCTCGAAATGCTCGCGGATGTTCATCGTCGGGTTGAACGCGCTCATCGCGCCCTGGAACACCATCGAGACCCGTTCCCAGCGGAACTCGCGCAGCTCCCAGGGCTTGAGGTCGAGGAGGTCGAACGGCTCGCCGTCCTCCGGATGGTACGTGATCTCCCCGTCGACGATCCCCGGCTCGACGACGGCGTCGAGAAGCGAGTCCGCGAACATCGACTTGCCGCTGCCGCTCTCGCCGACGACGCCGAGGGTCTCGCCGCGATAGATGTCGAGGTTGACGTCCTTCAGGACGTGCGAGGCGCCCTGATCCATCTCGAACCGGACGTCCGTGTCCCGGATCGTGATGATCGGGTCGTCCGTCGATCGTGTGGCGGCCGGCGAGACGTCGATCGCTTCGTGTGACATCGTCGGTTACCCTCCGTGCCGCTCGCTCGGCTCGAACGGCCCTGCTCGGGACCACCGCGGTACACCTGTGTGAGTCATTCACTATAGCATCGAGACCAACATCATAAATAACCTTCTATCCGTGCGGTCGGGTTCGAGCCCCGATCGACGCCCTTCTCACAGAACCTGATTCCATCCTGGAGAATAGAGTTCTATGTTAGTGAAGCGTTTTCCCCGTCGTAGAACTTCGTTCTCCGACATCGGCCACGTTTTATTACAAAAGTATGCTTGTAATGAGAGTGAAGGTGTCGGGGATCGGCGATCGAGTTCTCGGGGCTCGTAGGGGTTTCCAGCGGGATCGAGGTACGAAACGGCCGGAGGACCGCTGTGACGGACGGAGCGTTCATCCTCTCGAAACCGAGTTCTCTCCTCCAGAACGGAGCCAGTAGCCGACCGAATCCATCAGGTGGCACCATGGCCGAGATCCGGTGAACCACACGGTTGGTCCCGGCTCCGGAGTGACCTGTCGGGAACGGGTGCCGATGCCCGCTCGCGTTTTCCGGCCTATCAGTTCCTTGGTCCCCTTCCCGATACATTTATTATGTATTATCACTCCTCTGTAGAGGATGCCAGAGAACCACAGGCGGCCGGTAGCCGTCTCTCGGAGAAAGGTACTAGCACTGACAGGAGTTGCGGGCGTCGGTGCGGTCGCCGGCTGCCTCGGGGGCGACGACGACGATAGCGACCTTCTCAATGGGGAGTTGGACACCGTCGACGTGGACTACGACGAGAACTACGAGGAGGAGATGAACGAAGCGGTTCCCTCCGGGGCGGTCAACCCGTTCAACGCGGAGTACATCTTCAACCCGTATCACACCTCCTGGAACCAGGGCGACGCCCAGGAGACCTCCTTCGAGTACCTCGCCGTCTACAGCACCGAGGAGGGTGAGTTCCTCCCGCGGGTCGCCGAGGACTGGGAGATCGACGAGGAGACGGCCGCCACGCGCGTCGAGATCAGCGACGAGTACGGCTGGTCCGACGGCTCGCCGGTCACCGCGGCCGACTTTGTGACCGCCCTCAAGCTCCAGGCGTATCTCGACCAGGGGATCGAGACCTACGTCGATCCGGACGACATCGTCGTCGACGGCGACTACGCGTTCGAACTCCAGCCCCGCGAGGGGTACCAGAACGTCGAGGAGGAGCTGTGGCTGAACCAGTGGGCCGAGACGATACTGGACGTCTCGGAGGCCCAGTACGGCGAGTTCGTCGAGCGCTTCGAGGACGCCGAGGACGACGACGAGATCGAGTCGATCCAACAGGACGTCGTCTCCTTCGAGCCCGAGTGGGACGAGGCGCTCTTCTCGGGTCCGTTCGTCTTCGTCGAGGCAAACGAGGAGTACGCCGATCAGGTCCCGAACCCCGAACACCCGATCGCACGGGACTGGGAGTTCTACCTCCGTCACGGACAGGCAGAGGAGGAAGCCGGTCTGCGCGCCGGCGAGGTCGACTGGGAGCACAACGACCCGACGCTCCAGGATCTGCCCGAGAAGTACGACGTGCCGCCGGTCTCGTTCTCCGGGCAGTCCTTCGCGCTGCTGTTCGGTCCCGAGGACGAATACATCAGCAGCTCGCCGCAGGTACGACAGGCGATCGCACACGCCGTCGACTTCGAGAGGCTCGTCGACGAGTTCTCCCCCGACACGCCGGTCGACCCGTACTCCTGTGGCATCGACGCCGGCTACGTCGAGTTCTTCGTCGAGGAGGACGTCCTAGAGGCGATGACGAACTACGTGCCCCAGGAGACCGACCTGGCGGCCGAGCTCCTCGAGGACGAGGGGTTCACGCTGGACGACGGGCAGTGGTACACGCCCGACGACGAGCCCTGGGAGCTCAACTTCCCGGTCGGCGACTGGTTCCCGGACCAGGCCGAGATGATCTACAACAACCTCGACCAGTTCGGCGTCGGGATCGACTACTACGTCGACGAGATGCCGACCTGGCAGGCCGAGGTCGAGGACGACTCCCAGTACGACATCAGCGTCCACCTCAACTACGGGATGGCCCGCGACTACCACGCCCATGCCGACCTCCAGGAGGAGCTGTTCGGCCCCGTCAGGGGGGCCATCTCCGAGACGGGGGTTCTGGAGAACGAGGTCGAGGTCCCCGAGGTCGGCAACCCCGACGGCGAGACGATCACCGTCGACTTCGAGGAGAGCCTCAACGCGCTCGCCACCGCCGAGGACGAGGAGGAGGTCATGGAGCACGCCTCCGAGCTCGCGTGGGCTCACAACCAGCTCCTGCCCGCGGCGATGATCCACCCCTGGAGCGAGCACTACTGGGTCAACGCCGGCGAGTGGGACTTCGACCTCGAGTCGGACGACTGGCTGACCTCGAACCGGATCGTGCACTACTTCCTCGAGAACGGCCTCGAGCCGCAGTAATCGTCAACCGATCGTTTCGACGTTCGCCCCGCGGGAAGCGAGGTTCCGGCAACCGTCCTCGTCGGCGGCCGACGCGGGACTCTGGACGACGGGTTTTATAGTGGTCTCCGCTGCACCCTTCCCATGGTAGGAGATATCGACCCCCGTGAAGTAGCGATAACGGACGTTCGGACCGCGCGGGTGGACTCGGAGTTCCACTGGACGTTCGTCCGAATAGACACCGACGCGGGCGTCAGCGGCATCGGCGAGGCGGTGCTCGGGCCGGCGGTCGATGGCTACATCGAGCACGCGAAGGGGCTCCTCGTCGGGAAGAGCCCGGTCGACATCGACGCGCGCTGTACGGAGCTCTACGACGGGTTGTCCTTCCTCGGCGGGATGAACGGGGTCGGCGTCACGGCGATCTCCGGGATCGACGTCGCGCTGCACGACCTCGCCGGGAAGCTCCTCGGCGTCCCGGCCTACCAGCTCGTCGGCGGGAAACACCGCGAGGAGGTGCGCGTCTACTGTGACACCCACGCGGGCGATCATCTCTTCCGAACGGACGAGAACTCCTACTCCCCGGAGGCGTACGCCGACGCCGCCGAGGCGGTCGTCGCCGACGGGTTCGACGCGCTGAAGTTCGACCTCGACGGGACGGAGAGAGACGAGCTCGACGGCCGAAACAAACACCTGAACGGGCGGGCGATCGAGCGGAAGGTCGCGATCGTCGAGGCGGTGCTCGACCGGGTCGGCGACCGCGCGGACGTCGCCTTCGACTGTCACTGGAGCTGGACGGGCGACACCGGGCGTCGGCTGGCGAGCGCGCTCGAACCGTACGACGTCTGGTGGCTCGAGGACACGGTCCCGCCCGAGAACCACGACGTCCAGCGCTACGTCACCCACAACACCGACACCACCATCGCGGCCGGCGAGAACCTCTATCGGGTCGAGGGCGCCCGCCGGCTGATCGAGAGCCAGGGGATCGACGTCTTCCATCCGGACGTCCCCAAGACCGGCGGGATGCGGGAAACGAAGAAGGCCGCGGACATGGCCAAGGCCTACTCGATCCCGCTCGCGCTCCACAACGTGGCCTCGCCGATCGGGACGATGGCCAGCGCCCACGTCGGCGCCGCGGCGTCGAACTTCCTCGCCCTCGAGTTCCACGCGCGCGACCTGGAGTGGTGGGACGACCTGCTCGTCCGCGACGAGCCGCTGATCCGGGAGGGGCGGATCGCGGTCCCCGACGAGCCCGGCCTGGGGATCGAGCTCGACGAGGACGCCCTCGCGGCGCATCTGGTCGACGGCGAGGAGCTGTTTGACGAAGCGTAGCCTCATCGAGCCAGCAAGCCGATGGTTTGCGCTGTTCGACGAGGCGTGGCCACCGCGACTACGTACACGGAACCGGGTCTCTCACCACCGTCGGAAGCGGAAAATTATTAATAATGGGGGTGTGATGGACAGTAGCAATAACGCATGGCAAACTGGTTAATCAAGCGGCTGGGGCAGGCAGTGCTGACGGTCGTCGTGGTGTTTCACCTGACGTTCGTCTTGGTTCGACTGATGCCGGGGAACCCGCTGGAGGCGATGATGGCGCAGATGCTCGAGCAGTATCCGGGGGACCCGGCGACCGCCCGCCGAGTCGTCGAACTCCAGTTGAACATCAACCCCGACGCACCGCTGCACGTCCAGTATCTCGATTACATGACGGCGGTGCTGCAGGGCGACCTCGGCTACTCGATCTCGCAGAACGCATCGGTCAACCAGATCCTCGCCGAGGCCGTCCCGTGGACGATCTTCTACATGTCCATCGCCATGGTGATCACGTTCGTCACGAGCATCTGTCTGGGCGCGATCATGGCCTACTACGAGGGCACGAAGTTCGACACCGCGATGACCGGCATCGCCGTCATCGAGACCTCCACGCCTTACTACGTCGCGGCGCTGCTGCTGTCGTTCGTCTTCGCCTACCAGCTGGGATGGTTTCCCACGGGGGCGCGCTATCCAGGTGGCGTCGAGATCGGCCTCAACGCCGGGTTCGTGCTCGGGTCGTTACACCACGCGGCCTTGCCGATCATCTCGTTGATCGTCACGGGCGCGGCGGCCTCGCTGAGCATGCGCGGCAACTCGATCAGCGTCCTCGGGGCGGACCACATACGGGTAGCCCAGCTACGTGGGCTCCCCCCGACGCGGATCGCCCTGCGATACGTCATGCGCAACGCGCTGTTGCCCCTCTACACCGGCCTCCTCCTGACGGTCGGGTTCATGATCGGCGGGTCGATCATTCTCGAGGACATCTTCAACTACCGCGGGATGGGCTGGTACATGTTCGCGGGTGTCAACAACCGCGACTACCCGCTGATGGTCGGCGGGTTCATGGTCATCTGTGTCACGGTCGTGATCGCGATGCTCATCGCCGACGCCACCTACAGCCGGATCGACCCGCGGGCCCAGTCGGGCGGCGACAACATGGAGGTCTACGGGAGCTCGACCGGCGTCCCGCTGCGGACCCAGCTCAAGCGCTACGTCCAGCGGCTCACCGGCCGGACAGGCGAGGAGAAGCGGGCCGACGGCGGGACCTCGCGCTACGAGTTCATGGGCGAGGAGACCGCCGTCGACGTCGACCGCAAGGAGGTGCTCTACCGGAAGTTCGACCGGTCGATCTACGCGCCGATGAAGATCGTTCTCGGCGACTGGCGGGGGCTGACCGGCATATCGCTCATCCTCTCGTTCTTCGCGATCGGCTTCATCGGCCCGCGGTTCGTCCACAGCCCGACGACGACGTTCGCGACGTGGGTCTCGCCGCTCGACGCCGGCCTCGCCCACCCGCTCGGCACGACCAACACCGGCGTCGACCTCCTCTCGCTGATGGTTCACGGGACGACCCCCGTTCTGATCATGATCGTCACCGGCGCGCTCGCGACGGTGCTGGTCGGCGTCAGCGTCGGCACCGTCGCGGGGTTCCGGGGCGGGACCATCGACCGCGTGCTGATGACGATCTGTGACATCGTCATCTCGATCCCCGGCCTTCCGCTCATCATCGTCATCGCGGCGATCATCGAGCCACGCCACCCGGCGCTCGTCGGATTGGTGCTGTCGGTCGCCGCCTGGGGCGGGCTCGGGCGCTCGATCCGCTCGGAGGTGCTGAAGGTCCGGGGCTACGAGTACGTCGAGGCCTCGCGCGCGATGGGGATCGGTACCCCGCCGATCATCCTCAAGGACATCCTGCCGAACATCTGGCCGTACATCCTGATCAACCTCGCGAACAACGCCAGGAACATCATCTTCGCGTCGGTCGCGCTGTACTACCTCGGGTTCCTCCCGATCAGCTCGCAGAACTGGGGGGTCGTCCTCAACAACGCCGAGGAGGCCGGGGCGCTCTACACCCTCGGGCAGTCCCACTTCATCATCGCCCCGATGATCTTCATCATCCTGCTTTCGATGGGGCTGATCCTGCTGGCCCAGTCGCTCGACCGGATCAGCAACCCGCGGATCCGGGCCCGCCACGCGAAGTCCGTCGACGACGACGAGCCGCGCTGACCTCGCGGCTCTCCCGTTTCTCCCGATCCCGCGTCGAGCGGCCGGATTTAAGTCGGTGCCCGGTGTCGAGGTCAACGATGACCTATACCGTCGGTATCGTCGGCTGTGGCGACATCAGCGACGCGTATCTCTCCTCGGACGGCCGATTCGGGAACTACCGGATCGTCGCCTGCAGCAGCCTGGATCGGGCCCAGGCGGAGGAGAAAGCAGCGAAACACGGGATCGACGCGCTCGGCGTCGACGAGCTGCTCGCCGATCCGGGGGTGGATATCGTGGTCAACCTGACGCCGCCCGACGTACACGCCGACGTGACGCTTCGGGCGCTCGACGCCGGCAACCACGTCTACACGGAAAAGCCGATCGCGGCCTCCGTCGCCGCCTCCGAGCGGATACTCGAGACGGCCGCCGAGCGGGACCTCCTGGTCGGGTCAGCGCCCGATACGTTCCTCGGGGCCGCACTGCAGACGTGCCGAAGCGTCCTCGACGAGGGTCGGATCGGCGAGCCGATCGGTGCGACCGCGCTCTGGACCTCCTCGGGCCACGAGAGCTGGCATCCGAACCCCGACCTGTTCTATCGGGAGGGCGGCGGGCCGCTTCTCGACGTCGGACCCTACTACCTGACCGCGCTCGTCTCCCTCCTCGGGCCCGCGAGCCGGGTCACGGGGTCGGTAACGCGAGCGCGTGAGGAGCGACCGATCACGAGCGAGCCGCGCCGCGGGGAGACGATTCCCGTCGACGTGCCGACCCACGAGACGGGGATCGTCGACTTCGAGAACGGCGTCGTCGGGAACGTCACGGCCAGCTTCGACGTCCAGGGGTCGTCGCTTCCCTCGCCAGGGTTCGAGATCTACGGGACGGAGGGGACGCTGAGCGTCCCCGACCCGAACCACTTCGACGGGACGGTCTCCGTTCACGAACGCGGCGAGGGCTGGGAGGACGTCCCCCCGACCCACGACTACACCGACGGGCGCGGCATCGGCGTCGCCGATCTGGCGTCTGCCCTCGACTCCGACTGGGACCACCGGACGACGGGAAGGCTCGCCCACCACGTCCTCGAGATCCTCACTGGGGTGAGGAGGGCCTCGACCGAGGGGGAACACGTCTCGATCGACTCGACCGTCGAGCGCCCGAGCCCGCTTCCCCGGACGTTTCCCTACTGACCGGCAGTCCTCGATCAGAAGCCGTAGAGCTCTCGGGGCCGATCGTAGGCGACCGTACGAACCAGATCGCGCGCGACGTCTCGGGGCATCCGTCCCCGTTCGACCTGCCGGCCGACGACGTTCGCCAGGGAACGCCGGAACATCTCGAAGCGCGAGCCATAGGAGAGGAGCTTTCGCGAATCGCTGACCATCCCCGGGGAGTTCGAGAGGAGCTCGACCGTGCCGACGTACTCCAACTGCTCCTCGATCCCGACCGGGCTGTCGTTGAACCACCACGCCGGACCCACGTTGACGTTCGGGAAGACGCGCGCGAGGGTCGCGACCGTCGGGTAGTGGGTCGGATCCAGACAGTAGAGGACGACCTCGAACTCGCCGTCGAAGCGGTTGAGGAAGTGCTTCAGACTCCCCTCGATGTCGAGGTCCTGGGTCGAGACGTCGCCGCCGGAGGCCGGCCCGAGCGCCTCGTGGACCTCCTCGCGGTAGTCGCGGACGGGACCGAGATGGAACTGCGTCGTCCACCCCTTCTCGGCGTTCAGCTCGCCGATGCACTCGAGGAGATACGCCTGCAGGTCGGCCGCCTCTTCCCCCTCGATCGAGCCCGCGAGCGCCGCCTCGTAACACGCCGCTGCTCGCGCGTCGTCGACCGGCCGCGAGACCGGCATCCGGATCCCGACGTCGCTCGCGACACAACCGTGCTCGGCGAAGTGATCGTGGCTCGCGCGCAGCGCGTCGAGGAAGCCCTCGAGGTCCCCAGTGCCGACGTCAGTCGCCGTAGCGAGTTCGTCGACGAACCCGCCCCAGTCGTCGTCCTCGACCTGGAGAACACGATCGGCACGCCACGTCGGCAGGACGTCGACGCCCGAAATCTCCTCTTCGGCCCGTTCGTGGTTCTCGAGCGACGAGGTCGGGTCGTCGGTGCTGCAGACGACCTCGACGTCCATCTCGCGGAGGAGCGCCTGCGGACGCATCGAGTCGTCCTCGAGCTGGGCGGCCGTCTCCTCCCATATCTCGTCGGCGGTCTCGCTCGATATCGTTCGATCGATCCCGAACCGTCGTTTGAGGTCGAGGTGGACCCACTCGTAGGTCGGGTTGCCCGCGAACGAGGGGAACACCTCTGCCAGCGCCTCCCACTTCTCGCGGTTGGTCGCGTCGCCGGTGATCCGCTCCTCGGGGACGCCGCGGTTTCGCATCAGTGCCCAGACGTAGTGGTCGGTCGCGCCCTCGACCTCCCAGACGTCGGACCAGCCGTCGTCCTCGACGATCTCGACCACGTCGGCGTGACTGTGGGGGTCGACGATCGGCAGGTCCGCGATCCCCTCGTAGAGCGTCCGTGCGGTTTCGGTCTCGAGCAGGTAGTCGTCGCCGAGAAAGCTCATGATCGATCGCTCGGCGGAGACTCGCATAAACCTATGGTCTCTCACCCGAGAACCCGCGCCCCGATCCTCGTCGGCCGCCCGCCATACCACTAGTCGATATTATGGAATGATTTATGATCCAGAGCGCTCGACGATAGAACGAAGCCATGCGAAAGGAGAACACAGACCATTCGGCGGGTAGCGACGGCTCGGCTCTCGATCGGCGGCTGTTCCTTGGCATGCTGGGGGCGCTCGGCGCCGGCGTCGGCTTCAGCGGTACGGCCGGGGCCGACGAGCACGAGGAGGAATCAGCCCCGAAACCCGAGGAGGGCTGGGAGGACGAGGCCAACGACCGCATCGGCGAGCATCGGGTCGCCGATCTCGAGGTGTCGGTCGTCGACGCGGGCGGTGACCCCCTCGAGACGGAGGTGGGAGTCGAGATGCTCGAACACGAGTTCACCTTCGGGACGGCGATCGACGCGCCTCGCCTCACCGGCGACGACGAGGACTCCGAGCGCTATCGCGAGCACATCCCCGAGCTGTTCAACGGCGCGGTGCTCGAGAACCACCACAAGTGGCGCTTCTGGGAGGAGAACCAGGCCGGAGCCGACACCTCGTGGGCGCTCGACCACAGCGGGGCGGACGACCTCGACGCGGAGGCGAACCTCTCCGACGTGGCCACCGAGTGGATCCTCGACCAGGGGCTCGACGTCCGGGGCCACGCGGCCCTGTGGGCGAACCGGGGCGTGGACGCCATCCCCGAGGACGTCCTGGAGGCCTTGGACGAGGGAGACGGCGAGTACGTCCGCGAACGGACCCACGAGCACATCCAGCGGATCATCGAGTACTACGGCGAGGACATGCTCCACTGGGACGTCGTCAACGAGGCCATCCACGAGCCCGAGATGATCGAGGTGATCGACGGCGAGGACGTCGACCCCGTCGAGGCGCCCGTCCTGGCAGACTGGTATCGCACCGCGACCGAGGCGGCCCCCGAGGGCGTCGCCCTCGACGTCAACGATTACAACACGCTCGCGGGACCCTACGAGGAGACCAGAGAGCAGTACGAGCGCCAGATCGAGTTCCTGAACGGCGCGGACGGCGTCGAGCTCGGCGGCGCCGGCATGCAGAGCCACTTCAGCGAGGCTGAGACGCTGACCCCGGGCCAGATCATGGAGGGGCTCGACCGGTACGCCGCCCACGATGTCGAGCTCCGGATCACCGAGTACGACATGGCCGATCCGGAATGGGACGAGGAAGACAAGGCGGAGTTCTTCGAGCGGTTCCTGAAGACGGTCTTCAGTCATCCCGACGTCGAGGACTTCCTCATGTGGGGGTTCTGGGACGACGAACACTGGCAGGGCGACGCGCCGTTGTTCTACGAGGACTGGGAGCCGAAACCCACCCACGAGGTCTACACCGACCTCGTCTTCGAGGAGTGGTGGACCGACGAGTCGGGTACTACCGACGACGGCTCGGACTCCTTCGAGGCGTTCCTCGGCGAGCACGAGCTATCGGTCTCGTTCGCTGACGGGGAGTTCCGCACGGAGCTCTCGATCACGGACTCGGACGGGGAGAGCGTCGAGGTGGTCGTCGCCGACCTCGACGTTCGCGGGACGGCCGACGACCGCCAGAAGGGGACGATCCCGGTCCACGTCCCGAGCGACGAGGCGTTCAACCCGACCGCGCTCGACCCCGATACGGTTCGCTTCGGAACGCCCGAGGCAGTCAACGCGGGCGAGGGAGCCACGCCCCGTTCAGACGAGATCGCGGGCGACGGCCGAAAGGGATGTCTGTTCCACTTCGATGCCGACGAGAGCGCCCTCGAGGGCGGCGTGGCGATGCTGTCCGGACGGACCGAGGACGGCCGGCTCGTCGTCGGCTTCGATCGGTACTGACCCTTTTCGATCCCCCGGCCCCGCCGTATCACCGCCCGATATTATGGAATGATTTATAATGCAGAGGTCCTACGATAAAACGAAGCCATGCGAGAAGAGAACATAGATCACTCGGCGGGTAGCGACGGCGACGTCTCGGGTCTCGACCGGCGACTGTTCCTGGGCATGCTGGGAGCGCTCGGGGCCGGCGGAAGTCTAAGCGGGGTAGCCGGGGCCGACGACGGGGGCGAACCGGGGGACGACTGGGAGGCGGCAGCCGACGACCGCATTCACGAGCATCGGACTGCGGAGCTCGAGGTATCGATCGCCGACGGCGACGGCGACGCCGTCGAGACGGAGGTGGACGTCGAGATGCTCGAACACGAGTTCACCTTCGGGACGGCCGTGGACGCGAACCGGCTCCAGGAGGAGGGCGAGGACGCCGACCGGTATCGCGAGGTCGTGACGGAGCTGTTCAACACCGCCGTCCTCGAGAACCACCACAAGTGGCGCTTCTGGGAGGACGACCAGGAGCTGGCGGACGAGGCCACCGAGTGGGTACTCGAGGAGGGGCTCGACATCCGGGGCCATGCGGCCCTCTGGGCGGCCGTCGACTCCTGGGCGGTGCCGCCGGACGTCGTCAGCGCGATGGGCGTCGAGTGGGAGGACAACGACGTCACTGATCCCGAGTTCGATCCTGAACACGTCGAGGAGCGCTCGTTCGAGCACCTCGAGACGATCATCGAGCACTACGGCGAGGACATGCTCCACTGGGACGTCGTCAACGAGGTGATCCACGAGCCCGAGATGATCCAGGCGATCGACGGCGAGGACGTCGACCCCGTCGAGGCGCCCGTGCTGGCCGAGTGGTATCGCACCGCGACGGAGGTCGCCCCCGAGGCCGTCGACCTCGACGTCAACGACTACAACACGCTCGCGGGCCCCTACGAGGACACCCGCGACGACTACGAGCGCCAGATCGAGTTCCTCGCCAACGAAGAAGGAGCCGACCTCGACGGGGTCGGCATGCAGTGTCACTTCAGCGAGGCCGAGACGCTGACGCCCGAACAGACCATGGAGGGGCTCGATCGGTACACCGGGTACGGCGCGGACCTCCGGATCACCGAGTTCGACATGGCCGACGAGGAGTGGGACGAGAAGGAGAAGGCGGAGTTCTTCGAGGGGTTCCTCAGGACGATATTCAGCCACCCCGACGTCGAGGACTTCCTCATGTGGGGCTTCTGGGACGACGAGCACTGGCTGGACGACGCACCGCTGTTCTTCGAGGACTGGGAGGAGAAACCCAGCTACGACGTCTACACCGACCTCGTCTTCGGGGAGTGGTGGACCGACGAATCGGGCACGACGGCGGACGGCTCGGGCTCCTTCGAGCCGTTCCTCGGCGAGCACGAGCTGACGATCTCGTTCGAGGACGGCGAGTTCCGAACCGAACTTTCGATCACGGACTCGGACGGGGAGAGCGTCGAGGTGGTCGTCGCCGACGTCGACGTCCGCGGCGCGGCGGGCGGGCGCCGCCAGGGAACGCTCCCGGTCCACGTTTCGGGCGGCGAGGCCTTCGACCCGAGGACGCTCGACCCCCAGACGATTCGCTTCGGGACCCCCGAGGCGGTCGACACGGGCGAAGGAGCCACGCCCCGCTCCGAGGAGCTCTCGGGTGGCCGGAACGGCTGTATGATCCACTTCGACGCCGGCGAGAGCACTCTCGAAGGAGGCGTGGCGATGCTTCACGGACGGACCGAGGACGGCAAGCTTGTCGTCGGCTTCGAGCGCTACTGATCGGGGAATCGCCCGACCAACCGCCGACCGACCCTCACCGAGCCCCACGTCAGAAACACTAAGACGGATGGCTCCGAGGGTGGTGGTGTGAGACGATCTACCCAACGGGAGGCCGGCGACCAGCCGGCCTCGGCCAAGAACCGGGTCGAGGAGCTCCTCGAACGGATGACCGTGGAGGAGAAGGCCGCGCAGCTGGGTTCGGTGAACGCCGACCGCGTGATCGAGGACGGCGAGGTCGACCGCGAGGCGGCGGCCGAGTGGCTCGAACACGGGATCGGTCACCTGACCCGGATCGGCGGCGAGGGGAGCCTCTCGCCGGCCGACGCGGCGCGCGTGACGAACGATCTGCAGGACCTTCTGGAGGAGGAGACTCGCCTCGGGCTCCCGGCGATCCCCCACGAGGAGTGTCTGAGCGGCTATATGGGTCCGGAGGCGACGACGTTCCCCCAGATGATCGGGATGGCGAGCACGTGGAACCCGGAGCTGCTCGAGGACGTCACCGAAACGATCCGCGGCGAGCTCCAGGCGCTCGGGACGACCCACGCGCTCTCGCCGGTGCTCGACGTGGCCCGCGACCTCCGCTGGGGGCGCGTCGAGGAGACGTTCGGCGAGGACCCGCTGCTGGTCGCGTCGATGGCCTGCGCGTACGTCTCGGGGCTGCAGGGCGAGGGCCGCTCCGATGGGATCTCGGCCACGCTGAAACACTTCGTCGGCCACGGGGCCACGGATGGAGGAAAGAACCGCTCCTCGCTCAACGTCGGCCCCCGGGAGCTCCGGGAGGTCCACCTGTTCCCCTACGAGGCGGCGATCAGCGAGGCCAACGCCGAGTCGGTGATGAACGCCTATCACGACATCGACGGGATCCCGTGTGCCAGCTCCGAGTGGCTGCTCACCGACGTTCTCAGGGGCGAGTTCGGCTTCGACGGCACCGTCGTCTCCGACTACTACAGCGTCAGGCATCTGGTGACCGAACACGGAACCGCGAACACCAAGCCCGAGGCCGCGACCCAGGCATTAGAGGCCGGCCTCGACGTTGAGCTGCCCTACACCGACTACTACGGCGAGTTCCTCGTCGAGGCCGTCGAGAACGGCGACCTCTCGGAGGCGACCCTCGACGAGTCCGTCCGCCGGGTGCTCCGCGAGAAGGCCCGCAAGGGCGTCCTCGACGACCCGACCGTCGACGCCGAGGCTGCCGCCGACGCGTTCCACACCGACGAGGCCGCAGAGGTCAATCGGAAAGCCGCGTGCCAGTCGATGACGCTGTTGAAGAACGAGGACGACCTCCTGCCGCTCGACGTCGACTCGGTGGCGGTCGTCGGCCCGAAGGCCGACGCGAAGAAGGAGCTGCTCGGCGATTACGCCTACGCCGCCCACTACCCCGAGGAGGAGTACGAGTCCGATGCCACGACCCCGCTTTCGGCGCTCGAATCGCGCGACGGGCTCGACGTGCACTACGAAGAGGGCTGTACGATCTCCGGACCCTCGACCGAGGGGTTCGATTCGGCCGTCGACGCCGCGAGCGACGCGGACGTGACGCTCGCGTTCGTCGGCGCCCGCTCGGCGGTCGACTTCTCGGACGTCGACGCCGAGAAGGAGAACAAACTGAGCGTGCCGACCAGCGGCGAGGGCTGTGACGTCACCGACCTCGGCCTCCCCGGCGTGCAGGAGGAGCTGGTCGATCAGCTCCTCGAAACCGACACGCCCGTGGTCGTCGTGGTCGTCAGCGGCAAGCCCCACTCGATCGAGGAAATCGCAGAGGAGGCACCAGCAGTGTTGTACGCCTGGCTGCCCGGCGACGAGGGCGGGCCCGCCATCGCGGACGTCCTCCTCGGCGAGCACAACCCCGGCGGCCGGCTGCCCGTCTCGCTGCCGAAATCCGTCGGCCAGCTCCCCGTCTACTACAACCGGAAGGCCAACACCGCGAACAAGGGCTACGTCTACACCGACAGCGAGCCCGTCTACCCCTTCGGCCACGGGTTGAGCTACACCGAGTTCGAGTACGCAGACCTCGAGCTCTCCGAGGAAAGCGTCCCGCCGCTCGGCACCCTTACCGCGAGCGTCACCGTAACGAACACGGGCGAGCGGGCCGGCAGCGAGGTTGTCCAGCTCTACACCCACGCGGCGAACCCGAGCCAGGCTCGACCCGTCCAGGAGCTGACCGGCTTCGAGCGCCTCTCGCTCGATCCGGGCGAGTCCGCACGCGTCTCCTTCGAGCTTTCACCCACTCAGCTGGCCTTCCACGACGAGTCGATGGACCTCGCCGTCGAGGAGGGCCCCTACGAGGTCAGGATCGGCCGCTCGGCGAGCGATATCGTGGCAAGCGAGGAACTGGAGGTGAGTGCGTCGAAAGTCGTGCCGAAGACGGCCCGGCGATACTTCGCCGAGACGACCGTCGAGAGCGAGTAGGCCGAACGGAGTTCCTTTAGATCTCGACCCGTTCGCCGCTCTCGGCGCTCTCGTAGACGGCCGCGAGCGTCCGCATGTCGACCAGTCCGTGTTCGGGCATCCCCTCCGGCTCGCGACCCGCGAGCAGGCAGTCCGCGAAGTAGTCGAACTCCTCCTCCATCTGGTCGACCCCCGGGGTGTCGACCTCGACGGTCGTGTTCCCGACCGTCAGTTCGAGGTCGCTCTCGCCGTGGAAGGCGGGCTCGATCAGGATCGTCCCCTCGCTGCCGGTGATCCGGAGGTGGCTGCTCATGTGGGCGTTCTGGCTCGCGGTACAGGTCGCGTAGACGTCGTCCTCGAGGGCGACGGTGAAGGCCGCGACCTCGTCGGGGACCTCCGAGAAGTACTCGTGGTCGCTGTGCATGGTCGACTGTGCGGCGACCGGGTCGCGATCGAGGACGAACCGGGTCGTGTTGATCGAGTAGATCCCCAGGTCCATCACGCTCGTCCCGTAGCCCGCGAGCTCGGGGTCGAGGCGCCACTGGTCGGCCCCCCAGCCGACGATCCCCTGGGACATGTCGCCATGGACGTGGACCGGTTCGCCGATCGCGCCGGCCCGCACCAGCTCCCGGGCCCGCCTGATGGTCGGCTCGGTGTGCATCCGGTAGGCGACCATCGCCGTGGCGTCGCCCTCACGGCAGGCCTCGACGATCGCCTCGCTCCGCTCGACCGACGCCTCCATGGGCTTCTCACAGAGGACGGCCTTCCCGCGCTCGGCGGCCGCCTCGACGTGTTCGAGGTGTTTCGCGTTCGGGGTGCAGACGTAGACCGCGTCGTAGGCGTCGCTCGCCTCACCGTCCTGAAACTCCTCGTAGGTCAGCCCGGCCTCGACGGTCTCATGTTCGTTCACCACCTCCTCTGCCTTCTCCGCCGAGCCGCTGACGACGACCGTCGTCTCGCAGAACGTCGACTCCTCGACGGCCGGCATCGCCTCGTCACGGGTCCACCAGCCCAACCCGACCATCGCGAACCGGACCGGGCCCTCCTCCTCGTCCGATTCCTGCCAGTCGCGGTGTGAGAACGAGTCGAGATACGAGCGGACGTCGTCTGGTTCCATGTGCCTCGGTTGCGCGAGCGAGCTAATAAATCACGGTGATGGCCGGCGTCGGGGATGGCACTTCCCGAAACCTACGCGAAGGCCTCCGACTCCTCGAGCACCGCCGATCCCTCGAGATCCCAGCCCTCGAGATAGCCTTCCTCGGCGACGATCAGCTCCGCGAACATTTCGCGGGCGTCCTCCGTCCCGAGGGTACGGACCTGCTGATCGATGAGAAAGCCCTCGAACGCCGCGTCGACGTCGCCGGTTCGGGAGGCCTCTATGACCGTCTCGATCGTGTCGACGTGTCCTCGAATCAGGCTCTCGACGGGCCGGGGAAAGCCGCCCGCGGCGATCGGTTTCACCTCGCCGGCCCGGATCAGCGCGTTGGTCTCGACGACGGCGTCCTCCTGGAGGCCGTCGACCTGGCCGACGTTCGGGAGGTTGACGTTCGTGGTGTAGGTCCCCTCGCCGACGAGCGCGCGCAGGATGTCGACGAACGTCTCGTTTGACTCGGTGAGCTCGAACTCTTTTTCTCCCTCCAGCCACGCCTCGACGTCGGTGGTCTGGTCGGACTCGGCGGGCGTCCAGTGTTTCGCGCGGTAGTCGCTGCCCGTGCGTTTGACCCCCCAACGGTTGAGCTCCTCCCGACCGCCCTGCATGAACCAGGTCGCGTACTCGATCAGGTGGCGGTCGCCCGCGGCGGGCAGGACGCCGAACCGGCGAAAGAGCTCCCAGGTCACCTGCCAGTTGTCGACGAAGACGCTCTCGCCCTCGATCTCCTCGGGCGTGAACCGCCGGTGGCCGTGTTCGCTATCGCGGAGCTCCTCGAGGACCGGCCAGAGATCGACGCCCTGACAGCGCGCCTCGTCGACCCACGTGAAGTGGTTGATCCCCTTGACGTTGACCGAGACGTCCGATCGCTCGGCGTCCATGTCGAGCTCCTCGCGGGCGTAGCGCGCCAGCCGGTGGCGCGTGCCGAGCACCTCGTGACAGAGGCCGATGGCGTTGATCCCGGGGTACTCGTCGTAGAGCGCGCGGGTGACGAAGTGGACCGGGTTGGTGTAGTTGAACACCCACGCATCGGGACAGTGCTCGGCGATCGCCGCGGCGAACTCGCGGTACTGGGGGATCGTCCGCATCGCCCGGAGGATCCCGCCGGGACCGATCGTCGCCGCGACCGCCCCGTAGATGCCGTACTCCTTCGGGACGTCCAGATCGTGGACGAACGTCTCGGCGGGGTCGTACTGCGTGGAGATGATGACGACGTCGGCCCCCGTGAGCGTCGTCTCGAGGGTATCCGTCGCCTCGTAGCTCCATTCAGCGACCGCACCGTCCTGCTCTTGGACCCAGTTCCCGAAGCGGGCGTTCCGCTCGGCACTCTCCGGATGGGCGTCGTAGAGCCGGACCTCGCCGTCGAGCTCCGACTGCGCGAGGTCCTGGATGAGGTTCGGCGCCCACTGGCGGCTGCCGCCGCCGATGTAGGCGATGGTCACGTGATCCGAACTGGGCGCTGTCCGCACCTGTGTCGAGGCGAGTGTCATCGACTATCACTCACGCCCGGCCGGTAAATAAGTACGGGCCGCGGTAGTCCGCAGGGGAGAGTCCCGGCGGCCGGGATTCCACAAGAGTTTTCGTAGCACGATTGAACGGGGGAGTATGGCACACCAGTCGGAGTGTACGGTCAGCGTCGCGGACAAGTCGGCGGTCGTGATCGGCGGCTCGACCGGGATCGGCCGGGCGATCGCCCGCAGCTTCGCCGAGGAGGGCGCTGACGTCATCGCGACCAGCCGCAGCGAGGAAAACGTCGAGGACGCCACCGAGGAGCTGCGCTCGCTCGGCGCGACGACCACCGCCGTCACCTGCGACGTCCGTGACGACGACTCCATCGAGAACCTGTGGGAGGTCGCCGAGGAGACGCTGGGCGGCGTCGACGTGCTCGTCAACTCGGCGGGCTCGGTCGCGCGCGCGCCGGTGACGGAGATGACCGACGAGCAGTGGGCCCAGGACATCGACGTCTGTCTGACCGGCGTCTTCAGGGCCTGTCGGGCCTTCGGGCAGGGGATGAACGAGGGCGGGAGCATCGTCAACATCTCCTCGATGTCCGCGGGTCAGGCCCGCGAGAACCGCGGGGCGTACTGTGCGGCCAAAAGCGGCGTGAACGGGCTGACCCGCGCGGCCGCCGCCGACCTCGCGCCCGAGATCCGCGTCAACGCGATCGCCCCCGGGTTCGTCAAGACGGAGATGGCCGGCGGCGCGTTCGACGAGGGCACCGAGACCCGGGAGGCGATCGACGAACGCACGCCGATGGAGCGGGTCGCGACGCCCGACGAGATCGCCGGCGCGGCGGTCTACCTCGCGAGCGACGCCGCCTCCTTCACCACGGGTGAGATCATCACGATCGACGGCGCCTACGACGACAGCGCGTTCTAACTCCGGTGTTCCGTTCGCAGGGTGGCGGGTGACCCGGTATCGTTATATCCGCCGGCGAGAGTCGATCGGTATGGCAGAGCGCCCACCAGAAGCGAGTACCGAGCGGTTCGACGAGCTCCCGATGCGCGTCGGCCTCGGGCAGTTCATGCAGCCGACGCGCGAACGCCTCCGGTACATCTCCCAGCTCGGCGTCGAGCACGTTCTGTTGAACATGTACGCGACGCCGCTTCTGAGCGACACGGAGGTCCCGCTCACCGGCGAGAAGGAGTGGGCGTTCGACGAGCTCGTCCAGCTGCGGAACCGGGTGGAGGACGCCGGCCTCAGGCTGAACGCGATCGAGAACATTCCGATCAGTTTCTACGATGACGTGATGCTCGGCGGGCCGGGACGCGACGAGCAGCTCGAGCACGTCAAGAACACGATCCGCAACATGGGTCGGGCGGGGATTCCCGTGCTCGGCTACCACTGGTCGCCCAGCGGCGTCTGGCGCACCTCGACCTCCCGCAGAGTGCGCGGCGGGGCCGAATCGACGGGGCTGGACGCCGCGGAGCTTGAGAACGCGCCCCTGAGCCACGGCCGCGAGTACACCGAGGAGGAGCTCTGGAAGAACTACGAACGCTTTCTGGAGGCAGTGCTCCCGGTCGCCGAGGAGGCAGATGTGACCCTCGCGCTCCATCCGAACGACCCGCCGCTCGAGCGCGTCGCCGGGATGCCGTTCCTGTTCCGGGACTTCGAGAGCTTCCGGCGCGCGATGGAGCTCGTTCCGAGCGAGAACCACGGCCTCGAGTTCTGTCTCGGCACCTGGGCCGAGATGGGCGAGGACCTCTTCGAGGCCATCGAGCACTTCGGCGGGCGCGACGAGCTGGTCTACGTCCACTTCCGGAACGTCGAGGGGACGATCCCCTCCTTCACGGAGACGTTCATCGACGAGGGCGACTACGACCCGTACGCGATCCTCGAAGCGCTCGACGAGGCCGGCTTCTCCGGGATGATGATTCCCGATCACGTCCCGCGCCTGGAGGGCGACGACGACTGGAAGGACCGCGGGCGGGCCTACACGGTCGGCTACATGAAGGGGATGCTCCGCGGGATCCGCTGACGACCCTTCCGCTCCGAACCCTCGATACACCATCCCTCCATCGAAACGATGGGTGCTCGAGTGAACTCTTACCCGGACATACAGAACGAAGTTCTGCCGATCCCATTCTCGACGCGCTACGCTCTACCCACACCGACGGCCCGTGCATTACAAACGCACGTTTGTCAGTCCACGGAGTCGCTACCGGAACCCCAGTGAGCGTCCGGTAACAAACCTCCGGAGACACGGGGACGTGCGAGGGGTAACGGATCGAACGTGTCCGGTCGGTTCCGGTCTCGGAACCGCGTTCTATACTGCAGAACGACCGGGGGGAAGGAAACGAGGGTTCGAGAGTGGAGTCGTCGCGACGGGACCGTGCTATCCGTCGAGGTTCCCCTTCGAGTCCCAGATGTCGGTCACGAGGTCGGCGAACACCCGCGTTCGAGCGCGGGCGCCCTCGCTCGCCTCCTCGTCGGGCGGGCTCCGCTTCACGTCCTCGACGAAGGCGTCCGTGTACTCCCACTGCTCGAGCTCCTGGCGGACGTCGAGCGTGATCGTGTCGTCGGCGTCGGTCGCCAACCAGGAGACCGCGCTCTGTCGGGAGGTGTACTCGAGCGTGTACGTCTCCCCGCCGATGTGTTCCACGATGGTGTCCATCGGCCCGACCTCGACCCGGTCACCCTCCCGGGCGAGGTAGAACGTCCCCCCGTCGATCCGCGCCCCGTAGCGTGCGTCGCTCATGATCCCATCACCTACGTGTGGCCCCTCGCTATATCTGTCTTCGGCTACGGTCACTTCTCGGGCCGTCGAGGCCGAAGCCGGCGATGCGTGTTCCCGATCCGAACCGACCCGACTCGAACGCCTTCGATCGTGACACCCGCTACCCTGCAAGATCAACCCCGTCGTCGGTGATCGATCGCGCTGCCCGGGGGACAGGAAATGTATGGAGCTTACAGCAGTGGCTAGTAGTCCGTTCTACACAGATGGTATTAAGTGTGGTGATACACCACACCGTGACCGCTTCGGACGGGCGTCGAACGGGGACGAGCGCGCGCCGGGCGAGGTCGGGTAGTCCGGTCCCCCGACGCCGGTCCGCTACGCCCATGAGTGCAAGCCACACCACTAAGCGCCCCGCCGGGATCGTGCTAGACGGGATCAGCATGTCCGATGACAGCACGCGGACCGACGAGACGAGGATGACGACCGATCACGGGACGATCAGGAACTGGATCGAGAGCAACGACCTGGCCGTCGCACGGACGGCCGAGACGGCCCGGAACCGGTCGGGCGGTCTCACCGTCGTCACCGAAGGGCGGACCGACGACTCGATCAAGGAGGTCTCCTGGGACGAGTTCTTCGAGACCTTCGAGGACGAGGGGCTGGCCTTCGTCTATCGGACGGAGACGATGGGCCCCGAGGAGCAGCTCTACTACGAGTTCGTCCCCCGCGAGGACGCGGAGGGCGCCACCGACGGGACGAGCACGACCGAGGCCACGGGGCTCGATACCCTCGCGAAACTGGAGGGAAGGACGACCGGCGCGGAGTCGCCGACGGGTGAGGAGCCGTTGGGCGCCGGCGAGGTCGACGAAGAGGAGATCGTCGCGGGCGAAACGACGAACCGGCGGGAGACGCAGGACGACGGACTCGGCGAGGGAACGGATCCCGTTGGCGAGGACGTACCCGAAACCGAGCCGAGTGATGAGGAACCGGGCGACGGGAACGACACGTCGACTGCCGAGGAGTCCGACGGGGACGAAGCGGCCGGAATCGAGGGCGACGACGCCGATCCGTCGGGCAACGAAGCAACGGAGCAACGGGAGAGGGACGAGGACGATAGCTGATCGGCGATCGCCTCGACGGATCGTATGAAGGCGATCTCACGCTCGAAAGGCACCCCGTCGAGCCTCCAGGGGACCTACTCAGCTAGGTGGCTCATCATCATCTCGGCGCTCGAGCGGTTCGTCGCGACCGGGACGTCGTGAACGTCACAGACCCGCAACAAGGCCATGATGTCCGGCTCGTGTGGCTTTGCGGTCAGCGGGTCACGGAGGAATATCACGCCGTCGCAGTCGCCCGTAGCGACCGCCGCCCCGACCATCATGTCGCCGCCGTGTGATCCCGATTCGACCCGTTCGACCCCGAGTCCGGTCTCCTCCTCGAGCCGTTCGCCGGTCGAACCGGTCGCCAGACAGTCGAACCCGTCGAGTAGCTCGATGTGTTCGTCGACGAGGTCGATCAGGGCGGCCTTCCGTTCGTCATGAGCGATGAATGCGATGCGCATCGTCCGTTCGTTCGGGATTGGCGGACGTCAATCCACCCGTTGCACCGATCGGGTTCACGGCCGTCCGTCAAGCCACACGTCCGACGGCCTTCGAAACGACGCGCAGGTACAGTGGGAGTACCGAGCACCCGAACAGTCCCCCGTCCCGTTCTCGTTACCAGCCGAAATCCACGGGGCGGCAACACGACCGGGGGAGCGTCGGAGACCTACCCCGACTGCCGGATCTCCCGCCGAACCCGTTCGACCACGTCATCGATGTCGCCCGTGTTCTCGACCGAGATCACGGTGGTTCGAGTCGCCAGCAGATCGCACACCCGGGCACAGCTCTCCCGGTGGTGCCTCTGGAGCTCGGCGGGGTCGTCCGGTCCCCACTCGTTGGTGACGACCCTCCCGCGGCGGCGCTGTCGCTCGAGACAGACGTCGTCGGGGGCCTCGACGTGGATCAGTACGTCGGGAACCGGCACGGCGTCGAAGTACTCCTCGAGGGAGAACGAGTCGGCTGGCCGCCGCCACAGAACGGAGACGGCCCGCTGGACGAACCCCTCGTCCAGACAGAGGGCCTCGTCGTCCCCGATGGCAGTCATACCCAGCTGGTACTGCTCGGCGATCGGCTGACAGAGGGGGCGTATCCGCTCCGCGTCGTGGGCCACGGCCGCCTCGGCGACCGACAGGAGATGCGGGAAGTCGGGGTAGTTCTCGAGGAACTCCGACAGCGCGCGGTATCTGAGTCGGTACTCAAGGAACTCGCTCTCGACGACCGAGCGGGGACGCGAGGGCATCGCCTGGTACGCTATCCGCCCTTTGAGGCCCGACCGCTTCCGGAAGACGGTGCCGATAGCCTCGTCCGTGTCGCCCCCGAAGAGACCGGGGTCCTCCGTCAGCGCCGCGTGGATCACCGATTTCCCGGCGCCGGGCGGGCCGACGAACTCGATATGGACCGCGTCCGCACCCCCTGGTTCCCGAGCCGACGATCCGCTCTCGGCAGGGGGACGGACCATCGAACCCGCCGACGCATCGGCGGCTCCGGCCGATCGGTGCCGTTGGAACGGGACGGCCGCGGACAACACGACCACCCCGCCACCCAACCCCCCGACGAGGAACAGCCGTCCCGGCTCGCCGACGGGCGTCCCGGTGAGGTGCTGGAGGGCGACGTACCCGCCGACGAACACGTCTATGAGGAGGGCCCCACAGAGCACACCGCCGGCGACGACCCAGCGACCGGCCCGGTTCAGGGGCCGCGTCGAGAGCCAGTGTCCCGCATAGAGGATGATCGCCGCCGGCACGACGATCAGCGCGAGCTCGAGGAGCCAGATCGTCATCGGTTCCGGGTGGACGGCCTGGTAGACGACCCCGATCAGTCCGAGGCCGAGTGCGAAGGCCAGCAGGACCCCTGACGGCGCATCGTATCGGGTCGCCGTCCGTTCGAGGCTGTCCGTTGCCACGCCAGGCGTTCGGCGTCGAGGTATAAAAACCCGAGCGATGCAGTAGCCAGGGTGCCGGACGGTCGCCGAGAAAACGTTCCGGAAGGTGATACGAAACGTCTCGGTAGGTTTAATTCGAAACCCCCTCATGCAGGGATATGGGTGTCCGAAACGAGTTCTGGGCGATCTATCGGGAAGCGCTTCCGGTGTTGCTGGTCGCGCTCGGCGGCGGCCTCTTCGCCGGGCTAGTGCTCGAGGAGATCCTAGAGAGCGTCGAGCGCTTCCCGGGCCTGCTCGTGATGGTACCGGTGTTCTTAGCCACGCGAGGGAACGTCTACGGCGCGCTCGGCGGGCGGATCGCGAGCGGCCTCCATCAAGGGCTGATCGAGCCGCGGTTCGAGCGCGACGAGCGCCTCGTCAACGCCGTCGTCGCCTCCTTCATCAACGGGATCGGCATCTCCGTCGTGATCGGCGTCATCACGTGGCTCGCGCTTCTGGTGCTGGGCTGGGAGTCCGCCGCGCTCTACGAGTTCGTCGGGATCATGCTGATCGCCGGCACGCTGACCTCGATCGTCATGATCGTCGGGCTGCTGGTGTTGATCTTCGCGGGCTACGAGTACGGCTACGATCCCGACAACCTCGTCGGCCCGGCGGTCACGACGCTCGGTGACATCTTCGGCATGCTCTTTCTCCTGCTCTCGGTGGGCCTCGTCGAGGTGATCCTCTGATGGTCGTCCCACAGGGCTCGCTCGGGACGTGGGAGACCAGTAGCATCGTCGGGAACATGTTCCCCCTACTGGTGGTGCTCTCGATCATCGTCCTCTGGGCCGGCATCACCCTCGAGGACGCCGAGGAGCTGCTCGAACAGTACGGCATCCTCGCGGTGATGGTCCCGACGATGGTCGACATGGGCGGGAACCTCGGGGCGATCCTCTCCTCGCGCCTCTCCTCACGTCTGCACCTCGGGACGACGGAGTTCGACCCCCGCGATCGGGTGCTGTGGGCGAACGTCGCCGCGGTCCTCGCGCTCGCGGCGACGATCTTCACCGCGCTCGCCGTCGGCGCATACCTGCTGGGGGCGTTCCTGGGAATCGGACTGCCGCTGACCACCCTGCTGATCATCTCGCTGATCAGCGGGATGTCCGTCGCCGTGATCGCGGTCGTCTTCAGCTTCGCGGCGACCTACGCCTCCTACCGGCTGGGGGTCGACCCCGACGACACCACGATCCCGATCGTCACGAACGTCGTCGACGTCTTCGGGATGGTCATCTTCATCGGCGTCTCGGCGCTCGTGCTCGGCTTCTGAGTCGTGGACCGAGGAATCATCGGGTGTGACGGGTGGCTCGCTACCCGGTCAGCACTTCGAGCCTCGCGCCGCCCGCCTCGCCCTCCTCGATCGCGAGCTCCCAGCCGTGCGCGTCGACGATGTCTCGGATGACCTTGAACCCGAAGCGGACGTCGCCCTCCGAGGGGTCCCCCTCGAGGAACCGCTCGCGGTGGTCGGGGTCGATCCCGGGGCCGTCGTCCTCGACGTAGAACCCTCCGTCGATCGCCCCGACGCGGACGGTGACGCCCGGTCCGCCGTGTTCAACGCTGTTTCGGAACGCGTTCTCGAACAGCCGCTGGAGCCACCCGAGCTCGGCGGTTATCTCCCGGTCGGTCTCGATCCGAAGCGAGGCGTCCTCCGTCTCGACCGAGGACCACGCCTCGCGCGCCAGCCGGGCGATCGTCCCCTCCTCGAACTCGTCGAACCCCTGTCCGGTCCGCGCGAGCGCGAGCAGGCCCTCGACGATCGTCACCACCCGTTCGATGCTGTTCTCGACGGGCGTGAGGTGCTCCATGTCGCCCGTCTCGCGCACGAGCTTCGCGTACTCCGATGCGATGTTGAGCGGGTTCCGGAGGTCGTGCGCCAGGACGCCGGCGAACTCCTCCAGCCGCTCGTTTTTCGCCTGTATCTGTCGTTCGCGGCCGACTCTGTCCAGCGTGCTCTGGATCATCCCGCCGAGGATCGTCGCGAACTTGCGGTCGTGGTCGTCGAACGCGCGGGGTTCGGTCGAGCCGGCGAGCAGCACCCCGTACTCGCCGACCGGGACGGCGATCTCGCTCTCGATGGCGCTGTCGGGGTTGTGGGCGTCGGGATCGGCGCCGACGTCCTCGACCATCCGCACCTCGCCGGTCGCGTACGCCCGCCAGGCGATCCCCGACCCGCGCTCGATCGCCGCCGGGTCCCCGAGCAGGTCGGTCGTCTCCTCGGTCGTCACGACCGGCCGGAGCACGCCCTCCTGCTTCTCGTGCTCCAGGAGGGCCGTGACCGGGAGATTGAGGGCGGAGTTCGCGGTGGAGACGGCGACCGAGCCGATCTCCTCGGTCGTCCGACACTCAAGCAGTCGGGGCCCGGCCTCGGCCAGCGCCCGCATGCTCTCCTCGTGTTTCTTCTGTTCGGTGATCTCGGTGGCGATCCCGTAGATTGCGTACGGCTCGCAGTCGCCGTCGAACAGGGGGACCCGCGTGTTCAGGTAGACCCGGCGCTCGCCATCGAACTCGAGCTCCTCGACGTGCTCGACCGGCTCCTCGCGCCGGAAGGCCTCGTTGTCCATCGCTTCGATCCGTTCGGCGTTCGCGTCCGGGTGGACGTCCCCTGTCCGCTTGCCGAGCGCCTCCTCCCGGGAGTGACCGACGACGCGCTCGAAGGCCGGGTTGACGTACTGGTATCGCCCCTCCGAGTCCTTCATGTAGATCACCGCCGGCGTGTTCTCGAGGATCGCCCGCAGGTGATCGCGCGTCCTGTTCAGCTCGTCGGTCCGCTCCTTGCGGTCCGTGATGTCGGTCGTGACGCCGACGACCTCGGAGACCTCGCCCGAAGGGGTATGCACCGGGAAGATCCGGGTCTCGACCCACCGACACTCGCCGTCGGGCCTGAGGACGCGGTGATCGAACCGGATCGACTCCCCGTTCCGGACGCGCTCGTCCCGACCCGCCATGACCTCCGCGACCCGAGCGCGGTCCTCGGGGTGGACCCACTCGAGGATCACCGTGGGATCCTCCAGGACCTCCGCGACGGGACGCCCGTAGATCCCCTCGAACCCGGAGCTCATGTAGTCGAACCCGGACTCGCCGCCCGACCACACGGCGACGTCGTCGAACTGGTCGACGAAATCGCGGAAGTCGGCGCGCTCGACCAGCTTCTGCTCGGACGTGTGATCCATCCGGGTACATACTGTATTCATACTGACATAACGTTGTCGGGTACGACCGACCCGGTAACACTCACGTCAGCGCGAACTCAAGTCCCCGGGGCCCGTAGCGACCGACGATGGCAGATCCCACGCCCACGCCGGGCATCCACCACGTGACCTGTGTCGCCGGCGACCCACAGCGAAACGTCGACTTCTGGGTCGAGACGCTCGGCCTCCGGCTCGTCAAGCGCTCGATCAACCAGGACGACCCGAGCACGTACCACTTCTTCTTCGCGGACGCCGAGGGAACGCCCGGGACGAGCATGACGTTCTTCCCCTGGGCGGACCTCCCGCCGGGGTCGGTCGGCGCCGGGCAGGTCTCCCGGACCGCCTTCCGCGTCCCCGAGGGGAGCCTCGGGTACTGGGAGGAGCGCTTCGAGGAGTACGGCGTCGACTACGACGACCGCATCGAGCGGTTCGGGGAGACCGTCCTCCCGTTTCGCGACCCCGACGGGCTGCCGGTCGAGCTGGTCGAGGTCGAGGTCCCCGCGGACGATCCCACGGTCCCCTGGACGGAGTTCGTCCCCGAGGAGGCCGCGATCCGCGGGTTCCATTCGGTGACGCTCGCGCTTTCGGACCCCGGTCCCACCGAGGAGCTGCTGGGGACGATGGGACTGGAGGAGGTCGGCTCCGAGCAGGACGCAGGCGGCGAGCGGACCCGGTTCGCCGCCTCCGGGCCCGTGGGGAAGTACGTCGACGTGCTCCCGACCGCCCGGAACGGGCAACAGGGCCACGGCACGGTCCATCACGTCGCCTTCCAGACGCCGAGCGACGAGGAGCAGGAGGCGATGCGGAGCGCCGTCCAGTCGGCAGGGCTGCGCCCGACCCAGCAGATCGACCGCCACTGGTTTCGCTCGGTCTACTTCCGGGAGTTCGGCGGGATCCTCTTCGAGCTCGCCACGAGCGGGCCGGGGTACACGAGCGACGAACCCCTGGAGGAGCTCGGCGAGCGGCTCGTGCTTCCCGGACGATTCGAGAGCCGGCGCCAGCGGATCGAGGCGGGGCTCCCCGATATAGAAATACCGCGCCCCGAGTCGGCCGGAGCCGGCGAGTAGCGGGTTCCGCGCGCGTTCGGACGGGGTCGGACGAGGTGGACCGGCGGAGCTGCCCGTGATTTATACACCCGGTCACTGCATGGCCAACGGTTTCACCGGGGGAACCGATATCTCCGGAAATGGCACTGGGTAGCATACGACAAGTATGGGGTCGATACCGATCGATACCGATCGTCTACCGGATCGGGGCGGCGTTCTTCCTCGGTTCGATCGTCGGCCTGGCGGTCGGCGAGCCGGTGACCGTCCTCGAGCCGCTCGGCGACCTGTTCGTGCGGCTGCTCGAGATGATCGTCGTTCCGATCATCGTCTTCACCCTGCTGATGGGTATCAGGGAGCTCTCGCCCGCGTCGCTCGGCAAGATCGGCGGCCAGGTCGTGGCGATCTACGCGGTCACCTCGATGATCGCGGTGACGATCGGGCTGGTCATCGCGAACGTCATCCAGCCGGGGGAGGGGCTGACGCTGACGGACGCGGAGTTCGAGGCCGACGAGGCGCCCAGCTTTCTAGAGGTGTTCCTCGGGATCGTCCCCGAGAACCCGATCGAGGCGATGGCGACCGGCGACATCCTGGCGACGATCTTCTTCGTGATCGTCTTCGGGCTCGCGCTCGTGTTGCTGCGCGAGGGCACCGACGAGCAGAGCGTCGCGGAGGGCGTCGAAACGTTCTTCAATATGGCCGAGGCCGGATCGAAGGCGCTGTTCAAGGTCGTCTGGGGGATCATGGAGTACGGCGTGATCGGCATCTTCGCGCTCATGGCCGTCGCGTTCGCCGAGGCCGGGGTCGAGGTGTTCAGCACGTTCGCCATGCTGGCGCTGACGCTGCTGATCGCCGTCGCGATCCACGTCACGGTCGTCTATCTCGGTGTGATGATCCTCGTGTTGACCCAGCAGTCGCCGATCGCCTTCCTCGTCGGGATCAAGGACGCGCTGATGACGGCGCTGAGCATCAGTTCCTCGAGCGCGACGCTGCCGGTCTCGATGTCGAACGCCGACGACAACCTCCACGTCAACGAGGGGATCTACAGCTTCTCGCTCCCGCTCGGCGCGACGATCAACATGGACGGGACGGGGATGTATCTGGGGATCGTCGCGGTCTTCGCGGCGAACGTC
This sequence comes from Halalkalicoccus tibetensis, assembly GCF_037996645.1. Lineage (NCBI taxonomy): Archaea > Methanobacteriati > Methanobacteriota > Halobacteria > Halobacteriales > Halalkalicoccaceae > Halalkalicoccus > Halalkalicoccus tibetensis. The sequence goes on from NZ_JBBMXV010000004.1 coordinate 564,426, forward strand.
GTCGGCGCCTCGCTCACCATCACCGAACAGGTCGTCGTCGTCGCGATCGCGGTGCTCGCGGGGATCGGAACGGCGGGCGTCCCGAGCGCGGGCCTGATCCTGATGACGCTCGTGCTCACCCAGGTGGGGCTACCGGTCGCGGTCGTCGGCTTCATCGCGGGGATCGACCCGCTGCTCGACCGGCTTCGCACCATGACCAACGTCACCGGCGACCTGGCGGTCGCGACGCTCGTGGCCCACTGGAACGGTGCGGTCGACTTCGACCGCGGCGTCTGGGCGAGCGGCGACGGGACCCCGGCGGTCGCGCCGAGCGACGACTGACCCGCCGTCCCCATCGCCCGGGCGTCTCCCGGCCGTTCGGGGCCCTCGGCGCGTGCCGACCGGCCGAGAAGACATTTAATTCTGGTAGCAGATATATTAATATCCTCCAGGATGTATCCCCCTTCATGGATACGCGCAAGGTCCAGCGACTGGGGCCCTCGACGCTCGCGATGACACTACCTGCGGAGTGGGCGAGGGAACACGGCGTCGAGAAAGGGGACGAGGTGACGCTGCGACGCGGCAGCAAGGGCGCGCTGACCGTGATGCCCGAGTCCGCCGATCAGGAGGAGAGCGAGGCGATCATCCACGCCGACGAGCTCGACGCCCAGGCCGTCGAACGGGCGATCGTCGCCCAGTACGTCCTCGGACGCCGCATCATCCACGTCCAACAGGAGGAGGGAGCGCTCTCTTCGGACCACATCAACGCCGTCTACGAGGCAGAAACCCAGCTCATGGGGCTGGGGGTCATCGAGGAGACTCCCGAGGACATCTCGATACGCTCTTCGGCAGATCCCGAGGACTTCACGCTCGACAACCTGCTCAAACGCCTCGAGAACACCGGCAGCACGATGCGCGGCGAGGCCGTCAAGGCGCTCGCGATGGGCAATCCCGACCTCGCGCGGCGAGCGTTGAACCGCGAACGACAGGCCAACAAGATCTTCGTCCTCCTGCTTCGATTGATCTTCACCGCGTATCAGAACCCGACGCTGGCGCGGGCGGTGGGGTTAGACGACGGCTTTGCCCTGATCGGCTACCGCTCGATCGCGAAGAACCTCGAGCTCACTGCCGATAACGCCGAGGACATCGCCGAGATCGTCCTCGAATCGGAGGACCACTCGCTTGCCGTCGACAGCGCGACGATGCGCCGGATCCGGGAGTTCACCGACCAGGTCGACGAGATCACGGCGCTGGCGGTCGAGGCGGCCGTCGAACGCGATTACGACCTGACGATCCGGGTCCGCGAGCTGTTCAAGGAGATCTCGGATCGGGAGGACGAGATCCTGAGCGACCTGCCCGAGATGGACAACGAGGACCTCCTGCAGGTCCGGGAGGTGCTGGTGAGCCTCCAGCAGACCGCCCAGTTCGCCATGCGCAACGCCGAGATCGCCGCAAACCTCGCTCTCAACGAGGAAAGCGAACACGTCGCGATCGAGTGAGCGCCCCTGCGAGCCGTGCGTCCGAGGTCGGGCAGTTCGTCCTTATACCCGTATTACGCTATGGTATACACATAGGACGATAGCCGTTAGAGTTATGTTCTATCGCGATCCGTGTTATCTCATGTCATGATAACACGGCGCGGCCCGACGATACCTTGAGGCATCGACGAAAGACCACCTTGCCATGTGATCCCGTTGCGCCCGCCCGTGGCGGACCGAAACGGGCACCCTTCGACGACCCACCCCCGTGAGCGGGGTCGTCGTTCCGGCCCCAACAGATCCCCCGGACTCGATGTTCGGTCGTTTAAGTGGTTCTCGCGATAAGGGGTGAAGTAAGAAGTCTGCTGCGGGAAGAACTGTCCGATCCCTTTCGACCGGCTCCCGGCGGACCGCGCCGGCTGAACGCTTATTGGCTATAAGGTCGTAACGGGACTATATAATGTCCTCAGATCAGGGTACGACCGCCGGCGTCGACATCGAGAAGATCGGTGGGATCGACGCCACGTCGGTCGAGTTCACGCCCGGCGTCACCGTCCTCGCGGGCCGAAACGCGACTAACCGAACCTCGTTTCTCCGATCGCTGATGGCCGCCCTCGGTAGCGAGCGGGTCTCGCTCAAGGGCGACGCCGACCAGGGGTCGGTCTCGCTCGATCTCGGCGGAGAGAGCTACACCCGCACGTTGACGCGCACGGACGGCGGCGTCGCGTTCGCCGGCGATCCCTACCTCGACGATCCGCAGCTCGCGGACCTGTTCGCGTTCCTGCTCGAGTCCAATCCGGCCCGGCGCGCCGTCGTCCGGGACGATGACCTCCGGGAGCTCATCCTCCGGCCGGTCGACGTCGACGCGATCGAGGCCCGGATCAGCCAGTTCCAGGCCGAGAAGCGCAGCATCGACGATCAGCTCTCGGAGCTCTCCGAGGCCGAACGCGAGCTGGGCTCGCTGGAGGAGGAGCACGCACGCGTCACCAACCGGCTCGAGACCGCCGAGGCGGATCTCGAAGAGGCACGCGAGTCGCTGACGACGGTCCAGCGCTCCGACTCCGAGGGGACGGGCTCGGACCGGCTCGACTCGCTTCGCGAGACCCAGTCCCAGCTCGAGGACGTCACCTACGACCTCGAGACCGAGGAGGAGAGCGTCTCCTCGCTGGAAGCTGAGCGGGAGGAGCTCGAAGCGGAGCTCGAGGAACTCTCGACCGTCGACGAGGACGAGCTCGACGACCTGGCCGGTGAGATCGAACGGGTCCGGGGCCGGAAACGCGAGCTCGAGGAGATCGTCTCCCAGCTCCAGACGGTCATCCAGTTCAACGAGCGGATCACCGACGAGGGGGTCACGGATCTCCTCGGCGAGGAGGAACGGGAAGGGACGCGGACGGAGGCCGACGGCGGGTCGGTGACCGATCAGCTGCTCGCGGACCAGTCGAACGAGGTGACCTGCTGGACCTGTGGCTCGGAGGTCGGCACCGAGGAGATCGAGTCGACCGTCTCGCGCCTCCAGGAGCTCCGCCAGGAGAAGGTCGAGCGGCGCAACGAACTCGATCGAGAACTCGAGGAGCTCAAAGCTCGACGCAAAGAACACGCCGCGACCAGGGACGAACGGACCGAACTCGAACGATCGCTTGAAACAACCAAGACGGAACTGGCGGATCGAACCGATCGGATCGATGAGCTCGAATCGCGACGGGAGGAGCTGCTCGAGGAGGTCGAGGAGCTGGAGTCGGCCGTCGAAACCGACGAAGAGGACGAGGAGCTCCTGACCGCCCAGAAGGAGGTCACGCAGCTCGAACTCGAGCGCGACCGGCTGACGCGCCAGCGCGACGCCCTCGAGGACGACATCGAGAAGTTCGAATCCCGCCTCGAGGAGCGCGAGCAGCTCGAGGCCCGCCGCGAGGAGATCAACGCGGAGCTCGAAGAGCTTCGGACGCGCATCGAGCGCGTCGAGCGCGAGGCGATCGAGGCGTTCAACGAGCATATGGAGACCGTCGTCGAGCTCCTCGATTACAGGAACCTCGCGCGGATCTGGCTGGAGTATCGCTACCCGGAGGGGAGCGACGACGCGAGCTTCGAGCTCCACGTGACCCGCCAGACGGACGACGGGACGACCTACGAGGACTCGGTCGAACACTTGAGCGAGAGCGAGCGCGAGGTGACCGGGCTGGTGCTCGCGCTGGCGGGCTATCTCGTCCACGACGTCCACGAGGAGATGCCGTTCCTCCTGCTCGACTCCCTGGAGGCGATCGACTCCGGGCGGATCGCACGGCTGGTCGAGTATCTCGAGGAGTACGCCTCCTACATCGTCGTCGCACTGCTCCCCGAGGACGCGAGCGCCCTCGACGACGGCCACCAGCGGATCGAGGAGATCTGACGGGGGACGCGACCGTTACGGGACGCGATCAAGGCCGGCTTCTCGGGCTGGGCGATGAACGACGGCTGCCAGTACCGCGGCGACTACGAGGTGACGGTCCCGCTCTCCGATCACCGTGACTTCGCCGAGCTCGTCGAGGCCGTCCGCGGGGTCGATCGGGAGGTCGTCTACACGCAACACGGTTCCGCCGAGGAGCTCGCGACGCATCTCACGACGGAGGAGGTATCCACTGGTGCGCAATCAGCGCTCGCTCAGTGACTTCTGAACTCCGATTCCGGGAGTTCGATCGCGGCTGGATGATGGGGGGTCGAGCGGAGCCCGGTGGACGCTACGACCCGCTCTCCCGGTGCTGGAGGACGATCGGTGCGAACAGGGAGACGACGGCCAGAAGCAGGATCGCCATCGCGATCGGGCTCGTGTAGATGATCGCCCAGCTCCCGTCCGAGAGCTCGAGCGATCGACGCAGGTTCTGCTCGGCGATCGGCCCCAGGATCAGCCCCAGCACCATCGGGGCCAGCGGGTAGCCGTCCATTCGGAGGACGAAGCCGAACACCCCCGCGGCGACCATCACCCACATGTCGAGGAGACTGCCCTGGAGCGCGAACGCGCCGACGACACAGAACACGAGGATGCTGGGCCAGAGATATTTCGCCGGGAAGTTGATGACGCGGACCCAGAGGTGAGCCCCCAGGAGTCCGAGGACGAGGATCACGACGTACACCACGAAGAATCCGATGAAGATCGAGAAGACGAGCCCCGGTTCGTTCTCGAACAGCCCCGGGCCCGGCTGGATCCCGTGAACGAGCAGGGCGCCGATCAGGATGGCCGTCACCGAGTCGCCGGGGATCCCCAGCGTCAGCGTCGGGATCAACGCGCCGGCGGTGCTCGAGTTGTTCCCGGCTTCGGCGGCGGCGACGCCTTTGGGGTTCCCCTCCCCGAACGCCGGGACCGCGTCCTTCGTCCATCGTTTGGCCTCGTTGTACGTCACGAACGAGGCGATGTCGCCGCCCGTCCCCGGGATCGCCGACGAACGACCCGATCACGCTCGACCCGATCGTGACGTTTCGTATCTCCTTCAGGTCCGCGATCGAGGGCGTGATGCCGGTGATCTCCTGTTGGACGTCGATGGCGCCGATCCCCTCCCGATACCGGTCGGTCCTGTGCGGGCCGAAGAAGTTCCCGTTTCTGCGGGGAAGCCGACGCTTCGACCGATGGATCGGCGAACGGGAGCCGGGAAAACGTCTATGTGGCCTCGGCGGGATCGACGTCCAATGACCGACGCGGACAGGGAGAACGACCCGGAGGTCCCCAGTCTCAGCGAGATCTACCGCGACGCGTGGAGCGATCCCACGTGGCGCCGGCAGCTGATCGGTCTCACCCTGCTGACCGTCGTGATGGTCGTCGCCCTGCTCTACTACGCGATCTGACCGGAACGGGAGACGGGTGGGCCGTCATGCGGACCCCTCCCGTTCTTTCCCTCGTTCCACGGTGTCGTCCCCGGATCGCGCTCAGTGCAGCCGATCGAGCCATCGCCGGCCGGTTCGGAGGTCGTTCGGGACCTCCTCGCCGAACGCACACCGCGTCGCCCTGGCCCCACACGGGCTGCCCATCCAGACGTCGATCATCGGCGAGCCACCCTCGAAGATCGTGGCGCTCGCCGTCGTCAGCTGCCCGAACGCGTGTGGCTCGTCCGTCTCGGGCTCGGGATGGCGACAGATCGACTCGTCGCCGGGTCCGTTCGCGTGATCCCGGGCGACCGCCCGCACCTCCTCGCGGTCGGGTCGCTCCCCCTCCAGCAGCTCCAGCGCGCGCTCACGGCGCTTCCTCGAGCTCTCGGTCCGGGTCGACGCCGAGTTCACGAAGTGGTTCGTCCTGACCACGACGGGGCCGTCCTCGACGGTGATCCGCTCGGTCACCGGGTCGACCTCGAGCAGGGCGCTGTCGGTCGCGTCGGCCAGGAACAGCGTCTGCCCACACAGCAGACGGGTCGGATGGGACTCGAGCAGCTCCCGCGCGTCGCCGACCGAGGCACACTCCTCCAGGATCCGGCGGATGACGGTCCCGTTCCGGAGCTGGTCCTCGGGCTCGACGTCGTCGCGCGCGCTGTCGATGTAGGTGTTGGCCGCGACCAGTCCCCGGTCGTTGACGCCCTTGAACGTCGAGATCGTCCCACAGGTGTCGACCGTCAGGAAGCCGTGGTAGTCGTCGATCGGCGGCTGCTCGATGATCGACTTCGGCCGCGTCCCCCGGCCCGCGATGTCCCGGTTCTTGAGGACGAGCGGCCCGGCGCCCTCGTCGGATCGCTGTGGGGCGACGAGCGCGTTCGTACACCCCTTCGGGTGTTTCTCGGACCGGCCGGGGCCGTCGGCCAGCTCCTCACAGAGCTCCGCGTAGGCGAAGACGTAGACGTCGTAGACGGCGGAGTCGACGTCGAGGACCTCGTCCATCGCCCGATACGCCCGGAGGTGGCGATCGGGCAGGCTCTCCCGACTGCGGCCGGCGTACTCGAGCAGCGGCTCGAGGTCGGTACCCTGCTCGTCGATCACGCGCTCGAGCTCGTCGATGGCCCACTCGACGGCGTCGCGTTCGGTTTCGGCCCGGCGCCGGGCCTGTTCGGCGAAACTGTCGACTTCCTCCACGACGGTCGCGTCGGCGGGAACGTCGACGCCCGTATCGTTCATGTAGTGTGACGACGGACTCGAGGGGATTGACTCTTGGCCCGGTGCATGCGACCTCGCCGTCGGAGGCGTTCGAGGACGTATCCGGGGACCGGCATTCCGGAGCCGAGAGAGGGCGCCGCCGGCCGTTCCGATCGATGGACGCCGCTGGACGACGCAGGCGGCTCGTAGAATCCCGCTTACTTCTCCCCTTGTCGCGAGAATCACTTAAACGAGTTCGGCGACGTCGGACTTCGGGAGCGCCAGAGGAGATCGATGCCCGGCCAGAACAGTAAGGATCGCCGAGCGAGAACGGTCGCGTATGATCCGACGACGCACCATCGACATCGTCGACGAAGAGAGCGCCAGACACCCGGAGGACGGACTGACGGCCATCGACGGCATTCGGGACGTCCGTATCGATCGGCGGGAGGGAACGCTCGACGTCGCGGTCGAACAGTCCATGCGCGACGACGAGCTGGTCGGCGCCCTCCGCGGCGCCGGCTACCGGATCACGGTGTGACCGGTTCCCGATCGTGGGGCGACGGGCAGTAGAGCTTTGGCCCGATCCGACGAAGGGCCGACCATGGCGGTGTATGCGATCGAGAACCTGGACGACGCATGGGCTGCGGCCCGGCGTTCGTCGCCGGGCTCCTCCTGCAGGTCCCGCTGCGGACCTACCTCCGGTACTACGCGCTGTTGATCCTCGGGGACACGAACGAACGGCTCGACCCGATCCCCGAGCTGCGGGCCCGGATACGCGGGGCGGACGATCCGGGACACGAGTAGGCACGGCAACCCGTACTTAAACCTCTACATCCGTAAAATACAGACACGGATAAAGGCCTGTATATTAGATATACGTTGGTGTTTTTCCTAATATATGAACGAAAGGCCATAAATAGGAGGTAAAACAGAGGGGCGGGGAAGCTTTTAACATGTATGTGAAGAGTGCGGATGCGCGTCGTTCGACATCGACATCGGCAGGACCCCGTCGGTACGATGGGGAGACGGGCGGGGGTCCCCTCAGCTCCCCCGATAGGTCGTGTACCCGCCCGGCGACAGCAGGAGGGGGACGTGGTAGTGCTCCGTCGCGTCGGCGATGGTGAACCGTACCGGGACTATGTCCAGAAACGTCGACTCCCTCCCCTCGCGGTCGTAGTAGTCTCCGACGTCGAACAGGAGCCGGTAGGTTCCGGTTTCCATCCGATCGGGCGTCAGCAACGGCTCGTCAAGCCGGCCGTCGTCGTTGGTGGTCCCCCGACCGATCGTCTCAGCGCCCGAGTCGTCCAGGCGCTGGAGCGTCACGTCGACGCCGGAGGCGGGCCCCTCGCGGCTGGTGTCGAGGACGTGCGTGGTCAGTCCCGCGCTCATCGTTCCTCCAGGTCGCTTCGGTCCATCGAGAACTGCTGGTAGCCGGTCGGTCGGGGCGGCTCCCTGAGCACCTTGGCGTCGCCCTCGAGGTCGTCGCGGACCTCGATCCAGGTGCGGTTGTTGGCCTCGAACTCGACGGATTCGAGCTGGGGATACCGCTCGAGGACCCGCAGGCCGATCCGGTAGATCAGGTCCTGGATGGAGTTCGAGTCGACCTCGTCGAAGACGACCTGAGCGATATCACGGACCTGCTCGGCCGGCACGTATCGCTCGGGCTCTTCCCCCAGCGCGTCCTCCGGGTCCTCGTACTCCCAGAAGACGTCGAGCGAGATGTAGAGCGCGCGGTCCTCGCGTTCGGGGAGGGTGGTGTACTCGTCCTGAATGTAGCCGGTGAAGGAGTTGCCCTTCACCTTGACCAGTTCGATGTCCGTGACGCCGCTGGTCTGCTCGGCGATGGTCGGCTCGCCGTCGACCCGATCCAGGTAGACCTCGCCGAACGCCGATTCGTCGTCGGACACCCGGAAGACGAGATCGCTCGGCTCGAAGCCGTCCTCGCCGGGGACCGGGCGCTCGTCGAAGGGGAACTCGGTGGCTGACATCTTCACCCGCTCCACGTGCGGGTACGTATCGAGGAACTCCCGTCCCACGAAGTGGAGGAAGCCCTCGGCCGTCGCCCCCTCGTACTCCCCGGCCTGGTGGAGGACGAAGTTCTTCATCGAGTCCGTCGCCACCACCTTGCTGTTGTCGGCCTCGCTGAAGGAGGGCAGGAACTCCTCGCCCTCGAACTGGACGCGCACCTCCAGCCCGAAGAGGACGTTGTCCCGGCCCTCGAAGCTGGACTCCGGGATGGGACGGATCCCTTCGAGTGGGGTCGCGTAGGTCCGGTAGACGGCGACCTTCTCCTTGCCGTAGTTCATCGTTCTGCGCTCTGTACCCCGATCGTCGTCGCGTTCGTTGCTGTGACTCATGCGTGGTGACTCGATGTTCCGTCGCTCGTCGCAGGCGGGGTCGCTCCTCAGGGTCCCGACCCCCGTTCGTGCTCCCGTGGCTCCAGTAGCTCCTCGAGCCGGAGCGCCGCGATCTCGTGGACCTCCTCCAGCGCGGTTCGGAACTCCTCGGGCTCCGAGTGCTCGACCCGCTCCGTCATCGCGTCCTCGATCGCGTCGACCGACTCGTCCCGCACCGCCATGATGAACGGGAACCCGAACCGCTCGCGGTAGGTCTCGTTGAGCCGCTGGAACGCCTCGTACTGGTCCGGATCCAGACTGTCGAGGCCGGCGGAGGCCTGCTCCTCGCGGGACTCCTCGGTCATCTCGGTTCGCTCCCCGAGGTCGGGATGTGCCCGGAGGAGCTCCAACTGTCGCTCCCGCGACGCGTTTCGGACGGTTTCCTCCATGGCCCGTTGGAGGTCGCTGACGGACGAGAACGGCCGTTCGGGCCAGCTCCGCTCGGCCACCCACGGCGACTCCTCGTACACCCCGCCGAGGGCGTCGACGAACTCCGCCTCGTCGGCCCGGTTCAGCTCCTCTACCGTGAGTCTCGTCATCGCGTCTCAATTGGGGTGTACCCGTCACTTAAAACTTTTCGTCGGCTGGAGCTGTCGGAACCGGGTACGCCACAGCGGTTTCGGCGAACAGGCGTTGTGATCGCGCCCGACGGAACCGGTCGGCGTCGATACCGGGTCGGGACCGGGGCGGCGATCGGCCGCCGCGGGGGACGTTCCCGAGCCGACCCGAAAACACACGCTTCCGATAGCTTCAAACGAATCCCTGTGGTACCGTAGCACGTCTAGGCGAATGGATCAGCAGCTCCACCGGTACGTCGACGGGGACAGAGTTCGGGTCGACATCACGCGGACGGCGGAGTTCGGAGCCCTCCCCGACGAGGAGGGGCACGGGCGGACGGTGCTGACCGGGACCGAGGCCGACGGGCTGGCTCGGGAGTACTTCGTGGAGCGCCTCGAGGAGCGGGGGCTCGAGGTGCGCGTCGACGCCGTCGGCAACGTCACGGGGCGCTGGGTACCCGACGGTGCCGACCCGACCGCCCGCGCGGTCGCGACCGGGAGCCACCTCGACTCGGTCGTCTCGGGGGGGATCTTCGACGGGGTGCTGGGCGTGTACGCCGGTCTCGAGTCGGTCCGCGCGATGCAGGACGCCGGGCTCTCACCCGACCGTCCCGTCGAGGTCGTGGCGTTCACCGAGGAGGAGGGGGGGCGGTTCTCGGACGGCGTCCTCGGCTCCTCGGTCGCGATCGGCGCGCGCGACGTGGACGACGCGCTCGCGGCCGCCGACGGGGACGGCGTGACCCTCGAGGAGGCGCTGGCGAGGATCGGATTCCGGGGCGACGGCCGCCTGAACGCGGCGGCATGGGACTCGTGGCTCGAACTGCACGTCGAACAGGGCACCCGGCTGGAGGAGGCGCCGGCCTCGGCCGGCGTCGTGACGCATATCACCGGCACCATCCGGTGTCACGTCGATATCGTCGGCGAGGCGAACCACGCCGGAACCACCTCCATGGGCTCGCGTACCGACGCGCTGGCCGCCGCGAGCGAGCTGGTTCTCGACCTCGAGTCGACGACGAACGAGATCGTCCGACGGCGAAGCGAAACGGCCGTCGGGACCGTGGGCCAGTTCGAGGTCGAACCCGGGTCGATCAACGTCATCCCCGGTGCGGTCCGTCTGGGGATCGACGTCCGTGACGTCGAGTACGCCACCATGGAACGGATCGTCTCGGGCATTCAAAGCTGTCTGGACCGCCTAGAGGACCAACGGAACGTCGAGACGAGCTTCAGCCGCCCGTACGACATCGAACCGATCGCCATGAGCGATCGCTGCGTCGCGGCCCTGCATGACGCGGCCGCGGGGGTGGGGATCGACGCGATCGACCTCCACTCCGGGGCCGGACACGACACGATGCATATCGCGAAGGCGACCGATGCGGGGCTCGTCTTCGCCCCCTCCGAGGGGGGTTACTCACACAGCGCGGCGGAGTGGACCGACTGGGAGGACTGTGCGGCGGCGACGCGTCTGCTCGCCGTTGCCCTCCACGATCTGGCGACTGAATAGGAATGCCGCCCGGACGCCCGTCGTCTCACTCCACGAGGCGGACGGTCACGTCCTTCATCCCGGTTCGGAGCGTCTCCTGCTCCATCTCCCGGAGCTCCTCGCGCGGCGCGTCGATCGTCGCGACGTGGTTGCCGGCGAGCTCGCCCGCCGGGCTCTTGAAGCAGGTCGAGCCACAGGGGACGAGGATCTCCTGTTCGTTCCGGTAGCCGGGATACAGCAGGATGTCTCCGTAGGAGGGGTAGACGGTGTGGTTCTCGCGGGGGAGCTCCGGGAGCTCGATCTCGTCGATGTTGATCCACGTCGCGTGGCCGCTCCATCTGACGTGCATCAGCTCCGACTCCAGCGGGAGGAACTCGCGCATCGCCGCGACCGATTCGGGCGCCGCCTCCTCGTGTAGCTCCGCCGTGAACGTCCGCTCCTCGATCTCGAGTTCTAATGTGCTCATGGTTGGTGGTGGCGTGTAGCAGTCTCCGTCTCTGCCGTTCGCAATTATCTCTTTCGGCTGCCGACCGGTTCCGGGCCCGTCGGGCCCCATTGGCTCGGCGCCGTCGGTCGGTCGTCTCGGCCTCAGTCGTCGTCCCAGACGGGGCAGTCGCGCCGGACGAACTCGCCGTATCCGGGTTCGCCGACGAGCTCGCCGTCCCTCACGATCGGCTCGCCCCGCAGGTAGGTGTGGATCACCCGGCCGGTGACCTCGCGGCCCTCGTAGATCGAGTAGTCGGCGACCGAGGCGTTGTCGTCGGCCGAGACGGTGTACGTCTCATCGGGATCGAACAGCACGAGGTCCGCGTCGGTACCCGGCTCGAGGGCCCCCTTGCCGGGGAGGCCGAACGTCCGGGCCGGGTTCCGACACATCACGCGGACGAGAAACGGGTAGGAAAGCCCCCGTTCGTTCACCGCCTCGTGGTGGAACACCGGCAGGCTCGTCTGCAGGCCGTTCGCGCCGAAGGGATCCTCCCACCACTTGCCCTCCTCCTTCCGTGCGCGTGTCTGTGCGACGTGGTCGGTCGAGACGACGCTCAGCGTCCCGTCGCGCAGGCGCTCGAAGACCGCCTCGACGTCGTCCTCGGTGCGAAGCGGCGGCGCGATCCGCGGGAGGGTTCCCTGCTCCCGATAGACCTCGTCGGTGAGGGTCGTGTAGTGGGTACAGGTCTCCGCGCGCACGAGGCTCCCGTCGCCCTGGTGGCGCCCGAGCGCCTCGGCCGCCTTCCGACAGGAGGTGTGAACGCCGTAGTACTTGGTGCCGGTCTCCCGTGCGAGCCTGGCGAGGTCGTCGGCGGCCATCGCCTCCGCGTAGTCCGGTCGGGCGAGCGGGAGCCACTCCGGGTCGTCCCGGCCGGCCGCTCTGAACTCCGCCGTCAGCGACTCACAGACGCTGTCGTCCTCCGTGTGGGCGACGCCGACGGCGTCGAGCTCCCCCAATCGCTCGAACAGCTCGCGGATGAACCCGTTCGAGAGCCCGAACTCGTAGGTGGTGTAGACCTTGAAGGAGGTGATCCCCGACTCGACGAGCGCCGCGAGTTCGTCGAACACGTCGGAATCCTCCCGGAGAACCCCTCCATGAAGCCCGAAGTCGACCAGCGCCTCCTCGCCGCTCTCGCGCTTTCGCTCGACGCCCTCGCGCAGCGTCCCCTCCTCCTCCCACGGGCCGTCGTCGCCGGCGTACGCCTGCCAGGCGAAGTCGATCAGCGTCGTCACCCCGCCGAGCGCGGCGGCGGCGGTGGCCGTCTCGTAGCTGTCCAGCGAGACGTGGTCGTCGATGTGGACGTGGGGGTCGACGACCCCCGGCATCACCAACAGACCCGACGCGTCGACGGTCGTCTCGGCCTCCGGCATGGCTCGTTCGTCGCCGATACCGACGATGGTGCCGTCGTCTATCGCCAGGTCGCTGTCGAAGGTGCTTCGAGCGGTGACGAGCGTGCCGCCGGAGATCACCGTGTCAACGGGCATTGCCCGCCCTTCCGCGCGAAGCCACATAACTGGTCGTGCCGCTCTCCCATCACCATCGGCGTTCGTATATCTCGGACGCGACGGCAAGGCTGAAGTGGGTGTGATTGAGATACCATCCCATGCCACCGACCGATTCGGCGTCCACGCCGCGGACGCTCTCGACCGTGCTCAACTCGGTCGAGGTAATCCACGCGCTCATGCGTCTCGACGGGGCCGGGGTGACGGAGCTCGCGGACCATCTCGACCAGTCCAAAAGCACGACCTACACCTACCTCACATCGCTCGAGGAGGGTGGCCTCGTGGCGAAGGCCGACGACCAGTATCGGTTATCGTTCGATTTCCTGCTGTTCGGCGAGTACGTCCGCAACCGGAGCCCGCTGTACACGATCGGAAAGAGCCACATCGATGCTCTGGCCGCCGAGACCGGGCAGTACGCCCATCTCGTCGTCGAGGAGAACGGCCGGGGACTCAACCTCTATAAGTCGAAGGGTGAGCGAGCGATCGGGGACGACTACCAGGCGGCCAAGTTCCAGCAGCGCGACTACCTCCACATCACCGCCTCGGGCAAGGCGATCCTCGCCTATCTCCCCCGCGAGCGCGTCGAGGGGATCGTCGACCGCCACGGCCTGCCCGCCCGTACGGAGCGGACGATAACCAGCAGGGAGCGGCTGTTCGAGGAGCTGGCCGACGTCCGCGAACAGGGGTACGCACACAACGACGGCGAGGAGATCGAAGGGTTCCGGGCGGTCGGCGCGCCGATCAGGTCCCGCGACGGCTCCGTCCTGGGGTCGATGAGCGTCTCCGGTCCGGAGAGCGCCTTCGGCGACGAGTCGCGCCACCGGGAGGTCGTCGACGCGGTGGTGAGGACGGCGAACGTCATCGAGGTCAACGTCAACATGTCGAGCCGGAGCTCCGAGATCGTCGAGAACGGGGAGGGGTAGCGCCGCCGAACCAGACGGAACCCGCGGGGAAGCGGCTGCTCGGGCTCCCGTGGCCGTTCCGTCCCGCCCGGGACGCGGCGTTCGATCATGCCGGACGCCGCTCCTGCCCGACCGATCCATCGGGAGGAGATGGGTACTTACAGAAGTACTGGTGTAATAGACACGCCTGACCATCGGCGGGGTCGCGGGGACCGGGCACCCGTATGGTCGTGGAGTTCGTATATGTTGAACGGCACACCGTCCCGCCTGGGACGGGCCGATCGCCGCATCCGCCGTTCGGCCGTCGATACAGTCGTACGTGGCTACTGACAGCCCCACTACCAATGCAAAGGTTTAACACACTACATCGACACCTCTCGGTCGAAAAATGTCCAATGAAAGCGGCGATGGGATCGATTTAGCGTACGGTCTGGACGAAAAACCACCGTTGCCCAAGTCTATCCTCCTGGCATTGCAACACGTGTCCGTCATGATCGTCCCCTCGACCGCGGTCGCGTTCATCGTCGCGGGGGCCGCGGGGCTCGATGCCGTCGACACGACGTATCTGGTCCAGATGGTGATCCTGTTCGCCGGGGTGGCGACCGTCGTCCAGGCCTACACCGTCGGGCCCGTCGGCGCGAAGCTCCCCATCGTCATGGGCACCAGCTTCGCCTTCGTCGGGGCGATGAGCTCAATCGGCGCGGGCGCGGGCCTCGACACCGTCTTCGGCTCGATCGTCGTCGCGGCGATCGTGGTCCCGTTCCTGCTGGGCTGGCAGTTCAAGCGGCTCCAGGCGTTCTTCCCGCCGCTTGTCACCGGGCTCATCGTGGTCATCATCGGCCTGTATCTCATCCCCGTCGGGATGGAGTACTCGGCGGGCGGCGTCGATGCACCCGATTTCGGTGCGCTGCACAACCTCGCGCTCGCCGCGTTGGTGCTGGGGATCACTGTCCTGTTCAACCTGCTTCTGAAGGGGGTCTGGCGGATGATGAGCATTCTCATCGGGATCGGTACCGGCTACGCCGTCGCGATCGGCCTCGGCGTCGTCGACTTCGGGCCGGTCGCCGATGCCGCCTGGTTCGCAGTGCCCACGCCCGGCGAGTTCGGGTTCAGCTTCGAGGCCGTCCCACTGCTCACCTTCGCGTTCCTGTTTCTCGTCTCGGGGATGGAGACCATCGGCGACATGTCCGGCATCACCGCCGCCGAGGGACGAAACCCCACGGCCGAGGAGTTCCGCGGGGGGATCTTCGCCGACGGGTTCATCAGCGCCATCGGCGCCGTGTTCGGCTCGTTCCCGCAGACCTCCTTCTCCCAGAACGTCGGCATCATCAACTTCACCGGCATCATGAGCCGACACATCGTCGGCATCGGCGGGGTCATGCTGATCGTCCTGGGACTGGTCCCGAAGATCGGGGCGATCGTGACGACGATCCCCGACGCGGTGTTCGGCGGCGCGGTGCTGGTCATGGTGGGGATGGTGGCCGCGAGCGGCATGCGGCTTCTCTTCTTGAACATCGAGATGAACCGGCGGAACATGGTGGTCATCGCGACGGCACTCGGGCTCGGGCTGGGCGTCGAGACGGTGCCCGAGGCGCTCGCCGGACTGCCCGAGGGCGCACAGCTCTTCTTCGGGGAGGCGGTGATCATGACCGGCCTCGTGGCGCTGCTGTTGAACACGTTTGTCCCGGGCGACTCAAGCCCCCTGTTCGACGTGCCCGATACGGTCCCGCCCGTCTCCGAGCCGGTCGACGACGACTGATCGGCGGGACCGTCGGGGTTCACGACAGGGAGGAGAGACGGTTACTTGATCCCCGTCCGCTCGACGAGATTGTCGTCACACGAGAACGCCTGATGGCGGTACGCGGTCGTTCGCCGGCTACTCCTCGAGCTTCGCGCGTATCTTCTCGGCGGTGATCGGGAGGTCGCTCACCCGGACGCCGACCGCGCGGCGGATCGCGTTGCTCAATGCCGGCGGGACGCCGTTGACCGGGATCTCGGCCACCGATTTCGCGCCGAACGGGCCCGTCGGCTCGTGGGTCTCGACCAGGATCGACTCGAGGGGCGGCTGGTCGGCCGTCGTCGGCATCCCGTAGTCGCGAAAGCCGAGGACCTCCGGCGTGCCGTCCTCGTCGAACGAGAACCCCGCGGAGGTGGCTAGCTCATAACTCATGTGCATCGCGCCCTCGACCTGTCCCTCCGCGAGCGCCGGGTTGATGGCGACGCCACAGTCGACCGCGAAGACGAGCTTGTGGACCTCAAACTCGCCGGTCTCCTCGTTCACGGTCACGTCGGCGAACTGGGCGCCGAACGGCGGCGGGGACTCGTCCGTCGAGAAGCTCGCCTGTCCCATCACCTGCGCGCGCACCTCGTCGCCGTAGATGGACTCGTAGCCGACCTCCTCGAGCGTGACCGACTCGCCGGTCCGCTCGGAGCGAACCGCCCCGTTCTGCGTCTCGAGCGCGTCGGCCGGCTCCTCGAGCATTCGCGAGGCGAACTCGAGCAGCTGATCGCGCGCGTCCTCGGCGGCCGCCTTCACCGCGCTCCCGGTGACGTAGGTCGTCGAGGAGGCGTACGCGCCGTAGTCGAACGGCGAGACATCAGTGTCAGAGGGCTGGACGAGGACGTCCTCCGGGCGGGCCCCGAGCACCTCCGCGGCGATCTGGGCCATCGCGGTGTCGGCCCCGGGGCCGATGTCGACGGCCCCGGTCTGGAGGATGAACGAGCCGTCCTCGTTCATCTTGACGTGGGCCGCGCCGAGCTCGTCGCCGGCGACGCCGCTCTTCTGTGCGGTGAGCGCGACGCCGCAGGCCCGATGGAGGTGGTCCTCCTCGGGCTGTTCGATCTCGTCCCAGCCGATCGCGGCCTTCCCGCGGGCGATACAGTCATCGAGCCCGCACGAGCGGATCCGGCGGACGTGCTCGCCCTTCATCGTGATGCCCGAGACGGCCTCGAGGTCGCCCTCCGCGATGAGGTTCCGCGAGCGCAGCTCGATGGGGTCCATCCCCAGCTCGTGGGCGACCTCGTCCAGGTGGCCCTCGAGGGCGAAGTGTCCCTGGGGCGCGCCGTAGCCGCGGATCGCGCCCCCGACCGGGAGGTTCGTGTGGACGGCCGTCATCTCGAATCGGACGTTCGGCGTGTGGGCGTACAGCGGCAGGGGCTTCGTGCCGATGGAGCCGGGAACCGTCCGCCCGTGGGGGCCGTACGCGCCGGAGTTCGTCGTCGCCGACATGTCGAGCGCCTCGATGTCGCCCTCGTCGGTAACGACGCTTCGCAGACGAACGCGGGCGGGCCGGCGCGAGCGCAGCGCGTAGAACTGCTCGCGACGCGTCGTCTCCAGTTTCACGGGTCGGTCCGCGGCCTCCATCAGCGCGACCGTGATCGGCTCGATCAGCATCGACTGCTTGGCGCCGAACCCGGCGCCGATCCGCGGCTTCGACACTCTCACGTCCCGGATCGGGAGGTCGAACAGGTGTGCGAGCTGCCGGCGCGTGTGGTAGGGTACCTGCGTGCTCGAGACGAGGTGAATGCGGTCGTCCTCGTCGCGACGCGCGATCGTCGTGTGGGGTTCGGGGACGCAGTGGGACTGGTACGGCGTCTCCCACTCGGTCTCGGTGACGAGCCAGTCGTCCCTGGTCGCCACCTCCTCGAACGCCGCGTCGACGTCGCCGATCTCGCCCTCCTCGTGGGCCTCGACGTTCCGCTCGTAGTCCGCGCCGGGCTGGGCGTTCTCGATTTCGGCGGGGTCGTGGATCCGCGGCGCGTCGGGCTCGGTCGCTGCCTCGGGATCGAGGACGGGCTCCAGCTCCTCGTAGCTGACGTCGATCGCTCTGATCGCCCTGTCGGCGACGGCGCGGCTCTCGGCGGCGACGGCGGCGATCGGGTCGCCGACGAACCGCACCTTCCGCCGGAGGACAGTCAGGTCCCACGGGCTCGGCTCGGGGTACGACTGGCCCGCGGAGGTGTAGGTGGCGTCGGGCACCGCCTCGGAGTCGGGGGTGATGACGGCGTGGACGCCCTCCATCTCCTCGGCGGCGCTCGTGTCGAGCTCCGTTACGTACCCGTGGGCGATATCCGACCGGAGGACCGCCGCCTCGGCGAGCTCCGGGAAGTTCCGCGCGTAGTCGGCGGTGTACTTCGACTCGCCCGTGACGATCTTCCGGGCGTCGTTCTTCTCCTCGCGCTTCGAGATCGCTTGGCGTTCCTCCGCCGACTTCCGGTTGTTCGGCGTTTCGTCCCACTCCATCGGATGTTCGTCCTCGGCGGCCGTCGACTGTCGTTTCTCGTCGTCGTCCCGCGGTTCGTCAGTTCTGCTCATTCGTCCGTACCCCGAACCAGGCCGCCGTCCGTGGCGACGCCCTCCTCGCCCATCCGGCCGGCGGCGTCCTGGACGGCGTCGATGATCTTCTCGTAGCCGGTGCACCGACAGAGGTTCTCGGAGAGCGCCTCGCGGATCTCGGCCTCGGTCGGGTCGGGGTTCTCCGCGAGCAGGCTCCGCGACTGCATGATCATGCCGGGAATGCAGAAGCCACACTGGAGCGCGGCGTTGTCGACGAACGCCGCCTGGACGGGGTGGAGGTCGTCCTGGGAGCCGAGCCCCTCGATGGTCTCGATGTCCGTTCCGTCGATCGTCGCGACCGGCTTGATACAGGACCGTTCGGGCTCGCCGTCGACCGCGACCGTACAGAAACCGCAGTTGCCCGTATCACAGCCGCGTTTCGCGCCGGTGTAGCCGTTGCGCCGGAGGACGTCGAGAAGCGAGTCGGAGCGTTCGGCTTCGAACGTTCGTTCGACCCCGTTCAGCGTAACGTCTATTTCCATGGATATGGCACTATCGTGCGCGACGATAACACATATATGTGCCGGTCGGGTAGCTGATCCATGCACACAGCGGCGGATTCGTGGAGTACCACGACGCCCGAGCTGTTCGAGCGGATCCGGCACGCGGTCGAGGACGGTCGCCCGCTCGCGGTCGCGACCGTCGTCGACGTCGAGGCGGCCGCCTACCGGCGACCGGGCGGCAGGATGCTGATCGAGCCCGACGGGACGACCTACGGCGGGATCACCGCCGGCTGTCTCGAAGGGCCGTTACGGGAGGTCGCGGGCGACGTCCTCGAATCGGGGGCCGCGACCGTCGTCACCTACGACCTCACCGAGGACGACGGCTGGGGGCTGGGAATCGGCTGCAACGGCGTCATCGACGTCCTCGTCGAGCCCGTCGACGGCTCCTGGCGGCGAGCGGTCGACGCGTACGCGAACCGCGAGGCGTGTAGCCTCGTCACGGCGGTCGAGAGCACCGACCCGTCGATACCGATCGGAGCGCGGACCACTGTGGGAAGCCACGGATCGGGTTCCGACGACCAGCCCGTCGACGACCGGGCCTCGCTTCCCCCGTCGATCGTCGACGGCGTCGCGGCCCGTGGGCGGGCGTGTGCGGCCACGGGGGACGTCGATCGGATCCGGGTTCCGACGGAGGCGGGCGAGGTCGTGCTCGTCGTCGACGGCATCGAGCCGCCACACCGGCTGGTGGTGTTCGGCAGCCAGCCGGACGTCCGACCGGTGACGCAGCTCGCGGCTCGGGTCGGCCTCCGGGTGACGGTCGCGACGGCCCGCGGTGCCCGGGCGACCGACGACGCCTTCCCCGCGGCCGAGCGCGTGCTGTCGGTCCATCCCTCGGAGCTGGCCGACGTCGGGCTCGACGGGCGGACCTCCGTCGTCATCATGTCGCACAACTTCGTCGACGACGGGCTCGCCCTCGAGGCGGCGCTCGGGTCGGAGACGCCCTATATCGGTCTAATGGGGCCTCGCAAACGGTTCGAGGAGCTCCGGGCAGCGCTCGAGGAGGACGGCGTCGAGCTGTCGGCGGACGACCGCGAGCGGATCGCGACCCCGGTCGGCCTCGATCTGGGCGGCGGCGAGCCGATGGAGATCGCGCTGAGCATCGTCTCGGAGGTCGTCGCGGTCGGGAACGGTCGCGACGGCGGCCGACTCGTGGACGGGACGGGCCCCGTTCACGAGCGCCGTTCGGTCTCACGGGAGTGAAACGGACTGGGCCGGGCCCTCGCCGGCGCGGAGCCGGCTCAGTCGAGGGCGCCGAACCCCTCCTCGCGCATCAGTTCGGCGACCCGTTCCGGGTTCCGGTACGCCGCGAGGAGGGCGAACTCGCGGGCGTCCGTCTTCGCGACCTCGTTCGTGTCGAGCTGTTCGGCGAGCGCGCTCCTGAACTCGCCCTCCCGGTTCGCGACCTCGTCCCGAACGTGGATCTCCAGGCGAGTCCCCCGTTCGTCACCGACGTTGCTCCGCCGGACGAAGTACGGGTACTCCTCCGAGGGTGCGGACGCCGTCGCCGGTTCCTCCGCTGACGCTCGATTCGACGCCTGCCGTTCGGGCTGATCGCCCGTGTCGCCGGCGTGCTCGCTCGCGGGGCCTCCCGAGGACTGTCCCGGGTCGTCGGACCCTGATTCGTCAGTCTCCGACCGGGACTCGACTGATTCGTCCGTGCCGTTCTCCTCCTCCTCATCCTCACTCTCGCCACCCCCGCCGAAATCGAGGTTGCCGGAGCCGGACTTGAAGTTGGTCATACGGTCGCCCCCGTCGTGGCGACGTCCCGAAGGTCGATCGTTCGGTTCCCGTAGCCCTGGATCTCGAGCTCCAGTACGGGATCGACCTCGGCCTCGAACGTCTCGGTCGCGACGAACCGCGCGAGCTCGAACAGCTTCCGCAGGGTCTCGACCTCCCGATCACGGACGCGGCGCTGGCCCGGCTCGCTCACCATCTCCCCGTCCCGCTCGAACGTCTTCCAGCGCTCCTCGATCACCTTGAACGCCGATCCCCGCGCCTCCCACATCGCGTCCATGAGGCTCTCCCGGTTGCCGATGGTGACCGGCGTCGCGAACGACTCCGTGCTCTCGAAGCGGTCGCGATACTGCCGGTGGGCGTTGGTCTGCCCGACGCCCGACGGAACGACACAGGAGAGCCCGATCTCGATGTCAAGCTGGCGCTCCATGTTCCCGACGAGCTCCTCGAGCCCCTCCAGACTCAGGTTCCCCTTCCCGGCCGGCTTGACGGGCGCGATGAGCGTCCGAAGGGCGAAGATCGCGTTGTAGAGCAGGTCCTCCGCGCGCGCGTTCGGGTCGATGAGGACGGCGTCGTACTCCTCGTAGAGCTCCTCGCGCTCCCACAGCAGGTCGTACAGCAGTTCGAAGCGGGGGTACTCCTCGCGGCTCATGTTCTTCATCCCGATCTCATAGGAGATCTTCTGCTCCAGGTTCGAGGTGAAGTCGCC
Organism: Halalkalicoccus tibetensis; assembly: GCF_037996645.1. Taxonomy (NCBI): domain Archaea; kingdom Methanobacteriati; phylum Methanobacteriota; class Halobacteria; order Halobacteriales; family Halalkalicoccaceae; genus Halalkalicoccus; species Halalkalicoccus tibetensis. The sequence continues at coordinate 585,514 of NZ_JBBMXV010000004.1, forward strand.
GAGCATGTCGTGGCTCGGAACGATGTCGACGCCCTCGGCCGTCGTTTCGATCAGGTCCCGGAACTCGCCGTCCGGCATGTCGAGGACGTGTTTCACCAGGTTGTCCGCGTCGGGATCGCTCCGACGGCTGCCGGCGTCGAAGAGGCTGGTCAGGTTCCCCTCCTGTGGATCGAGGTCGATGACGAGGGTGTTCTGGCCCATTCGCTCCAGCGCCACGGCCAGGTTCGCCGTCATCGTCGTCTTGTACGTCCCGCCCGATTCCGAGTAGACCACGGCCGTTATCATCTATGCGGGCGTTCACTACGCCGTATCATAAACCTGTGTCAGACATCAGTGTGGGATATCCGTTGTTGTTTTCTGTAACAGATGCTCGCTACAGATGACTGCACTCGTGTCTCCGCCTCCCGGTTCACCGCCTTGGGAGGGGAGGACGCTAAGCGGGAGTGAGCTCCGTTACAGACGTCTGTTACAGGCATCTATTGCAGTCAAACACCACAGAAATAAGTGACAGACGGTCGAAGCGCGTCGACGTTCCTTGGCGTCTCGTCGATACCGGATTTCCGTTCAGTACCAGTCGCCCGTCCGACTCGGCGAGGATGCGGGCCCGATACGACTCGAAGTCGATTACCGGCCGAGCCTTTCAGTTGGGTCCGGTTCCCGAGAACCCGTTCGTTCTGACGAGGTCATCTCCCCAAGCGCCTCTTCAGGGTCGGGGCCACCCCAAACGGTTCACGACGGTCGGTCGCTAGGGTGACTCATACAGGGAGCCAGGAACGGACGACCCCTCCCGGGAAGGGGGCGTGAATACGGTTTACACCGTCTATAAACTACATGCGGCTATACTAATACCGAGGGTATGCCGGCGAGAACGGGTTGGGGGCAGAAGCGGGTCGGCCTATCCCGTCGGCATATCGATCATAGAACACGATCGGGCGATCGGGTCGCTATCTCCGAGAATCGAGCGATCCTGGTGACTCACCGATGGAAACCGCCGCTGTCGCCGTGAATCTCACCTCCCGACTCGAGAGCTATCTACCATACCGTGTCACAGTGTGTCCTATCCGGTGGTTTCCTGATGAGCACTACCACCCAATAACCGGTCCTCGAATCGGACCCCGTGTCGTAGCGGCTCGGTCGCCGATCCATCCGCCCTGCTTCGGGCCTCGCCGTGGACCTCCCATACGAGTCGCTGGTCTGCGGGGCTTAGGTCGCTTATCGATTCGATTCTCTCGTCATCCCCTGCCGGTTGAGTCGTGCAGTCGGCACGGGAGAGGAGTTCCACGATAGAGTCAATAGTATCTTTACTACAATTATCCGTCAGAGCCTTCTGTAAGAGGTGGCTGAGACAGAGTCGGCGGTCCGCCCTTTGAAGGGCCCTTCCCCTGGTTACGATCCGGCTCCCAGTCGTGGAGATCGTCCGGAGAGGATCGAACCACCGAGAGGGAGGACATCGTGGGGGAAGCGAACGGGAGCGAGCTCCGTACTCGCACGCATGTTCGTTACAGATAGTCGTTACAGACACCTATGACAGGATGCAGTAGCGGTCCTATCGCAAGACATACCCGTACCTCCGCCGGTTCCGTCACCCTCGACGCAACGACCGCTACGAACCCGTACGAACGCGGGAGTAGGGGACCGGGTCGCCGGGACCCCTCGTCAGCCGGTTTCCTTGAGCACGGCGATCCGCTTCCCGCCCTCGTCGATCCGCGTCCCATAGCCGCTGGGGAGCTCTTCGGCCAACGTCTCCGCCGTCCGTTCGACGTCGATCTCGATCGCGGCCGCCGTGTTCTCGCCGTCCCAGATCGTCGGCTCGCTCACCGCTACACAGAGCGTGTCCGCCACGACCGATCTCAGCCATTCCTCGCTGACGTTTCTCATGGCACGTTATGACGCTCTACTCAGTAGCCTCTTTCCCATCTATTCATTCTAGATTTCGTGATAATAACGTATGGTCCGGGGCGGGGTCGGCCGCTGCGTACGGGCCACGTCGATCCGTTACGGGACGACCGCGACCCGATCGTCCCGTAGCGGATCGGCGCGAGCGGCCGTGTCGGGACGATCCCCAAACCTATATGCCGCGTGAATCGCCTCACTTGCAGTATGCAACGGAGAGCGTTTCTCGCGACTGTGGGCGGCGGTGTCCCAGTCGCGACGGCCGGCTGCCTGATCGGCGACGAGGGGGACGATGGGGAAGGGAATGGCGACGACGCGGACGTCACCGTCGGGATGATCTACTCGACGGGCGGCCTCGGCGACGAGTCGTTCAACGACATGGCCAACGTGGGGATCCAGCAGGCCCAGGAGGACTTCGACATCGAGTATCAGGACGCCGAACCGGACGCGCCCGCGGACATGAACGACATGCAGCGCCAGTTCGCCGGTAGCGACGACATCGACGTCGTGATCTGTATCGGGTTCGACCACGAGGCCGACCTCCAGGACAACGCCGAGGAGTTCTCGGACACGCAGTTCGTCCTCGTCGACGCGGTCGTCGAGGCCGAGAACGTCGCGAACTACGTCTTCCGCGAGCACGAGGGCTCGTTCCAGGTCGGCCACCTCGCGGGGCTGTTGACCGGGACCGAGTACGCCCACGCGGGCGGGGAAACCGATCCCGACGAGGCGGTCGTCGGCTTCGTCGGCGGCGAGGAGACCTCGCTGATCGAGCGTTTCGAGGCGGGCTACACCGCGGGCGCCCAGTACGCCGACGAGGGGATCGCGACGCCCTCGGCGTACGCGGGCAGCTGGAACGACCCGACGACGGGCCAGGAGATCGCGAGCAGCATGTACGACGGCGGCGCCGACGTCGTCTACCACGCGGCCGGCGGTACCGGCGGCGGGGTCTTCGAGGCCGCCCAGTCGGCGGGTCGCTTCGCCATCGGCGTCGACGACGACCAGTCGAGAAGCGCCGAGGAGTTCAGCGACGTGATCGTCGCGAGCATGATCAAACGCGTCGACATGGCGGTCCACGAGTCCGTCGAGGCGATCGTCGAGGACACCTTCGAGGGCGGCGAGACGAACGACCTCGGCCTCGAGGACGAGGGCGTCGGCGCGGTCATCGGCCAGGACTTCGAGGACGAGCTCCCCGAGGAGATCCTCGACGCGCTCGAGGAGTCCCGGGCGGCGATCGTCGACGGCGAGATCGAGGTCCCCGAGGACCCTGACGACGTCTGAGGAGTCGATGGCACGGAACCCCGAGACGCCGCGGTCCGGCGAGGAGCCCCCTGCCGTTCACCTGGAGGGGATCACCAAGCGGTTCCCGGGCGTCGTCGCCAACGACGACGTCGATTTCGCCGTCGAGCGCGGCACGATCCACGCGCTGATCGGCGAGAACGGTGCCGGTAAAACCACGCTGATGAACGTCCTCTACGGGCTCTACGAGCCGACCGAGGGCACGATCCGAATCGACGGCGAGCCGGTCGAGTTCGACGACCCGGGCGATGCGATGGCGATCGGGATCGGCATGATCCACCAGCACTTCATGCTCGTCGATACGATGACCGTCGCCGAGAACGTCGTGCTGGGCGACGAGCCCAAGAAGTGGGGCGGGCTCGCGACCGACACCGGCCGGGCGATCGAGGAGACGCGAACCCTCGCCGAGCGCTACGGTTTCGACGTCGACCCGACCGAACGGATCGAGGAGATCAGCGTCGGCGAACAACAGCGCGTCGAGATCCTGAAGACGCTGTATCGCGGCGCCGACGTCCTGATCCTCGACGAGCCGACGGCGGTGCTCACCCCTCAGGAGGTTGAGGCGCTGTTCGAGGTCCTCGAGGAGCTGATCGCCGAGGGTAAGACGATAATCTTCATCACGCACAAGCTCGGCGAGGCGCTCGACGCCGCCGACGAGATCAGCGTGCTCCGAGACGGGAAACTGGTCGGCACGGTCCCGACCGCGGAGGCGACCCAGGAGGAGCTCGCGAGCATGATGGTCGGGCGGGACGTCATCCTCGAGATCGAGAAGCCGCCCGCCGAGCGCGGTCCGCCGGTCCTCGAACTCGCCGACGTCGCCGTCGAGGACGATCGGGACGTGAGGGCGGTCGAGGAGGCGAGCTTCGCCGTTCACGCCGGCGAGGTCTTCGGGATCGCCGGCGTCGACGGCAACGGCCAGACCGAGCTGGTCGAGGCGATCACCGGTCTGCGCCCCGCCGAGTCGGGGACGATCACCTTCGACGGAACGGAGATCACCGCCCGCTCGCGACGCGAGCGGATCGGGGCCGGCATGGCCTACGTCGCCGAGGACCGCCAGAAGCGCAGCCTGGTCATGGAGTACGATCTGCGGCGAAACGGGATCCTCGGCTGCCAGCGGCTCCCCGAGTTCTCCGATGGCTGGCGGATCGACTGGGAGCGAACCGACGGCTACGTCGCCGACGTGATCGAGGAGTACGACGTCCGACCGCCGGATCCGGACGCGACCGCCCGCTCGCTGTCGGGCGGTAACCAGCAGAAGTTCATCGTCGGCCGGGAGTTCGAGCGCGACCCCTCGCTCGTCGTCGCCTCCCAGCCGACCCGCGGCGTCGACATCGGGAGCATCGAGTTCATCCACGACCGGCTGCTCGACCTCAGATCCGACGGAAAGGCCGTCCTGCTGGTCTCCTCGAAGCTCGACGAGGTCAGACGCCTCTCCGATCGCCTCGCGGTGATGCACGACGGCAGGGTCGTCGCGGTCGTCGACCCCGAACGCGTCACCGAGGAGGAGCTCGGGCTGCTCATGGCGGGCGAGGTTCCCGCCGGGCTTGACCCCGACGGGGCACGGATCGAGGGGGAGAGAGCATGAGCGACTGGCGCGAGCGCGCGGACGCCTCGCTCGACTGGCTCGTCGACAGCTCGGCGACCCAGCGCATCGCCGTCAGCTTCACCGCGCTGCTCTTCGCCGTGCTCGTCGGCGCCGTGCTCGTGTTCGTCTCGGGCTTCGTCGCCGACTGTCCCGATCCCTTCATCCTGCTCCCGGGGCTCGGCTACGGTTGTTACAACCCGGTCGAGGTCTACTGGACCATGATCACCGGGGCGTTCGGCTCGCTCGGCGCCCTCGGACGCACGCTCCAGGAGACGACCCTCCTGCTGTTCACCGGGCTCTCGGTGGCCGTCGCCTTCCGGGCGGGACTGTTCAACATCGGCACCCAGGGTCAGATGGTGCTCGGGGCGCTCGCGGCCGCGCTGACCGTCCTCTTCCTGGGCGAGTTCGTCCCCGCGAACGCCCTCGGGACGCTGCTCGTGATCCCGGTCGGGGTCGTCGTCGGCGCGGTCGTCGGCGGCGTCTGGGGGGCGATCCCGGGGCTGATGAAGGCCTACGCCGACGCCCACGAGGTGATCACGACGATCATGCTGAACTTCGTGGCCATGGGGATCGCCTTCTGGGCCGTCCAGAACCACGTCGGGAACCTCGAGACCGACTCGGTCCAGACCCACACGATCCCCGAACTCGCGCGCCTACCGGCGCTGATCGACGGCTCGCGGTTCTCGATCTACGCGCTGGTCGGCGCGCTGCTGGCCACCGTCGGGATCTACCTGCTGTACACCCGCACCGTGCTCGGCTACGAGCTGCGCACCAGCGGCATCCAGGAGGCCGCGGCCGAGTACGGCGGCGTGAACGCGAAGCGCAACATCGTCACGAGCATGACGCTGTCGGGCGCGCTGGGAGGGATCGCCGGGGCGATCTACGTGACGATGGTGCAGTACCGCTGGCAGGCCGGCATGCCGGCGCTGGGCTTCGACGGCATCGCCGTCTCGATCCTCGCGGGCAACAACCCGCTGGGCGTGATCCCCGCGGCCCTGCTGTTCGGCGGGATGAAAAGCGGGAGCGTCGCGATCGACATCTCGCTGGGCGTGCCCAACGAGCTCGTCGAGGTGCTCCGGGGGCTGATCATCCTCTTCATCGCCATGCCGGAGTTCTTCCGCATGATCGGGAAACGGGCCGGCTACGGAGAGAGGGGTGAGCGATTCGAAGAATCGCGATCCACGTCGGAGGGAGGATCCGACGGAGGTGAGCAGTCATGAACGCCCCCTCGGTCACCCGACGACAGGGGCTCGCGATCGGCGCGGTCCTCTTCGGCCTGCTCGCGCTGGGCTTCGTCGTCGACGGCGGGCGCGGACTGATCGCGGACGTCTCCGGCGTGGTCAGCGCCTCGTATCTCGCCTCCGCGTTCCGGCTGACGGTCCCGATCGCGTTCGCGGCGATGGGCGGGATCTTCGCCGAGAAGAGCGGCGTCATCAACATCGGCCTGGAGGGGCTGCTCATCATCGGCGCGTTCGGCGCGGTCGCGAGCATGTGGGCGCTGTCGGGAACGCCCCTCGGAACGAACGTCTGGGCCGCGTTCCTGCTCGGCGTGCTCGCGAGCACGTTCGTCGCGCTGCTGTTCGCGATCGTCTGCATCGAGTTCAAGGCCGACCAGATCATCGCCGGCCTGGCGGTCTGGCTGATCGCGCTCGGCTTCGCGCCCTTCGCGAGCATCATCATCTGGAACCAGACCAACAGCCCGAGCGTCGACACGTTCGAGGTCTGGGCGCTCCCGCTCCTCTCGGCGCTGCCGAACGTGGGGTCGCTCTTCGCGGTCACGCCGCCCGTGTTGTTGCTCCTGCTGGCGGTCCCCTTCTCGTGGTATCTCCTCAACCGGACGCCCTTCGGCATGTGGATCGAGGCCAGCGGCGAGGACCCGAAATCCCTCGACACCGCCGGCGTCGACGTCAACCACGTACGCTATGCGGGCGTCCTGCTCTCGGGGATCTACTGCGGGATCGGCGGCGCGGGCCTCGCGCTCAACACCGGCCAGTTCGTCGGCAGCGGCGATACGATGATCGACGGCCGCGGCTGGATCGGGCTGACGGCATACCTGATCGGCAACTACAACCCCGTCAACGCCTTTCTCGCGTCGTTCCTCTTCGCCGGCCTCGACGCACTGCAGCTCCAGCTCCAGCAGATCGCCGGCTACGACGTCTCCTCGACGCTCGTGGGCATCATCCCCTACGTGGCCGTGCTGATCGTGCTCACGTTCGTCGGCCGGACCCGGATGCCCTCCGCGGCGGGCGAGGACTACGAGTCCGACGAGTAGGGACGATGTTCGTACCCGCCCCGGATCCGATGAGACTTTTCCGTTCGGATCCAACGACCGCCATGAGCTCCGACCCCCGACGACTGCTGGTGGACACCGACACCGCGGGCGACGACACCCAGGCGATCCTGCTCGCGGCGCTCTCCGATCGCGTCGAGCTCGAGGGGCTGACGATCCCCGCCGGGAACGTCCCGTTCGACTACCAGGTCGAGAACGCGAAGTACACCCTCGAACTGGCCGGCGCGAGCGACGTGCCCGTCTACGAGGGCGCACGCTCGCCGCTGCTCAAGGGCTACGAGTCCGCGGAATACGTCCACGGCGAGGGTGGGCTCGGCGGTGAACTGTTCCCCGACACCGGGATTCCCTCGGCCGACGAGCACGCGGTCGACGCGATCGTCCGAACCGCCAGGGAGCACCCCGGCGAGGTGACGCTCGCGTGCATCGCGCCGCTGACGAACGTCGCGCTCGCCTACCAGCGCGAGCCGGAGCTCCCCGCGCTCCTCGATGAAATATGGGTCATGGGCGGGGCGGTCAACACGCTCGGCAACATCACGCCCGCCGCGGAGTACAACTTCTGGGTCGACCCCGACGCCGCGCGGATCGTCATGGACGCCTTCGAGACGACGCTGGTCGACTGGGGCGTGACCGTCCGCGATTCGCTGTTCGATGCCGAGACCTTCGAGGAAGTCGCGGCCATCGACACTCCACTGGCGGACTTTTTCCTAACGATCACCGACGCCGTCAGGGAGTTCAACAGCCAGTCGGAGAACGACGCGCTCGGCGCGGACGTGACGACCCAGCCCGACTCGATGACGCTCGCGGCGCTGCTCGAACCCGACATCGTCGAGCGTGCCGAAACCTACTACGTGGAGGTCGACGACCGCGAGGGCCCGACGCGGGGCTACAGCCTCGTCGACGAGCTGGGCGTCACCGACGGCGAGCCCCGAACGCGCGTCGTCGAATCGGTCGACGGCGAGCGCTTCGAGCGGATGCTGCTCGATACGTTCCGCCACGGGGATCCCCACCGGTCGCTATGAACCTCCGAGTGTAGTGGTTACCCCTCCCTGCAGGCACGTTCGCCCTCAGTCGAGCCGGACGCGCTCGCCGGTCTCTGCGGACTCGTAGACGCCCTCGAGCAGCTCGATGTCGGCGATCCCGACGTCGCCGTCGGGCTCGGGGTCGGTCCCGGTCAGGACCGAGTAGCCGAAGTGGTCGAACTCCTCGGTGACCTCGTCGACCGACGGGGCACCGATCGTCACGTCCCAGTCCCCGCGATCGACGGTGAGCTCGCGATCGACGTTGAACCAGAAGGCGGGCTCGATCCGCAGCGTCCCCTCGGTGCCGGTGACCTCGACCCAGTCGTTGTACGAGCCGGTGAAGTTCGCGGAACACGATGCGGTGACGCCGTTCTCGAACTGGACCGTGTAGACCCCGCGCTCGTCGACGCCCTCGTCGAAGGCCTCGTGCTCCGAGACGGTCTCGCCCTGCACCGAGACGGCCTCGCTATCGGCGAAGAAGTGGGCGGCCGTCGCGGTGTAGACGCCCGCGTCCATCAGCGATCCCCCGCCCGCGAGCTCGCGGTCGATGCGCCACTGGTCGGGCCCGCCCATCTCCAGGACCTCGAAGGAGAACTGCGCGTGGACCTCGGTGACCTCGCCGATGACGCCCTCGCGGATCAGCTCGCGGGCGCGCGCCGGAAGTCGGGCTCCAGCCGGGGGCGGTAACCCACCATCAGCGGGACGCCCGCCTCCTCACAGGTCTCCTGGAGGCGCTCGGCGCGCTCGACGGTCTTCTCCATGGGCTTCTCGCAGAGCACGGCCTTCCCGAGGTCGGCGGCCGTCTCGACGTACTCGAGGTGGCGGCCCGTCGGCGTCGCGACGTAGACCGCGTCGTAGGCGTCCTCGGCCTCGCCGTCGTGGAACGCCTCGTAGGAGAGGACGTGCTCGACGCCGTTCTCCGCGGCGAGCTGCTGGCTCGCTTCGGGCGAGCCCGTGACCAGCACCGTCGTCTCGGAGAACTCGCTCTTCTCGATACCGGGGAGGGCCTGTTCACGGGCGAACCAGCCCAGGCCGATGACGGCCAGTCGTACCGTCCCGTCGGGCGATTCCTCCTGCCAGTCACGGCGATCGAACTCGTCGAGATAGGATCGCATCATCCCTCGATCGGGGAGTCGCGGGAGAAAGGGTAACGCTCCCGGCGAGGTGTATTCCGAGGGGCAGCGTTTTCCGGGGTGAGCCCGCCCGGCCGATCCCGGCGTTCGGGATCGCCCTTCGGTGGCCTCAGCGATGGTTCTCGGACACGATCGTCCCGGTCGGGTCGCCGTCGCACCGGGATTCGCGGCCGGCTCCCGTGGCATTCAATTCACCGTCCTGAGTGCGAGAATATACGAAAATTTGACAACAATCCCGGTCCGAGAAATGACGTGAACGATCTGACGGGGTTCCAGCGCGATCTCCTCTGCGTCATCGCCGGACTCGACGAACCGCATGGCCTGAAGCTCAAGGACGTTCTCGAGGAGTACTACGACAGCGAGGTGCACCACGGACGGCTGTATCCGAACCTCGATACGCTCGTCGAGAAGGGACTGGTCAAGAAGGGCGAGCTCGATCAGCGGACGAACATGTACGTCCTCACCGACCGGGGGCGCCGCGAGCTCGAGGCGCGCCGCGAGTGGGAGGACCAGTACATCGACGACCTGAGTACCGAGGCGGGGACGACCGACTAGCGGCCGACGCCTCCCGAGCGGATCGGGGAACGGCTTCGCAACCGGCAGCATCCGCTTTGACCGATATGTCTATGGGGAGCAGCCGGCGATACGTCCACGAAACCATGTCCGGGGAGGGAAACGGGAAGGAGAAGGCCGTGGCGGTGTGTGACGGCTGCGGCCAGCTCATGCCGGTTCGGGTCCGGGAGAGCGGGGCCATCCACCCGATCGGCAACGAGGAACAGTGCTGTGCCACGAACTCCTATCGGGTCCTCGAAGCCGACACCCAGCCCGGGAGCGCGGCCGTCGACTGGGAGGAATAGCGCCGTCGGCCGGGCCGCCCCCTTTCTACACCGCTCGGCGGGGCTCCACGGCCGTCCGACACGTTCGAACGGGTTCGTCGTTCGACCGATCGGTGATTTCAACAGGCCGGAGCCGCTACGGCCACCCGTGCCTCGTCAGGGGCACGACTATAGAGCGCAGTCCCGTCCTCCGTTTCGGATCCGGTTCGCCGCGAGCACGATCGACGGCTAGCGGAGCGTTACCCAGGTGATGATCGCGAGCGCGAGGAACTCGAGCGCGGACGCGAGCAGGAACACCCGCTGCATCGCGGTCGCGGTCGCGTACATCATCTCCATCATATACCACATGTAGAGGACCGTCACGTTCTCCAGGAAGAGCGCGACCCCGAAACTGAGAAAGCCGAGGGTCAACCCCGTCCGGTACTGGCGGTAGTTGCGAAGCCAGACGTAGAGGAGCACGCTGAGCAGGCCGATCGAGAGCAGCGGGATCAGTCCCCCGAGCATCGTCCAGAGTGCCATATGGTTCAGTGGTCGCCACCGCCGGCCTCGGTCGTCCCGCCGATCGGCACGATCGGGTCGAAGCGTACGTGTCACCCACGAAATCTTCCGCCCTCAAATACATTTCGGCCCGCAGCCCTCGGCCGTTTCGTCGCCGTTCTCTCAGCAGAGGACCGAAACGAACACTCCCCTCCCCACCGACCCGGGCACGGTGACTCGAGCAGGTTCGGTCGACCGGGCGGCCGGGTGTCCCCGCCGATTCGCCCGGCCCCTCGACCGGATCGGTTGTTTTCATACTCTATAGAATGAATTAATTAGAAAATTTGATATGTACAGTGGTAGTGACTGTCATGCATGGTCAACGCCACGCGCGGCGAGATCCGGACGGGCTGGGGACTCTCGTCGGCGCTGATACTCGTCGCTGCGGTGCTGGTCGGGATCCGGTGGCCGCCCGTCGCGGTCTGGGCGGCGGTCCCGATCGGCTGGCTGCTGGTCCTCGGGGGGCTCGTCGCGATCAGGCGCGTCCCGATGCGGGTCGCGGAGCTCTGGGTCGGCCTCGGGATCGCCGCGTGGGCCCTGCTCTACGTCGTCCGCACGTTCGGTGGCTGAGCCGTGGACAGGGTCCCGCGGAGCGATCGGACGGTCTATCGGGTTCAGACGGTCCTGCTTCGCACCGTCGGGACGCGGCGCTGCGTCTTCGACCGGGGGACCGCCGCCCGCTTCGACACGTCGTCCGAGAGGGCCTCGACCTCCCATTCGAGCCGGTCGGCGTACCGGAGCCTGAGCCGCCTCGCGCGCTCCCGCGAGAGCCGGGAGACGTGCTCGCACTCCTTCGCGATCGGCCGGTAGTCCGCGGGGTCGAACCCCATCCGCTCCAGATACTGCGAGACGGCGGGTGCGTCGAGTCCGTCGTCGATGGCCGCCCGGGTGTGCTCCTGAAGCCGGTCGAACTCGGGAACCGTCACGCTCTCCCCCGTGACGCCGGGCCGGCCGCCGATCTCGAGGCCCCGATCCACCACGCTGTCGACGGCGTTCCTGACGTCCGTCACGAGCCGCAGGATCTGGCCGGGCAGCGCCACGTCCGGCGCCCGCCACTCGATCGTCCCGAACTCCTCGCGCAGCCGGACGGGCGTCCAGGTCGAGTCCTCCGGGGTGAACTGCTCCTCGAACGCCGCCGGATCGACGCCCTCGGCCATCGCTTCCCGCCGGAAGCGCTCGAAGCTGTCGGCGACCCGTTCGTCCCACTCCGCGGTATCGTCGACGTAGGGCCGGAGCCGGCCGAGTTCGGGGTGGTCGCCGTAGCAGCCCCGGCGGTAGACGTGGGGGCGCGCACAGTTGGCCACGGCCTCACCCCGGTGGTGTCCCGAGCTCGCGACGAGCGCGAACGCGGGATCCAGCGCGGTCAGCAGGTTCAGCTGGTCGGTCTCGGCGCCGGCGATCTGATCGATATGCAGGTGCGTCCCCGCACAGCGGGTGGCGTCCGCGAACCGTTCGCCGAGCACCCGACGCTGTATCTCGGTCCGCGGGCCGTCGCTGGTGCTGATCGAGCCGGCGTTGAGCGGTGTGCTCAGCGGGACGAGGCGTCGGTCCTCCTCCCGGGCGACGTCGATCGCCTCCCGGAGGCGCGCCGTGACCTCCGCTTCGAGTTCGGCTACGCCGTCGCAGGGGTCGGTGACGACCTCCAGCAGGGGGTCCGCGCTCTCGGCGTCGAGGTCGTCGATACGGTCGAGTACCGGTGTTGCGGGCGCGAGCGCGCCCGTGCTATCAATGGTCCAGTATTCGAGTTCGAGGCTGAGTTGCATGATGTGACGGTGTACAGCACGTCGGGCGGTCCTGCCTCAGTACGTCGCCGACGGGGATCGCTCCCGAAAAGCGTCGGTGAGTCGTCGTCCGTGTCCCGGGATGGGACGCATACCCGCATATCGGCTCCCCTTTCGTATGCAGGGAGACGTCCTCTCCGTACGGAAGACGCCCGTCTCACGGCCCGTACTCGGAATCGCTCCCGGGAACGGGAGCGAGGGGAACGGTTTCCGACCGTTTCCGGGCGACAGCGACCGATCCCGGTCGGGCGACCGGTCTCCATGGCAAGGTCTTAGTCTTCGGGGTAACCGGTTGGTCCATGGCGGATACTTCGGCGGACGTTCAGCGGACCCTCGCCACCTCGACGGCCCCGGGCGACGAGTTCCGGGCGCTCCCCTGGCCACGCCAGCGGGAGGTGTTCTTCCAGCTCCCCGACTCCGTTCGACGGAGCGTCGTCGAGGACCTGACGCGCGAGCAGCTCCAGGGCTTCGTCCGACGGCTCGACCCGGACGAGGCGACCGACGTCCTCGCGCTCGCCGACGAGGACCGCCAGGAGGAGATCCTCCGCCGGCTCGACGACGACCGCCGGGAGCGCATCGAGTTCCTCCTCGAGTTCGACCCCGAGAGCGCCGCGGGGCTCATGCATCTCGACTACGTCACGGTCGGGAGCCAGCGAAGCTTCGAGGAGGTGACCGAGCGCGTGCGTCGGTACGAGGACCGAACGGACCGGTTCCCCACGGTCTTCGTCATGGAGGGGGGACGGCTCCTGGGCGAGCTACCCGGACAGGCGTTGGCGACGACGACCGGTTCCGAAGCGATCACCGACTACGTCCACGACACGCCGACCGCCGACTTCGACGACGAGCAGGAGGAGGTCATCGAGGTGTTCCGGGCGAACCCCGAGAGCTCGGTCGCGGTCCTCGATCGCGAGGAGGGAGAGGATACGGTTCTGGGAGTCATCTACGCGGAGGACCTCCTCCGGGTCCTCGAGAAGGAGGCGAGCAGGACCCTCTACGAGTTCACGGGCGTCACCGAGGAGGAGAGCATCCTCGACGGCCCCCTCTCGAAGGTCCGGAACCGGTATAAGTGGCTGATCGTCAACCTCGGGACGGCGTTTCTGGCGGCGGCCGTCGTCGGGCTGTTCGAGGACACCATCGCCGCGTTCACGCTGCTCGCCGTCTACATGCCGGTCGTCGCCGGGATGGGCGGGAACGCGGGAACGCAATCGATGGCGGTGACGGTCCGCGGGCTCGCGTTCGATCAGGTCTCGCTGTCGACCGGCGGGCGCGCCGTCCTCAACGAGATCATCGCCGGGGCCGCCAACGGGGCGATCACCGGGCTGTTGGTCGCGGCGATCGCGACGGTGTTCAACCAGAGCCCGCTGTTGGGTCTCGTTCTCGGCACTTCGATGGTGCTGAACCTCGTCATCGCCGGGTTCTTCGGAACGATCATCCCACTGCTCCTCGACCGGGCCGGGACCGATCCGGCGACCTCGGCGACGATCTTCATCACGACCGCGACGGACGTGCTCGGGTTCTTCATCTTCCTGGGGCTGGCACAGGTGATCCTCGGTATCTGAGGGGGGCGAGCCGCTCCCCGGGAAAAACCGTCCCGTCCTGTCCCTTCAGTCGGCACGCCGGTGGAGCCAGAGGGCACAGCCGATCGCGACGAGGCCGGCTGCGGCGCCGATCCCGAAGGCGGCGCGGTAGCCCGTCGTCGTGTATACCCGGACGCCGTCGACGTACTCGCCGGTCCAGTAGACGTCGAGCGCCCAGCCCATGAGCGTCGGGAACGACGCCGCCCCGAAGAACGACGCCCCGTTTATCGTCCCCAGCGCGATGCCGCTCGCCCTGTCGTCGTAGCGGGCCTGGATCATCGGGTAGGTCAGCACGAACGCCCCCAGCAGGCCCCCGAGGACGAAGAAGGCCGCCCCGACCAGGACCAGCGGCGGGTCGCCGACTGCCGCGATCGCGCCCAGGGCCGCCGTGTGGACGATCGCGCCGGCGACGATGAACTCGGTCCGGCGATCCGTCCGATCCGAGAGCCGGCCGAACACCGGGGGGCCGACGACGGCGCCGACGCCGCCGAGCAGCGTGATCGTCGACGCGATCGTCACCGAGACGTCATGGACCTGCACGACGTAGGGGATCCCCCACAGTCCGATCAGCGTCAGGTTCACGCCCCCGGTGCAGTAGAGGAGCACCGATACCGCCCACGTCCATCGGTCGGCGACGATCCGGCCGGTGAACCGACGGATCTCCGCCACCGACAGCCGGGGCTGTTCGGGGACGTCCTCGATCGGCGCCAGCCCCGCCCGCTCGGCCGAATCGCGGACGAGCGCCGCGGTCGCGACCGCGACACAGAGACCGAACAGCCCGAGGGCGAGCACCGTTTGCCGCCAGCCGGCGGCGTCGACGGCGAGCGCGAACGGGGTCGTCGCGAGGACGCCGCCCAGCCCGCCGACGGCGAAGCTCAGCCCGTTCATCGTCGCGAACTCGTCGATCCGATACCAGTTCGCACAGAACCGCAGCATCGAGACGAAGATCACGCTCCCGCCGAGACCGACGAGAAATCGTCCGCCGAGGGCGGCGCCGTAGCTGCCCGCGAGCGCGAACCAGATCGCGCCGGCGTTCATCACTGCCGCCCCGCCCGCGGCGGTGAGCCGCGGCCCGACGCGGTCGACGAGGATCCCCGTCGGGATCTGCATCACCGCGTAGACCAGGAAGAAGACCGCATGCAGGGTGCCGAGCTGGGCGCCCGTCGTCCCGAGCGCGTCCATCAGCTCCGCCGAGATGACCGCCGTCGAGAGCCGGTAGACGTTCACCAGCAGGAACGACAGCGCGAGGATCCCCCACAGTACCCATCGCCGGCGTGCAGGGCTCGCCCAGACCGTCCGTATCGCTCCCACGATCACCGTCGGGGGTTCCCGACCGGGGCTAATGAATACACGCCATCCGCCCGCGAGCGGGTCCGAGAATCCCTCGTGGTCGGGCGGGTATGAAAACGGCAAAGGGCTCGCCCCGCCACCTCGGCGTATGAGCCTCGAGGAGTACTGGGGCATCGGCCCCAAGACGAGCGAGCTGCTGGCCGAGGAGCTAGGCGTCGAGGACGCGATCCGCGCCATCGAGGCCGGCTCCGTCGGGACGCTCGTCGGGGCCGGCGTCGCCCGCGGCCGGGCGACGCGGATCCTCCGGCGGGCCCACGGCGAGGCCGGCCTCGACACCCTGGCGACCGGCGACGCCCGCTCGGTCTACGACGAGCTGCTCTCGCTGGCCGCCGAGTACGCCGTCACCGACGGGGCCGCGGACCGGATTCGCGTCCTGACGCCGCTCTCCGACCGGGCGGCGGCCGCAGAGCGCCTCGACGAGGTCCTCGCCGCCCGCGACGCCTGGGAGTCGCTCGACGAGGGGGAGCGCCGGCGCGTCCTCGAGGCGTTCGAGGAGTACGACGCGGCCGGCGGGACCGACCGCGCGGCCGTCGAGGCGGTGCTGGCGCTCCGGGAGGCGGAGCTAGAGGGCGAGGCGTTCGACGTGCTGGCGGGGCTGGACGGGGCGGACCTCCGGGAGGCCGCCGGCGCGCTCGGCTACCTCCGCGAGACCGACGGCGGGCTCGAGGTGCTTTCGGGCGCCGACGAGGAGCTCGACCGCGCCCGGGAGCGGCTCGCGGCGGCCGAGGAGCTCGAGGGGTCGGCGCTCGACGTCATCGAGTCGGTGCGGGAGGCCGGCACGCGGGACCTCGAGGAGTTCCGGGGCGCCGTGATCGAGTACGTGGCCGGGGAGAGCGGGATCGACCGGGGGACGATCCGGGCCGCGGCCGTCGAGGACGCCGTCGACAGCGCCGATTTCGTCTCGGGCACCCTCCGGGCCCTCGTCGAAGAGCTCGAGGCCGACGCCGAGACCCGCGAGCGGGAGGTGGCGGGCTCGCTCCGCGCGGCCGTCGAGGACGCCGGCAGCGACGTCGAGACGGCCGTCGAGGCGGTCTCGGACGTCGCGTTCAGCCTCTCGCTGGGCCGGTTCGCCGCCGAGTACGACCTGCGTCGTCCGGAGCTCGTCGAGGACGGGATGGCCGTGCGAAACGCCCGGAACCCGTTCCTTCCGGGCGAGGTCCAGCCGGTGACGTACGCGGTCGGGCCCCACGAGATCCCGGAGTCAGAGTCGCCCCGGCCGCCCGTCGGCGACCGGGTCGCCGTGCTGACGGGCGCGAACTCCGGCGGGAAGACGACGCTGCTGGAGACGCTCTGTGCGGTCGCCGTCCTCGCCTCGATGGGGCTTCCCGTCCCGGCCGAGGCGGCCCGCGTCGGCTCGTTCGACCACGTCGTATTCCATCGGCGCCACGCCTCGTTCAACGCGGGCGTCCTGGAGTCGACGCTGCGGTCGGTGGTGCCCCCGCTGGTCGCCGACGGCCGGACGCTGATGCTCGTCGACGAGTTCGAGGCGATCACCGAGCCCGGGCGGGCGGCCGACCTGCTGAACGGCCTCGTCGGCCTGACTGTCGAGCGCGACGCCCTGGGCGTCTTCGTCACCCATCTCGCGGCGGACCTCGAGCCGCTGCCGGCGGCCGCGCGGATCGACGGCATCTTCGCCGAGGGGCTGACCCCCGAGCTGGAGCTGCGGGTCGACTACCAGCCCCGGTTCGGGACCGTCGGGCGCTCGACGCCGGAGTTCATCGTCTCGCGGCTGGTGGCCAACGCCGACGACCGGCTGGTGCGCCAGGGGTTCGAGGAGCTCGCCGCCGCGGTCGGCCAGGAGGCCGTCCAGCGGACCCTCTCGGACGTCCGCTGGACGCCGGACTGAGCCGGGAGAACTAGGTGAACCGGACCGCCGCGCCCGCCCTCAGTAGACCAACTCCCCGTCGATGAACTTCCGGGTGCGATCGTCGCGCGGGTCCTCGAAGACCCGCTCGGTCGGGCCGACTTCGATGACTCCCTGATCGAGCAGGACCGCCACCCGGTCGGCGATCCGCTCGGCCTGGTGCATGTCGTGGGTCGCGACGACGGTCCCGATCCCCCGGTCGCGGGCCTCCCCGATCGCGCCCTCCAGCACGGCGGTGTTCCGCGGGTCGAGGTCCGAGGTCGGTTCGTCGAGCAGTAGCACGTCCGGCTCGTACGCGAGCGCGCGGGCGAAGGCGACCCGTTGGGCCTCGCCCCCCGAGAGGGACCGCGCGTTCTGGCCCTCGTTCTCGACGAGCCCGACGACATCGAGGGCTTCGAGTGCCGCCTCGCTGGTCCCGTTTCGCTTGCCGACGAGCTCGGCGGCGTTGCGTTTCATCCGGTCAGCCCACGACTGGCGGACGCGGAGCCCGTACTCGGCGTTCTCCCGGACCGAGGTGTCGAACAGGCTCGGCTCCTGGAACACCATGCCGACGTTCCGGCGCAGCGCGAGTCGCTGGCCCTCCGAGATGCTCCAGACGTCGGTCCCGTCGTAGCTGATCGTTCCCCCGTCGGGCTGCTCGAACAGCGCGAGCAGCCGGAGCAGGGTCGATTTCCCGACGCCGGAGGGGCCGATGATCGCGAGGATCTCGCCGCGATCGACGGCCATCGAGACGTCGTCGAACACCGGTTCGCCGTAGGCGTGTCGCAGCCCCTCGACGTCGAGGACCGCGTTCATCGCGTCCGACCACCCCCGCCGAGGCGGCCGACGAGCCAGTTGACCAGCAGGACGATCGTGACGAGGATCGCCCCGAGGAACATCGCGGTCTCGAAGCGGCCCTGGCGCGCCTCGAGCTGGATCGCCGTCGTGAGGTTCCGGGTGTAGGAGGTCCCGTCGGCGTACGCGATGTTACCCCCGACGATCAGGACCGAGCCGACCTCGCTGATCGCGCGGCCAAAGCCCGCCAAAACGGCGGTCGCGATCCCGAAGCGGGCCTCCTTGATCACGACCAGCGCGACGTCGAGGCGCGTGCCGCCCATCACGTAGGCCGCGTCGCGGACGTTCTGCTCGACGCTGGTGACGGCCGCGAGGCTTACCCCGGTGATGACCGGGGTGGCGAGCACGAACTGTGACATGATCATCGCCTCGGGCGTGAACACGAGGTTCAACGCGCCGAGCGGGCCTTGGTTCGATACCAGAAAGAGGACCACGAGACCGACGACGACGCTCGGAAACCCCATCCCGGTGTTGATCACGGCGGTCACGAGCCCCTTGCCGGGGAACTCCTTGAACCCGACGAGTATCGCAACGGGCAGGCTGAACAGCGTCGAGATCGTCACGGCGATCAGGCTGACGTACAGCGAGACGCGGACGACGCTCGAGATGTAGTGGCTCTCGAAGGGGAGCTCGACGAACGCGAACGCGAGCGCCTCGACGGCCATCACGTATCGGTCTCGTCCTCGCCCGCTTCAGTGCCACCGTCGGGCTGCCAGTCCTCGGGCACGTACTGTCCGAAGTTCGGGTCCTCGGAGATCGCCTCGGGGAAGAACAGCTGCTCGCCGTCGAGTTCGTAGTTCTCGATGACGTCCTGCCCCTCTTGCCCCGTGAGGAAGCCGATATACCCCATCGCGAGGTCGTAGTTCCGGTCCTCGTGAACCGCGGGGTTCGCGGCGACGATCCCGTATGGGTTGGCGAGCAGTTCGGGGCCGCCCTCGACGGGCCCCTCGACGAGGATCCCGAGCTCGATCTCCTCTTGCTGGGAGATGAACGTCCCCCGGTCCGCGAGGGTGTAGCCGCCCTGCTGGCTGGCCTGGTTGAGCGTGTCGCCCATCCCCTGGCCGGTCTCGAGGTACCACTCGCCACCCGGCTCGACGCCGGACTCCTCCCAGATCCCGAGTTCGGTACCGTGGGTTCCCGAGTCGTCGCCCCGCGAGGCGAACAGCGCTTCGTTCTCCGCGATGGTCGCGAACGCCTCTTCGGCTCCTTCGGTACCCTCGATGCCGGCCGGATCGTCAGCCGGCCCGACGATCACGAAGTCGTTGAACATCAGGTCCCGGCGATTCACCCCGTGGCCCTCCTCCATGAACTCGTCCTCCTGGCTCCGGGCGTGGACCATGATCACGTCGGCGTCCCCGCTGCGGGCGGTCTCCAGGGCCGCGCCCGTCCCCTGGGAGATCGCCTGAACGGGCGTTCCGAACCGTTCCTCGAAGGCCGCGTTGACCTCGTCCAAGAGGCCGGTGTCGTAGGTGCTGGTCGTCGTCGTCAGCACCAGCTCCTCGCCCTCGATATCGGCACCCGATCCTCCGTCCCCGTCCCCCCCGTTTCCGCCCTCATCGGAGAACAGACCCGTACATCCGGCCAGCCCAGCCGCCGCCCCGCTCCCGACGACCGAGAGGAACTCACGTCGTTGTATCGCCATAGATACATCGTGAGATGAGCATCTATTAAGTTTTTCTGAACTACGTCGACGAATGTAGCGTCTTCCGGTTACATCACGTCTTCCCGACATCATACTGTATGGCCGAAATATCCCCTGCTGTCGGCCCTCAATCGGTGGAACGGGCCAAGCACGACCCGGTGTCAAACCGAGTGGTGTAACCGTATCCGATTACGATCGATTCGTGAAGGGGTTTCGTAGCCCGGTAGGATCCCCACGCCGCGGTCGGTCGGGCTACTGACGGGCAGGGCGCCGGCCCGTTCGGGAATATCGCGGTCGCTCGGAGGGGTGCTGGTGACGGGTACGCCGATACGCCCTCACCCGGAGTTGAGGTCCGTGTTCCGCGAACCCTCGATCCCGCTGGGGCGTGGTTCGTGTATCGCCATACGGTTTACGCGGACGAGTAGGGCACGGAGCGTCGGAACGCCGGCCGGGCGATCCGGCGGTGCTATGGTCTCACAGGTTACGAGCGGGTTCGTCGTCGTCCACCGCGTCCCGTTCTCGCCGCGGAACGACCTCGACGATGCGGTCGGCTACCGGTCGGCGCGGGCGGCCGTCGGATCGAAGGGAGTACCAGTGTACCCCCTCCCGATCGGCTCGCCACCGATCACGCGCGAATAGCCTCCGACGGCGGTCGAACGCTCGAAAAAGGGTGTTGTCAGGGGCACCTCGTGCGGCGTCGACTGCGGGCCCATCCATCGTGGTCCCCGACGCCGCGGGTTCGAATAGGGGACGACGGCCGATAAGCTGTGGCGCCGATCGTCAGGGCGTGAGAACGGGCATAGGACTGAAGTACGCGACCGGTGGCGACGAGCGGTCAGTAGAAGAGCGACGGCAGGGCTCACGTACCGACGCGGGACGGGAAGCAGGGTGCTCCACTCGCGTTCCTCGCTTGGCTCCCTGATGAGGTGCTCCCAGAGCTCGTCGATGTACCACGTCATCGAGACCTCGGTGGGGTCGGCGGCGGTGACGGGGTCCTCGGGCAGCGAGAACGTCTCGGAGACGAACCCCTTCGCGTCGAACTCCTCGGCCGCGTGTTCGTCCTCGAAGCGCTCGCGGATCGCCTCCACCTCGCCGTCGGGGACGGCGTCGACGAAGGTCTTCGAGTCCCTGAACGCCCCCGACAGCTGGACGGTCTCGAAGAGATCACCGGCGAACTGTGGGTGGGAGGCGAGTGAACGCATACCATCCCCAACGGAGACCGCCGGTTTGGTTCTGTCGTGATCGATCCGCGGGCGAGCGGTGAGCGGCGCCACGATCGGCATGACCCTATTGCTAGTATCCTAGCAGTATCATTCAACCGAAACGTTTACCCCCGAGTCACGTGTCTGATCCTAGAAGGATGTTTACTCTCAAGTCCATCTTCAGCGGCGTTCTGCAGCACGTTCCCACCGGAGGCGGGCGTCCCGAGCGGTACAGTGCCCCGATCTCGCCCGAGGAACTGACCGGCGAGTACCTCCTGCTCGAGGTCACCGAGGAGCTCTCCCCGGAAGCCGAGGCGGCCGTGACGGCGCTGCTGACGGAGACGCACCGGAACGGGTTCACCGCCGAGCTGACCGACACGGAGGGGGATCCGTCGCTGTTCCCGCCGGGGGCGAGCCTCTTCGGGACGGCCGAGTCGGACGGCCGTCTCCAGGGCGTCCTCTCCGTGCTCGAGCGGTTCACGCACGTCTTTCGCTCGCGCGGAACCGACACGATCGTGATCAACGCCGCACGGATCGAGGAGAACGTCCGCATCGCCGAGCAGGACCCCGGGAAGAGCGGAACGATCGCCCAGCGGAACGTCGACGCGCTGGCGGAGTGTCTGACGGCGCTGACCGACGAGCACTACCGGTTCGTCGACGGTGACGCGGTCCCGTCGGCGACCCGCGACAGCCACCTCATCCAGTTCCGGGAGAGCCTTCTCTACCGGTAGCGTGCGGTACTGCGGGGGCGAGACGGGACCCTTCCCGGCCCTGTCGTAGCCCCCGAAACCGGCCGGCGCGCCCTCCGCACCTTGGTTACGACCTCCCCTTCGTGAATATATCAGGGAAACGCTAAGGGCCCGTGTAGAGACCTCGTACCACACGTCGCAATGGGATCCGTCCGACCGAGCACGGCAGGTCTCGCCGAGGTGCTGGATCGCGTCCTGGACAGGGGTGTCGTCGTCGACCTCTGGACCCGGGTCGCGTTGGTGGGGATAGAGACCGTGACGGTCGAGGCTCGCATCGTGGTCGGCTCGGCCGACACCTTCCTGCATTACGCTCGGGAGATCTCGGGGAACGAGGCCGCGGAGTGAGCGTGAGCGGACGGGTACTCTGCACCCGCCACTGCGCGGTTCCCGCGGCCGGCAAACAGTAGCTTGATTACACGAGTTGATGAGTGGGAACACGTATGGACGTGAGCCGGTGTGTGCGTCGTCGGACCGAGGGACGTCAGGGGACGTCGACCGATGGATGACGGACGCGTTCGAGTAGGACCGACCCGGCCGCCCGGCGCGTCGGGGAGACGAACTGCTGGGAACCCGCGGGACGGGGGGCGGTGATGGCGGAGGACGGCTCCCCGCACGACGAGGGGATCACGAACGAGCTGTTCGAGGCGGACACGGAAACCGAGCCGGGCGGGACGAACGTTCAGGTCGCCGGGCTGGACGTCCAGCCCCACGTGGTCCTCATCTCGTCGGCCGTCATCGTACTGTTCGTCGCCATCACGCTGCTGTTTCCGGACCGGGCGGAGCAGGGGTTCGACTGGGCCTTCGAGGGCGTGAACGCGAACTTCAGCTGGTTCTACGTCCTCGCGATGAACGTCTTCATGGTCTCGGTGCTGTTCTTCGGGGCGAGCAAGTACGGACGGATCAGGCTCGGCGGCGTCGACGCCGACACGGAGTTCAGCGACCTCTCGTGGTTCGCGATGCTGTTCAGCGCCGGGATGGGGATCGGCCTCATGTTCTGGAGCGTCGGCGAGCCGCTCTTCCATTTCGCGGACCCGCTGTTCGGCGCCGAGCCGGAGACCGAGGCGGCCGCGGAGACCGCGATGGCGATCACCTATCTCCACTGGGGCTTTCACCCCTGGGGGGTCTACGCGCTCGTCGGGCTCGGGATCGGCTTCTTCACGTTCAACCGCGGGCTGCCGATGACGTTCCGGTCGGTGTTCTGGCCGCTGTTGGGTGAACGCATCCACGGCTGGTGGGGGCATCTCATCGACGTCCTGACGGTGTTCGCGACGCTGTTCGGCATCGCGACCTCGCTCGGGCTCGGGGCGCTCCAGATCAACGCCGGCATCTCGTTTATCGGCCCCGAGGTGTTCGGCGTCGCCGTCCCCAACGGGACGGGCACTCAAGTAGTGATCATCGCGGTGATCACGGTGATCGCGCTGGTCTCGGTCGGCCTCGGGATGCACGAGGGGATCCGCCGGCTGAGCCAGTTCAACGTCCGGCTGATGGTGCTGTTGATGGTAATGGTCCTGTTGGCCGGCCCGACGCTGTTCGTTCTGGGGACGTTCCCCCAGGCCCTCGGCAACTACCTCGTGAACTTCCCCGAACTGGCGCTGTGGACCGATTCCTACGGCGAGTCGCCCTACGCGGGCTGGCAAGGCGAGTGGACCCTCTTCTACTGGGGCTGGTGGATCGCGTGGTCGCCGTTCGTCAGGATGTTCATCGCGCGCATCTCGCGGGGCCGAACCGTCCGCGAGTTCGTCTTCGCCGTGCTGTTCCTCCCGCCGCTGTTCTCCTTCTTCTGGATGGCGGTCTTCGGCGGCACCGCGCTCCAGTTCGAGCTGTTCACTGAGCAGACGATCATGGGGACGGTCTTCGAGGCCGGCGAGGAGGTCGCGATGTTCGAGCTCTTCACGCTGCTGCCGCTGACGGCGGTCCTCTCTGTGATCACCGTCGTCCTCGTGATGACCTTTTTCGTCACGTCCTCGGACTCGGGCTCGCTGGTCCTCGGACACATCTCGTCGGGTGGGATGCACGAGGCGCCGAAGAACCAGCGCGTCGCCTGGGCCCTCGCCGAGGGGACGGTCGCCGCGGTGTTGCTGATCGGCGGCGGCCTCGCCGCGCTGCAGACCGCGTCGATCACCGCCGGCCTCCCGTTCGCGTTCGTCCTCCTCGTGCTCTGTTACAGCCTCTGGAAGGGGCTCGACGGCGAGTACGAGACCCTCGAGTCCGACAAGTTCGCGACGGTCGTCGACGACCTCGTGGAGAAAGGTAACGTCGTCACGGAGGAGACCGGCGCCGGCGTCGTGACCGACATCCAGGACGAGGGCGAGGGCGAATCGGCGACGGAGGAGTGAACCTCGGTCCGATCCCTGGTTTCGGCCGAACGGGACGGAACCGTGTTCGTCCTACTAGGTGGTCGTGCGAGCACGACCCTCGGAACCCTTATCCGGCTACTGGGCGTACATTTGTTTGCAATGGCAAACGGAAAGGTTGATTTCTTCAACGACACTGGCGGTTACGGATTTATTACGACTGAGGACGCGGACGAGGACGTTTTCTTCCACATGGAGGACGTTGGCGGCCCGGACCTCGAAGAGGGACAGGACATCGAGTTCGACATCGAACAGGCCCCCAAGGGCCCGCGCGCGACCAACGTCGTTCGCAACTAAAACGCCCTCAGCCCGCCACCGCTTGGTGGCACTGAGACGCGCTTGCTGTTTTTATCGCTGCAACGTGCTTAGCCGTAGGAGCATCGTCCGTAGCGGAAACGACTCGGAAACACGGCTCGGAGCGACAGTGCCGTGGTTCGGATAAACCCGGCTGAACGAGCGGATCTCGGTCGGGCTGACTCGGTCCATACGTTCGATCCCGGACGCCGGCGACCGCGACGACGATCGAATCACATGAGCGATCGAAACGGAACCACTACCCGGTTGGGGCGTCAGTTGCTATCATGGAACTGAATCATAGACGGCGGGGAGCCGGCGAACCGTTGCTTCTCGTTCACGGGCTAGGCGGCAGTTGGCGGACGTGGGAGCCCGTGCTCGACGCGCTGGCCGCCGAGCGCGAGGTGATCGCGGTCGACCTCCCCGGCCACGGCGAGACCCCGCCGCTGTCCGGCGAGACCTCGATCGACACGCTGGCCGACTCGGTCGTCTCCTTCCTCGAGGCCCAGGATCTCCAGGAGGTCGACGTCGTCGGCAACTCCATGGGCGGGCGGCTCGTGCTCGAGCTCGCGCGCCGCGGCGCGGTCGGCGACACCGTCGCGCTCGCCCCCGGCGGGTTCTGGACGGGCTGGGAGCGGTACTTCTTCTACGCGACGATCGCCCCGTCGATCCGGCTGGTCCGGCTGCTCCGGCCGGTCCACGACCGGCTCGCGGCGAGCGCCGTGGGCCGAACCCTGCTGTTGGCCCAGCTCTCGGCACGGCCCTGGGATCTGCCCGCGGACGTCACCGCCGAGGAGCTGCGGACGTTCGCCGACTCGCCGGTCTTCGACGAGCTCGTGCACCGACTGGCCTTCGGTCCCGCCCAAGAGGGGACGGGATCGACGCCCGGCACGGTCACGATAGGCTGGGGCCGCAAGGATCGCCTGACGCTGCCCCGGCAGGCGAAGCGGGCCATGAAGCGGTTTCCGAACGCCCAGGTGTACTGGTTCGACGACGGTGGCCACTACCCACACTGGGACGTCCCCGAGGAGGCGGCGCAGCTGATCCTCCAGACCACCGACTGACTCCCTAGAGGGTGACAGGCTCCCGGAGGCGGATCGGTCGGTCCGCATCACATACGATCGCACGTGACTAGGGGAACCCTTAACATCTCCCCCGTCATATATCATGTATATATGTCGTATGAGGATAAGAGCAGACAAACTAGCAGTATTTCTTCCGAGGACGAACCATTTGTGGATCTCGAGGTGGGCGGAAACACGGGCGTGACGGGCCCGGTGGCCCCGGAGACGGCACCGGAGCTGAGCGATGCCGGTACCCCCGTCCCGTCCGCGGTCGCCGACGAGCGGTTCGACCCCTTCACGTCGGCCGCGGCGCTCGCGGAGCGGATCCGTGCGGGCAGGGTGTCGCCGGTGGAGGTCGTCGAGCTGTTCCTCGACCGTATCGAGGCCCGCGACGGCGGGCTCAACGCGTTCGTGACGGTGATCCCCGAGCGAGCCCGCGCCGCCGCGATAGAGGCCGAGCGGGCGGTCGCGCGGGGCGACGAACTCGGAGCGCTCCACGGCGTCCCCTTCGGCGTCAAGGACGTCGATTCGGTGACCGGCGTCCGGTTCACCTCCGGGTCGGCCGCCTTCGACGGGCGGATCGCCAAGGGGACGAGCCACGCGGTCCAGCGCTTGCTCGATGCTGGGGCAATCGTGATCGGTACCACGAACACCCCGGAGTACGGCTACATGGGGAAGACGGACAGCCTCGTCGCCGGGCCGACGTCGACGCCGTTCAACCTCGATCTGAACTCGGGCGGCTCCTCGGGCGGGAGCGCGGCGGCCGTTGCCGACGGGCTGATCCCGTTCGGGACGGGCAGCGACGGGGCCGGCTCGATCCGAATCCCGGCGTCGTTCACCGGAACGTACGGCTTCAACCCCTCGTTCCGCCGGATCGCCCGCCCCGAGGGCACGCCCTTCGAGGGCGGGTCGACGTTCACCCAACAGGGCGTCCAGACGCGAACCGTCGAAGACACGGCGCTCGCGCTTTCGGTGATGGCCGGGCCCACCGCTACCGACCCACACTGTCTTCCAAACGACGTAGACTACCTCGGCGCGCTCGAGAAAGGTGTCGAGGGGCTGAAGGTCGCCTACTGCCCCGATCTGGGTGTCTACCCCGTCGACCGGCAGGTACGGGAGGTCATCGACGAGGCCGTCGAGACGATCAGCGAGGCCGGCGCGACCGTCGAAGTGATCGACGTCGACCTCGGGCTCGAGTACGAGGAGCTCATCGAGTCGCTGCGGATCATGTGGACGACGGCCTACGCCGAGGTCGCCGGCAACCTCATGGCCGACTACGGTATCGACGTTGTCGGGGCCGACCGCGAACTGTTCCCCGACGAACTGATCGGGCTCGTCGAGTACGGCCGGTCGCTGAGCGCGATGGACGTCGCGATGAACAACAGGCAGCGGACCCGGATCCACCGGGGGATCCAGGCGGTCTTCGAGGAGTACGACCTGCTCGTGACCTCGACGCTCTCGGTGCCGCCGTTCCCGAACGACGAGCTCGGCCCGACCGAGATCGAGGGCGTCGAAACCGACCCGATCCTCGGCTGGCTCATCACGGCCGTCTTCAACATGACGGGCAACCCGGCGGCGTCGGTCCCGGCGGGGCTCACCGACGAGGGTCTCCCGGTCGGGATGCAGCTCGTGGGCCCGCGCCTCGCCGACGAGACCGTCCTCGCGGCGAGCGCAGCCTACGAGACGGTGAACCCGTGGTACGCCGACTACCCGGGGCTGTAGAACCCGAGAAGAGCCCGTTCGTGAGCACCCCTTTTTGACGGCTCCCTCCCTATCGGGGGGCATGCCGACAGGATCCGACCTCTTCGTCGCGGCCCTCGAACAGTACGGGGTCACCCACGTCTTCGGAAACCCCGGGACGACCGAGCTCCCCGTGCTCGATTCGCTCGCCGACAGCGGGATCGAGTACGTCCTCGGGCTTCACGAGGACATCGCAGTAGGGATGGCCGGCGGCTACGCCAGCACCCGGCGGTATCACGCCGACGACGATCCGTCGGTGCTGCCGGTGGGCGTGGCGAACCTCCATCTCGCGCCGGGGCTGGCCCACGGGTTGGGGAACCTCTACGCCGCGAAGATCGCGGGCGCGCCCGTGGTCGTCACCGCGGGCAACCACAGCGCCGACTTCCGCCACGAGGAGCCGATCCTCTCGGGCGACCTGGTAGGGATGGCCGAGGAGTTCACCAAGTGGAGCGCCGAGGTGCTCGACGTCGACGCGCTGCCCGCGATGGTCCGCCGCGCGTTCCGGACCGCGCTCACACCCCCGACCGGCCCCGTCTTCCTCGGCCTCCCGTTGGATACGATGATGGCCGAGACCGACGCCGAGCCCGAGCGGCTGGGCGAGATCCCCACCGCCGGCCGCGGCGACCGGAGCCAGATCGACCGGGCCGCGGAGCTGCTCGTGGCGGCCGAGAGCCCCGTCCTAGTCGTCGGCGACCACGTCGCCCGCGCCGGGCGCGACGCCGTCGACTCGGCGGTGACACTCGCCGAAGCCGCCGGCCTCCGCGTCCACGGCGAGATCCTCGCCTGCGAGGTGAACTTCCCGACCGCACACGAGCAGTGGGCGTCCTACATCCCGCCCGACGAGGAGCTGGCCGCGGAGTTCATGGACGCCGACACGCTGGTGTTCGCGGGCTGCTCGACCAACACGACGCTCGTCCGCCACGAAAACCCCCTCGTGGACCCCGAGACGACCTGCATCCACCTCGGCCAGGACGCCTGGGAGCTCGGCAAGCACCAGCCCGCCGACGCCGCCGTGCTCGGCGACCCCGGCGAGGTCATGGCCGAGCTGGCCGACCGCGTCGCGGAACGGCTCGGCGACGCCGCCCGGCGCGAGCGCCTCGAACGCGTCGCGGGGGTTCGCGAGTCGATCGCCGAGCGCCTGGCGTCGGTCGGGACCGGCGACGGCGAGGACGACCCCCGCGCCTCGAAGACCGAACTGGTCGACGGCCTCCGGGAGGGTGCCGCCGACGCGTACGTCGTCGACGAGGGCGTCACCTCGAAGTACGTGCTGTTGAACCGGTGGCCGCTCGAGCCCGAGGGGATGATCTCGAACAAGGGCGGCGGGCTGGGCTACGGGCCCCCGGCGGCGATCGGGGCGGCCGTCGCCGAAGGGGAGCGCGAGGCGCCGCGGGACGTCGTGGGCTTCGTCGGCGACGGCTCCTATCTCTACTACCCCCACGCGCTCCACACGGCCGCGCGCCACGGGATCGACCTGACGGTCGTGGTCGCCGACAACCGCAACTACCGCATCCTGAAGGACAACACGATCAAGCTCCTCGGGGGAAGCGATGCCGATCACGACTACGTCGGGCTGGACTTCGAGCCGCCCGTCGACATCCCCGCCAACGCCGAGAGCCACGGGGCGGAGGGACGGTCGGTCGAGACGCCCGAAGAGATCGCCCCCGCCGTCGAGGACGCCCTTTCGAGCGACGGGCCGACCGTCCTCGACGTCCTGATCCACGACTGAACGCGGGTGCGCGCGCGCCATCCGGTACCCGAGGCGGGACGGACGGCTTGACCGGTTCTACCGGGAGAACTCGATGGCCGCGCCCTGCCCGAAGCCGACACAGAGCGTCGCCAGTCCGCGTTCGGCGTCGCGCTCGATCAGTTC